>NZ_JAEHNY010000008.1:0-194058 GCF_016236975.1 Salegentibacter maritimus
CAATTAAGAGGAGTAAGAAATACCGAGTTCTTCCTATTTAGACTCGAAAAATTATTTGCTTAAAAAAGCAAAAACCCAGAAAATGGTCTTGATCCTTAAAGAAACTGTATGTGCAAATTATGTGCAAATGAAAAAAGGCTTCACAGGTAAAACCTCGTGAAGCCTTTGTTTAACAGTGGTCCCACCTGGGCTCGAACCAGGGACCCCTTGATTATGAGTCAAGTGCTCTAACCAGCTGAGCTATAGGACCAATTCAAGTATTTCAACAATACCCGAATTTTAGGAGTGCAATATTAGTATATATTTTCAATCCCTGCAAGACTAAATCCAATTTTCCTTCATCAGTTTTTATTCCGGAGTCCCACTTTTAGAAATTCGTTTACTTTTCCTGGCATAATTCTACCAAAACCCCGTGACTGCTTTTAGGATGCATAAAAGCCACCAACTTATTATCGGCGCCCGCTTTGGGTTCGGTATTTATCAGCTTAAAACCTTCTTTTTCCAATCGGGCGATTTCGGCTTTAATATCATCTACCGCAAAGGCCATATGGTGAATTCCTTCGCCACGCTTTTCAATAAACTTTGCAATAGGGCTTTCAGGATTTGTAGCCGCCAGTAATTCAATTTTACTCTCACCAATTTTAAAAAAAGAGGTACTCACTCCCTCACTTTCCACGGTTTCGGTTTTATAATGCTCACTCCCAAAAACCGCTTTATAAGTGGCATTTGCCGCTTCCAGATCTTTTACGGCAATCCCAATATGCTCAATTTTCTTCATTTTTCTATTTTTAAGTAGATGCAGCAAGTTAAACTTCTAATTTTATATATTCAAAAAGCATTAGAACACGCATCAACCTAAGATCTTATGCGCATACCAATTTATTGTAGTATTTTTGCCGTATGGAAGAGACAAACAGACAAAAGAAAATAGGAGGGGTTTTGCAGCGCGATCTAGCCGATATCCTGCAAAAAAACCTAAAAGATGCCGGGAGAACAGGAGTAATTATTTCGGTCTCTAAAGTAAAAGTGACCACAGACCTTTCTATAGCAAAGGCTTATGTTAGCATTTTTCCGCAGAAACATGCGCAGGAAGTTATTGAAGAAATCAATCTTGGAAAGTCTAAGATAAAGCACGAGTTGGCACAGCGCACCAAACATCAACTTAGAAAAATGCCTGAAATTAATTACTACCTGGACGATTCGCTGGAATATATAGAAAACATAGAAAAGTCTATTAAAGGCGAGGAAGACCCTATCTCTAATCCAGATTTATTGGAGCGTCGCAAAAAATCTTAATTTGAAGTTCCCCTTTTACATCGCCAGGCGCTATTTGTTTAGCAAAAGCAGCAATAATGCTATTAATATTATTACCATTATTGCCGCTGTGGGTGTAT
Source organism: Salegentibacter maritimus (assembly GCF_016236975.1). Lineage (NCBI taxonomy): Bacteria > Pseudomonadati > Bacteroidota > Flavobacteriia > Flavobacteriales > Flavobacteriaceae > Salegentibacter > Salegentibacter maritimus. The sequence continues at coordinate 1,395 of NZ_JAEHNY010000008.1, forward strand.
TTGCAGGGGCTTTTTCGCTATTTATTGTGCTCTCGGGCTTCGCCGGTCTCAAAGACTTTAGCCTTTCTTTTTCCAATAAATTTGATCCCGATTTAAAAATATTACCGTCAAGCGGAAAAACATTTCAGTTCCCTGAAAATAAAGCAGCAGAATTAATTGAAATTGAAGGAGTTTCAAGCTTTAGTAAAATTATTGAAGAACGCATTTTCCTTGACTATCGCAATAAAAACCATACAGCATTTATAAAAGGGGTAGATAAAAATTACCGGCAGGTAACCCAAATAGACAGTGCAGTTTCCGGTTCGTGGTTAACCAATAGCGAGGCACAGGTGGTAGTTGGCAATACTATTTCCCGAAAACTGGGGCTTAGCATTTTTAATTACCAGCACCTATTAAATATTATGGTGCCGCGCCCGGGAAAAGGGCAAATTACCGGCTTAAACCCAGGCCAGGCTTTTAACCAGGAAAAAGTTATAGTTAGCGGGATTTACAGCGTAAATGAAGAATTAGATGACAAATATGTGTTTTCTAACCTTAGTTTTGCCCGAAACCTTTTAGAATTAGACGAAAATACTTTTTCGGCTGTAGAAATTAAAATAGCTCCAAATGCAGACGCTGAACTGGTAACCCAGCAGATTAAAGCCCTGTTTGGCGATGAAATAATTATAAAAAACCGTGCGCAACTCAACGAGATGCTCTATAAAATGCTCAATACCGAAAATCTTGCGGTCTATCTTATTTTTACCCTGGTTTTAATTATTGCGCTTTTTAATGTTGTAGGCTCAATAATTATGGTAATTCTGGATAAACGGGAGAATATTAAAACCCTGTTTAACCTGGGAGCTTCTGAACGTCAAATAAAAAAGATTTTCTTTACCCAGGGAATACTCATGACGCTTATTGGCGGCGCCGTAGGCTTATCGGCTGCAATCCTCTTAGTATTTCTCCAATTGCAATTCAATTTGGTTATGATTACACCCAGCCTTCCTTATCCCGTAGCTATCACGCTTGAAAATATTTTAATCGTGATTTTTACCATAGGAATCCTGGGGCTGCTCGCGTCTTTTATTGCGGCTGGAAGTAGTAAAAAAGCTTTAAAGGCGGTGTAAAACCCCTCTGGTATATTAGCTGGCCATGAATACACGAATCTTATAACTTTAAACGCTCCCCTCCTTCCCAAGGAGGGGAATGAATTCAGCGTAGCTGAAGAAAGGGGTGGTTAAACACTCACAAAATAAAAACACAAAAATTCTGCAACATAAAACCCCTCAAACCTGGCGACCACCTCCCCTTGAAAATAAAGGGAGGAGCTTTATTGTTTCTAAAAATGTATAAATAAAATCAGAATTCATACTTGTAAATAATTAGACCCTGAAATAAATTCACGATGACGGAGATAACAGCTCCCCACCTTCCCAAGGAGGGGAATGAATTCAGCGTAGCTGAAGAAAGGGGTGGTTAAATACTCAACAAGTTAAGAACGCAAAAATTCTGCAACCTGAAATCCCTTAGACCTGGCGACCACCTCCCCTTGAAAATAAAGGGAGGAGCTTTATTGTTTCTAAAAACGTATAAATAAAAACAGAATTCCTACTTGTAAATAATTAGGTCCTGAAATAAATTCAGGATGACGGAGATAACAGCTCCCCTCCTTCTCAAGGAGGGGAATGAATTCAGCGTAGCTGAAGAAAGGGGGTGGTTAAACATCCACAAAATAAAAACACAAAAGCACTATAAAAAGAAACCACTCCAACTACCCTTAAAATAAAGAGAAGGGTTCTTTTTATTTTTTAAAAAATAAGTAAACTTCCGAAATACTATTTCTAAGGTATTAGATCCTGAAACAAGTTCAGGATGACTAAATTATGTTTAAGCAAACTGAAAATCAGAAAAGTCGCGTTCTACCTCATCAAAAGCCGCAAAAACATCTACAGCATCATCGCTGGTCACCATTTTCATTCGGTATTCTTTAAAATGTGGTATTCCTTTAAAGTAATTCGTATAATGTCTTCGGGTTTCAAAAACACCCAACTTTTCCCCTTTCCAGTCAATGGACATTTGTAAATGACGCCTTGCAGCATCTAAACGTTCTATCATTGTTGGTGGCGCTAAGTGCTCTCCGGTTTCAAAATAATGTTTTACCTCTCTAAAAAACCAGGGATAACCAATAGCCGCACGACCAATCATGGCTCCGTCCAGACCAAATTTATCCCTCATTTCCACTGCTCTTTCGGGCGTATCTACATCGCCATTTCCAAAAACCGGAATATGCATTCGCGGGTTATTCTTCACTTCGGAAATTGGTGCCCAATCAGCTTCGCCCTTATACATTTGTACACGGGTTCTTCCGTGAATAGAAATGGCTTTACAGCCTACATCCTGTAACCTTTCGGCAACCTCAACAATTTTTATAGAGTCATTATCCCAACCCAATCGGGTTTTTACGGTTATCGGCAGGTTAGTATGTTTCACCATGGCTTCTGTAAGGGAAACCATAAGATCTATATCTTTTAAAATACCGGCCCCGGCACCTTTGGAAACTACTTTTTTAACAGGGCAACCAAAATTGATATCAATAATATCGGGATTGGATTTCTCTACAATTTCTACCGATTGCAGCATAGATTCCAGGTTGGCTCCAAAAATTTGAATACCTACCGGGCGTTCTTTTTCATAAATATCAAGTTTCATGGTACTTTTCGCGGCGTCGCGAATAAGCCCTTCTGAAGAAATAAACTCGGTATAAACCACATCTGCTCCCTGCTCTTTGCAAAGCGCCCGAAATGGCGGGTCACTCACATCTTCCATCGGTGCCAACAGCAACGGGAAGTCTCCTACATCTATATTTCCTATTTTAGCCACTTTAATTTATTTTGGAGTGCAAAAGTACAAAAAAAGTAAGCCCACCCCAAGCCTCCCAAAAGCAGGGAGTTAAATCGGATTTTCCCTATAAACCCTCATCCTGAATTTATTTTAAAGCCTGCCTCGATTTTTTTTCGGGGATCTAACAAGATATAATTTCAGTATAGGTTTAGAAGCTGAAATAAGTTCAGCTTGACGGAATAAAGCATATTCGGTCCTTTACAACCTATCCCTTTCAGCCGCTTCTATGCTACGTTGATTATCTTTTAGCCTAAAGTTTCCGAAGTTATACTTAAACCCAAGCCTAACATAACGCATTTCCTCACGGGCAAAAAATGAATTATCCTGGTTTAGATACCGGGAAGTAAGCCTGGTATTAGTATCATTAAAAATATCGTGGATATTTAGGCTTAATTCTGCACGATTGTTCCAAAGTGTTTTTCTAAAACCAATATTTAAGGTTGAAAAAGGATCAAAATTATAAGATCCTGAAATAAAATCTGAAACATAGGTAAAGCTTAAGTTACCCGAAAAAGTACCATCTTTTGATAGTGTAAAAGAATTGTATAACTGGGTATAAACCGCATCAATCTCATTGGTTACTTTGGCATTATCACTCTCTACAGCAAGAAATTTATTCTCTTCGTGAAATAAAGAGGCATATAATTGTGTATACCACCAACCAAAAACAGAACGCCCGTGCAGCACATCCAGGCCGTAACTTTTACTCTCCAAAAGATTTGCCTGCATTCTTCTTATAGTTAAATTTTGATTGTCCTGAAAGGCCAAACTAGCCGGAGACCTGCCATTATCCCTATAATAAATATCAAAAAAATACTTCTGCATTAAGGTATAATTTAGGTTGAAATTATTACTAATTGCAGCACGTAAATTCGGGTTTCCCGCATTAAAATCGTTTTCATTTAGAAAATAGCGGAATGGATTTAAACTTTCATAACGCGGGCGTTCAATTCTTCTGCTGTAATCCAGGGTAAAGCTATGCTTATCTGAAGCCCGGTATTGTAGGTAAGCGGTAGGAAATAATTCAAAATATTCCTGACTGTTTAATTCATCGGTTGAAAAAGACATTCCTAAAAGATCGGTATATTCTCCTCTTAGCCCCAACTTTGCGCTCCACTGTTCCCAGTCGCGGGTGGCACTGGCATACAATGCATACACATTTTCATCGTAATGAAATTCGTCTGAAAGATTATCGTACAATTCTTCCAGGCTTTCGGCATTAAAGAAATCGATCCCACTTTCTGAATCTATACTCGATAATTTAAGTCCGCTTTTAAATGCGGTTGCCCCAAGACTCGTACTTAAATCTATTTGGGCGGTAAAAATGTTGATATCCTGAATTGCTTCGGTATTAAAGGTAATATTATTCACCATTTCACCATTTCCTGAAAAATAATTGGTTTCCACCATTTGATCTCTCTCCTGGTTAAATTTGGTATAGTGAGCCCCGGCCGAAATAGTTCCCCCATTTTCAAAACTGTGAATATAACTTAAATCTAATGCAACATTACTATCATCGGTAGTTACACCACTATTGGTTAGAAAAGAATAGGTGGGAATATAGTACATAGTCACATTATTGGTTTCCAGCGAATTATCAAAAGTTTTATCGGGTGAAAACAAGAGATTAGAAGAAAAGCTCAACTTATTATATGCATCTAAATCGTAGTCGAAGATAATATTGGCGTTATGCGCCTGCGAATTCGTTATGCGCTCAAAATCTGTATCCCAAATATTTACAGTGTTAAAGTTGATATAACTATCATCCCGTTTTATTTCCTTTCGGGGGCTAAAAGTATAATTAGCAAACACATTTAATTTTTCGCCTTTCCAATAATGACTGGTTCCCAAAAGGTACTTCGGAACGATGCCCTGTGTGTATGCTCCTTCTATACTTCCTTTATAACCGGGAGATATAGCTGAAGTGGTATTAATATTTAGAATAGCACCGCCTTCAGCTTCATAACGTGCCGGCGGATTGGTAATTACCTCAACCGAACTAATATTTTCGGCCGAATAACTTTGTAAAAGGTTTTGTAGTTCATTGGCAGTTAATTGTACTTTCCTATCGTTTATATAAACACTTACCCCGGCATTCCTAACCTGCAATTGCCCCTGGTTTATAATTACTCCCGGGGTTTGTCGCAAAATATCCCAGCTGTTTCCGCTGGAAAGTGTTGAGTTTTCAACATCAAAGGTAATACGGTCTATGCTTCGTCTAATATTTGGTTTACGGGTTTTAATAGTTACCTCATCTAAATTTGAGGCAGCTTCTTTTAAGATTATTTTCTTTAATTTTTTATCAGAATTTACTGAAATCTCACGTAGATATTCTTCGTAACCTACAAAACTCACTTTTAAGAGGTATTTATCAGATGGAACTTCCTTAAAAGAAAACTCCCCATTATCTTCTGAAATAACCCCTTTATAGACAGAAGTAGAATCTTGTGAATTTAATAAAATAACATTGGCAAATGCCACCGGTTCACTGGCTTCATTTACCAGTTTTCCTTTTAAGCTGTTTTGTGCAAAAAAAGGGTTAGAAGATAGAAGTAGTAGGGTAATTAGGATGGGGGGGCATTTACGGTTCATATACTTCGAATGGTTTGCGAAAAATTCAAACAAATATATACTTTATTAGATAATATGTAAAGTGTTTAAGGAATCTATTCTTTAATTCAGAATATTTATTAATAAATCAACTTGGAAAAAGTCCACGAGGCATTCGTTGAAAACAAATTATTAATTTCGAGGCAAGTCCAGGGGTATTACATCCTTTGGCGGTGCCAATAAACCAATCTTAAAACACTATTCCTCTATAGCATCATATAAAACCTGCTGTATATTAGTTCTGGTATTTAATTGGTATAGTCTTGTATTTTCCCTTGTAGGTAAAACCCGGTTAGAAAGAAACAGGTAAAGCAAATCTTCGGCAGGGTCTACCCAGGCATAAATTCCCGTAAAGCCTGTATGGCCAAAACTGGCTTTGCTGGCATCTTTTGCCGTATTGCTGCTTTCGCCTTTATATTCTAAATAAGGTTTATCAAAACCTATCCCCCGGTGATTGTTATTTTCGGGAAACTGGGCTGTACTCCATTCCTTTAAGGTTTCTTCTTCAATATAACGCTCCCCTCCATATTCGCCCATATTAAGGTACATCTGCATCAGTTTTGCAAGATCGTTGGCGTTAGAGAAAAGTCCGGCGTTGGCAGAAATACCACCCATCATTATTGCACCTTCATCGTGCACCATTCCATGAATTGGTTTTTTTCGGAATAAATAATCGTGTTCGGTAGGGACTATTCGGCTTTTTTCAAAGCGCTCCAGCGGGTTATAACCTAAGCTTGTAGCACCCAGTTTATTATAAAAATTTTCATTGATATATTTTCTGAAATCTTCCCCGGAAATCTCTTCAACTATTGAGGGCAATAAATAAAAAACCAGACCCGAATATTTATATTTCGCCTCGTCTTCCAAGTCTGACTTTTTAATAGCTTTAAATATCTTCTTCTGGTAATTGCGATGTAACCATAAATCTTCACTCACTTTTACAGGAAAGCGCCTGGAAGAATCTTTTTTAAAGGTAAACCATTTGTGACTTCCGTTTTCACGAAGCGTATTTCTCCAATAGGGAATCCAGGGCTTAAACCTGGCCTGGTGAGCAAGGATTTGCCTAAAAGGAACCTCTGCTTTATTTGAATTCTTAAAATACGGTAAATAATCTTCTATACCGGCATCAAGTTCAAATTTCCCTTCATCGTGCAACTTCATTAAAGCCGGTAAAGCCGAAGAAATTTTGGTTACCGAAGCCAGGTCGTAGATATCGTTTTTTTTTACTCTTACGGTATCACTATATTTATGGAAACCATAGGCTTTATGCAATACTACCTTTCCATCTTTAGCGACTAAAATTTGCCCTCCCGGCGTCGCTTTTTTTTTTATGGCTTCGTGCATTAAAGAATCTACACCTCCATACAGCACATTAGAATTCATCCCGGCATCTTCAGGTAGTGTATATTTTAACCTTATTTTCCCCTTAACATCCAATCCGTCTCCAGATTTAAACTTCTCACCAACGCTCACAGGAAGTCTTCCATTGGCTCCTACCCCACCAAAAATAAGCTGGGCGGCAAGGTCTTGTGTGGTTTTGGTATCCTGGTAGGTTAAAACCAAACCGGCAGCATTTTCAATCCCATCAAGCTTATTTAAGGAATACGGATTTTTAAAATAGCTAAAAACCGTATGCTCTTCCCCGGCAAGTTCTGCAATAAAATCTTTTACCGGTTTAGAGAATTTCATCGTATTGCGGGGAAAACGGCTATCGTCGTGAATTCCACCAATAACCAGGTTATATGCTGAAAGTTTTTCTTTGATTTTTGCTACTTCAGAAGCACTTGCACCGGCCTTTAACTGGAAGTTTTTTACTTCGGTATAAAGATTTAGGCTTTTCTGAAATTCAGTTTGCCCGGAAGCTCCAAAAGATATTGAAGCAATCTTTAAAGTATCCAGTTTTCTTAAAGGTAAAATGCTGTTTTTATTCCTTAATACGGTAAGTGAGGCTTCTACCAGTTTTCTGTTTAAAAATTTTGCTTTAGGAGTGTTTATCTCCTTCAAAATATTTTTAGGGCTTTGCGCTTTAAACTCATTTAAGCCAACCCATTGTTTAACCGCCAAAATTTTTCTCACTCTTTCATCTAATGCTGCCTGGGTAATTAGGCCTTGCTGCACAGCTTTAGTAACCTCCTCAATAGCTCTTGGAACATCTTCGGTAAACTCTAAAAGATCATTTCCGGCCAAAATAGCGTCTTTATCTACAACACCGGGTTCGTTTCCGGCGGTTACCCCTTTCATATTCATGGCATCGGTTACAATTAACCCTTTAAATCCTAAGCTATCTTTAAGAATACCGGTAATAATAGATTTTGACAAGGTTGAAGGCACCCCGGTAGAATCTAGCGCGGGAATATTTAGATGCGCTACCATCACACCTCCAATTCCGGCGTCTATTAATTCTTTAAAAGGATACATTTCTAAGGAATCTAATCTTTCAAAAGGGTGGTTTATTTGGGGCAGTGCATAATGGGAATCGGTATCGGTATCTCCGTGTCCGGGAAAATGCTTGGCCGATGTCAATAAATTAGCATCTTGCATACCCCTCATATAAGCAATTCCTTTGCGGGAAACGTTTTCTTTATTTTCACCAAAAGAGCGGTAATTAATTACCGGGTTGTTGGGATTGTTATTTACATCTACCACCGGTGCAAAATTAAGGTGAAGGCCGGTACGTTTTATTTGGCGTGCAACCTCACAACCCAACTCATACACCAAACTGTCGTCCTGGATAGCACCCAAAGCCATTTGGTAAGGATAGCTTATGGTATTGTCTAATCTCATTCCCAGACCCCATTCGGCATCTATGGCACCCAACAAAGGAACTTTTGAAGCCAATTGATAATCGTTCATCAAAGTTAACTGTGTTTCTGGATCGCCCTGGAAAAATATTACACCCCCAATTTTTTGATCATTAATCAATTTTAAAATTTCTTCTTTATGTGCATTGTCACGGTTAGAGTAAGCCGCGACCATAATAAGCTGGGCAATACGCTCTTTTGGAGTAAGCTCTTGCATAATGGAATCTACCCATTTACTATTGGTATATTGAAGAAATTCCGGTATTTTTTTAAGGTTTTCCTGCGCCTGAAGCGTTAGGCCTAAAAAAACCATTATAAAGGTAAACAAGCGAACTTTTATATTTTCCATTATTCAAAAATTGATTTTATACTTTAATATAGATACGTTTTTTATGCAAAAAATAACCAAGCAACCACATTAGTAACATATAAGAAACGGCAAATAGCAGCGAAGCATTATAATTGTTTAACCAGCTAAGATATAAGTTTTCGTAAAGCCAGGGTTTTAGAGCCTGACCGTTAACATAAATAACATTTAAAAGCATCACTACAAGGCCAGACATGACAAAAACAAACAAAGGGTTTTTGCCAAAAGCTTCAAAAAAGCCAGTCCATTTTTTTTGGCCAAGAATTTCAATAATCAATATAAAAACTGAAAGCACTAAAAGTGTCCAACCTGTGCTATATAACACATAAGAACTACTCCAGATAGGCTTGTTAATTGGAAACCAAATATCCCAAATTTGTGCTACCGCCAACAAGATAACACCATATATACCAAGCTTGATTACAGTAGCCATGTTATTTCCCGATTTTTGTATAAAAACGCCTGCCGCATACCCGGCAATTACATTTACAATAGCGGGAAGTGTACTCAATAAACCTTCAGGATCAAATGGCAAGCCATAGCCTTTATATAGATTTTCATCATTGAATATAAGCTGGTCGAACTTTAACGCTGCGTTCTGCTCTAGTGAAAGCGGATTGGGTTGATCGCCAAAAAACCACATAATTGCCCAATACCCAAGTAAAATAATACTTCCAAAGATTATCGATTTTTTCAACTTTAAATAATGAAGAATAAGAGATGCAAAAAAGTAGCAAAGGGCAATACGCTGTAAAACACCCATAATGCGAATATTTGCTAAATTTTTAAAAACCAGTTCTCCTTCCTGCCTAAAAACAAAGGGAAATGCATTTAAAAACAATCCTATGAGAAAAATGAGTATAGACCGCTTAAAAACTTTTTTTAAAAATACGCTTTCAGAAATACTTTCATATTTGCGAAGACTAAAACTCATCGCGTTTCCTATTACAAATAAAAACGAAGGGAACACCCAATCTGTAGGGGTAAATCCATCCCAGGGCGCATGCTTAAATGGTGCATAAATGTGCGACCAACTACCGGGTGTATTCACCAGTATCATTAGGGCCACGGTTAATCCGCGTAATACATCTAACGCAAGATATCGCTCGCTTTTAACTCTTGTTGTTTCCTTCGGTAATTTGTTTGTAAGCGCCATCCTTGCTTATTATAATACTAATTAAAGAAAAATAGATTTAAAAATTGTATATTAAACTAAATATATAAAAATACAAAATTTGCTTAAATAGCCGATCTTTTATAAAAAAATAGAAAAAGTATTTCTAAAAATGATTTTTTTATCTACTTTTAAATTCAAAATAAATTCATTTTTCCAAAAGCTTTTATTTTACAATCCAGACAACTCAAATTTATGCCGACAGACCTACATAACTTCTTTCTAGATGAAAAAAACCTCTCTACAATAAACAATGTAGAGCGAAAGAAATTTCTTCAGAAATTAAAGATCATCAAGCATCTTTTTCTAAATGGAGAGACTTCAAACGCAGAGGTTTGCCAACGTTTTAATGTAAGTTTGCCAACTTCTATGTCTCTTTTGAACCAACTTACTGAAGAAGGCATCGTGATAAAGAAAGGTCGTGGAAAATCTGAAGGAGGAAGGAAACCCGATCTTTACGGGCTTATTGAAGAATCGTTTTTTGTAATAAGTGTTCATATTGAGCGTTTTAGGATTAAATTAGCGATAATTGATAATAACCATTCAATAATTAAGGAGAAGTCCTGGCCAACAGAAATCTCTTCAGAAACCAATATTGTAGAGCTCTTATATAAATGGAGCCAGGAATTGCTTCAAGAAGCCGAAATAAAGCAAGACCAAATTATGGGTGTAGGTATAAGTATGCCCGGACTGGTTTCTGCCGATGCCGGTAAGAACTTTACCTATTATTTAAGCGAACAGGAGCCAGAATCACTTAAATTAAAAATTGAGAAAAAATTTAAAAAACCGGTAGCTATCTTAAATGATGCTAAAAGTGCCTGCCTGGCTGAATTTCGCTATGGAAAAGCCAAAAACAAAAACAATGTTTTAGTGATTTCTATGGATTGGGGTATTGGCCTGGGAATTATTATGGGTGGCAAAATGCACTCTGGAGAATCTGGTTTTGCCGGTGAATTTGGCCATATCCCCATGACAGAAGATGGCCTGTTATGTCACTGTGGCAAGCGTGGCTGCCTGGAAACAGAAGCCTCTGGCCTTGCTTTGGTTAGAAAAACAAAAGAAGGTTTAAAAGCCGGACAAACTTCGGTTTTAAATAGTCTTAAAAAAGAAGAGCTCGAAAAACTAGAACCAGAAACTATCATAGAGGCAGCAAATAGAGGAGATCAATTCGCGATCCAGGCCTTATCTGAAATAGGAATTAAATTAGGGAAAGGAATTGCGATTCTAATTCAAATATTTAATCCCGAATTGGTGATTTTAGAAGGGAAGATTGCCGAAGCAAAGAAGTTTATTACCACACCAATTCAACAATCTATAAATACCTATTGCATGATGCAACTTAAAGAACGTACCAAAATAGAACTTTCTACTCTTGGTGCACATTCCAGTTTGTACGGGGGCACCATAGCAGTAATGGAAGATATTTTTAAAGACCAGGTAAACCTGGTAAAATCGCATATCAGCTAAATAATAAATCAATAATCAGCTAAAATTATGGCAAGATTAAATCTTTTAGAAGAAACACGTTTTGAAAAACTACCGGTAAAAGTTTATGAAGATGAACATATTGCCTCTAGAAAGGTAGCGAAACGCATTGCAGATCTAATTCAGCGTAAACAGGGTAATAACGAACATGCCGTTCTAGGCCTTGCTACAGGGGCTACTCCGGTTAAAGTTTATGAAGAACTAATTAGACTGCACAAAGAAGAAGGCTTAAGTTTTAAAAACGTGATCACTTTTAACCTGGATGAGTATTACCCAATGCAACCAGATGCCAAGCAGAGCTACGTTAAGTTTATGGATGAAGTCCTTTTTAACCATATAGACATAGAAAGGCAAAACATTCATATTCCCGATGGAACCCTAAACAAAGATGAAATTACTGATTATTGTCTTGCCTATGAAGAAAAAATTGGGTTCTACGGCGGATTAGATTTACAGTTGCTGGGAATTGGTAGAACGGGACATATTGGTTTTAATGAGCCTGGGTCTGCCCCCAACTCTGGTACACGTTTAGTTACTTTAGACGATTTAACGCGTCGCGATGCATCACGTGATTTTGGAGGTAAAGAAAATGTACCTACCAAAGCCATAACCATGGGTATAGGTACTATTTTTAAAGCCCGGGAAATTATTTTAATGGCCTGGAGCAGAAAAAAAGCTCCAATTATTAAAAAGGCTGTAGAAGGTGAGATTTCAGGAAATGTTCCGGCAACCTATCTTCAACTTTCAGATAATGTTGAATTTATACTTGATAACGATGCGGCTTCAGAATTAACCAGATTTGACACGCCCTGGTTGGTAAAAGATTGCGCATGGGATAAAACCCTTATTAAAAAAGCCGTAATCTGGCTTTCTTCCGAAGTAGGAAAACCAATCTTAAAGCTTACTGACGAAGACTATAATAATAATGGCATGGCACAACTTGCTACCGAGCAAGGCCCGGCATACCAAATTAATATAGACGTTTTTAACCAATTACAACATAGCATTACCGGTTGGCCCGGTGGTAAACCCCAGGCAGACGACTCCCAACGTCCGGAACGTAAAAGCCCTGAGAAAAAACGCTCGCTAATTTTCTCTCCGCACCCCGACGATGATGTTATTTCTATGGGAGGTACTTTTATTAGGCTTGTAGACCAGGGGCACGATGTTCACGTGGCTTATCAAACTTCAGGAAATACAGCTGTTTGGGATACCGATGTATTGCGCTATGTAGAATTTGCCATAGATTTTAAGCGAAGTACCGGAGAAGACACCAGTAAATTGGAAGCAACTTATGAAAAGATGCGTGCATTTATTGACAAGAAACAACCCAACGATATAGATTTAGATGAAATTAGAGACGTAAAAGCCTTTATTAGAAAGTCTGAAGCTATTGCAGGAGCCCGTTACGCAGGCCTAAAGGATAAAAACATCCATTTTATGGCGCTGCCATTCTACGAAACAGGAAAGCGGGTAAAAAGCCCTGTAACCGAAAAAGACGTAGAACTTACTATGGAACTGTTGAACGAAATAAAACCTCATCAGGTTTTTGCAGCAGGAGATTTTGCCGACCCTCATGGCACCCATATTGTTTGTTTCCGTATAATTCTGGAAGCACTTAACAGGCTTCGTAAAACGGAATCCTGGACTAAAGACTGTTGGTTATGGATGTACCGTGGAGCCTGGCAAGAGTTTGCTGTTCACGAGATCGAAATGGCAGTTCCGCTATCTCCACAAGAAGTTGAACGCAAAAGAAAGGCTATCTTTCAACACCAATCCCAAAAAGACACCCCGGTTTTCCCAGGTGATGACGAAAGGGAGTTTTGGGTACGGGCAGAAGAAAGAAACCGCGAAACCGCTGAAAGCTACCATGCCCTTGGACTGGCAAACTACGAAGCCATGGAGGCTTTTGTAAGATGGAAATTTGATTAAAAAATGAAAAGTTCTTATCTGCTTTTTATTAGTCTATTAATGCTTGGCATACTTGGTTCATGCAGTTCTAACCCCTATGCTAAAACCAACAGAATCTATAAAAAGCAGGTAAAAAACTTTAGTAAAGAGTTACAGCAGTTCCCTACCCGGGAAAACCAAAACGAATCCGCACTCAATTATGGCGATTACTGGGTAGGAACTACTAACTTCAATATGCGCAAACCAAATTACGTGGTTTTACACCATACGGCGCAAGACTCTGTAAAACAAACTTTAAATACATTCACACTTCCCAGAACACAGGTAAGCTCACACTATGTTGTTGCAAAAAATGGTGAAATATACCATATGCTTAACGATTATCTTAGGGCCTGGCACGGTGGCATTGGCCAATGGGGCAACAACACCGATTTAAATTCTTCTTCACTGGGCATTGAAATTGATAACAATGGAAAAGAAAAATTTACCGACTTACAGATTACAAGTCTGCTAAAGTTATTAGACGAAATTAAAGAAAAATACAATATTCCCGCAGAAAATTTTATAGGTCATTCTGATATTGCACCTTCCAGAAAGGTAGACCCTAATGCTTATTTCCCATGGAAACGCTTAGCTGACGCAGGTTTTGGACTGTGGTATAATGAAGCTGAATTAGAAAACCTACAACTTGAAGCCGAGTTTTTTAAGCCGAATCCTTTGGTTATTAATCTCAATACCCGTCTTACTTCCCGCATCCCTTTTATAGATAAATTGGTTTTTCCTAAAATAATCCCTGCCGATTTTAATATTGAAAATGCCCTTAAAATTATAGGTTATAATACTTCAAACCTGGAGGCAGCAAAAAGTGCTTTTAAATTGCATTTTATTCAAGAAGACCTGGATCAGCCTTTTAATGCCTATGATATAAAAGTGCTGTATTTGCTTTATAAGAAGTATCTTTAAATAATTTTTGCTTCTAAAAAACGGAACAATTTAAAATTAAATGCGGTAATCCCATGAGCTATATTACCAAGTCTATTGCTCTTATTGTGTTTTTATGGAGTTTCTCAATTTCTGCCCAAAAGAGCAATAAAAAAGATTTTGTTATTCTTAAAAGGGAAGACTGGAATGCCAAAAAAGCGGTTATGGAAATGAAGTTGCATAAACCGCAATTTATTACCATTCACCACACAGGGATGCCACAAAAGCCGGAACTTTCTATAGAAAAGAAACTGCAGGCCTTGCAAAATTTCTCCCAAAAAAATTCTCCAATGGCCGATGGGAGCATTAAAAAAGCCTGGGCAGACGTTCCTTACCATTTTTATATCGCAACCAATGGTAAAATTGCTGAAGGAAGGAATATAAACTTCCAGGGCGATTCCAATACTAATTACAACCTTGAAGGCCATGTACTAATCGTGGTAGAAGGAGATTTTAATAAAGAAAAAGTTCTACCTCAACAGTGGGAAAGTTTAAAAGAACTTATCGCCTTTATTTCCAGCGAATATGACATTTCCCCTAAGACAATTAGCGGCCACAGAGACCAAGCCGAGACCAGTTGTCCCGGGAATAATATATATCAAAAGCTATCAGAATTAAAATAACCCCTAAAATAGATTGCTATGAAACTAACTAAAATATTCATCAATATTTTAGGCCTTTTACTCATTTTTCCGCTCCAAAGCCAGGAAATAAATCTTAATTGGCAACCAAGAGAAGACTTAAATATAAATCTACCCGCTTCTATAAAGATTTTTGATGCTTTTGGTAAATTACCAGATAATAAGCCGGTTAGGGCGATGTATGCCATTATAGATCTGCGTGACACCAACCTTAAATTGCGTTCTTTAGGCAGTAATACCATAAGGGAAACCACCAAAGAAACCTATAAAAGAGGAAATGGAATATTAGCCATAAATGGTGGTTATTTCGCCGCAAATTCTTCTGTAAGCACAATTATTCAGGATGGAGAAGTGATCGCACCGGGACCAAATACTGAAATTGCAAGGGGTGCTTTTGGAATAAAGAATAACAAACCGGAAGTTGCCTGGGTAAATTCCGGAAATAATAATATTCCTATGAAATTCGCCTCGCCAGATATCAATTCAAAATCGGAAATTTGGAATGTAAGTCAGGCAGTAGGTGGCGGACCGGTTTTACTGAAAAATGGGAAAATTAACGTAACCGATAAAGAAGAAGGATTTACGGGTAGCCACCTGATGCGGCATCCAAGAACTGCCATTGGTTACAAGAACAAACACAGCTTAATTATGATGGTCGTAGACGGACGGCAGGAGGCCAGTGTTGGCGTGAGTTTGGAAGAATTAGCACAGTTAATGTTAGAAGTTGGTGCAAAAGAAGCCGTAAACTTAGATGGCGGAGGGTCCTCGGCTATGATTGCCGCCAACGAGGTAGTAAATATTCCAACAGATATTACCGGAGGAAACCGAAATAGTTTAAGAAAAAATGCCGGGGCTTTAGTAATATCTGAAACTCAGGTTTCGACTCGTACCCAACCAATAATTTTTGATACTGAGGATAGCAATTTCTCTCAGGCAGGAATATGGAGTACCTCTAACCAGGTAAATTATTATGGAGAAAGTGCCTCCAGGCAAGCTACTTCAAACAAGATAAATAAAGCTTTTTATACTTTTAAAGGTATAGCGCGCAATAATTACCAACTAGCTTCGTGGTTTACTGTAAACTCGCAGAAAAATTCTGAACAAGTACTGTATATTTTACATCGTGAAGCCAAAACCGATACCCTTAGTATCAATCAAAAATCCCTGAAAAATGTAGGAAAGTGGAATGTGCTGGGCAATTTTGAAATAGGCCCCAAAGACAGCCTTGAAATAGTTGGAGCCTCTGAAGGAAAATTTACTGTAGATGCCATACGCCTGGTAGCCAAAAAAGATTCTCCTGTGTTACCAAAACGAGGAGATTTTCGTATTGCGGTAATCTCCGACTTAAATTCAGGGCTTGGAGCGGCCAATTACGAGTGGCAGGTAGATAGCATAATAAATAGAATTCCGAAAATTTGGCAACCAGATTTAGTGATTTGTGGCGGTGATATGGTTGCAGGTATGGGAATTTCTAAAACAACCCAATTGCAAAAAATGTGGGATGGTTTTGATGGGCATATCATGGCTCCTTTGCACAAAGCGAAAATTCCATTTGCCTTTACCCTGGGCAATCATGACGGACCAAGAAATTATACAATAGAACATAACTTTGCTAAAAAATTTTGGAATAAAAACATATATAAAACAGGGCTTCAATTTGTAGACGCTACTAATTTTCCTAACTACTACTCTTTTGTAGCAAAAAATAACTTTTTTGTTTCCTGGGAAGCCTCTTCTTCCAAAATCACCAAAGAAAACCTGGAATGGTTAAAAGAGCAGTTTAAAACCCCTGAAGCAAAAAAATCCACCTATAGATTTGTAATAGGCCATATGCCCCTTTACAGTGTAGCGCAGGAAAGGGATTCTAAAGGCAATGTTTTAGAAAATGCCAAAGAATTACAGAAACTGCTTGAGAAATATGAAGTACATACGTATATAAGTGGGCATCAACACGCTTATTATCCGGGTAAAAGAGGAAAATTACAATTATTAAATACCGGTGCTGCCGGATCTGGGCCCCGTTCATGGCTAACGCAAAGTAAAAAACCGGTAAATGCCATAACAATCATGGATATCTTTAATTCAAAAGATTCCATTATTTACAGTACCTACGATATAAAGAAAAAGCAAGCTGCAGCAATGCCTTTGTTTGACGAAAAAACTTTACCTGCAGCCATGATAGGCGTAAACGGTTATGTAATGCGCCGGGATATTGTTAAAAGCCAAAAATTTAAAGCTTATTTGTCTAGTTTAAATACTAAAACAGCTGACATTGACGGCTTAGCAGAGGTGAAGGCTAAAATTGA
This sequence comes from Salegentibacter maritimus, assembly GCF_016236975.1. Taxonomy (NCBI): domain Bacteria; kingdom Pseudomonadati; phylum Bacteroidota; class Flavobacteriia; order Flavobacteriales; family Flavobacteriaceae; genus Salegentibacter; species Salegentibacter maritimus. Next base: position 18,554 of record NZ_JAEHNY010000008.1, read on the forward strand.
AAACAACAAACTTAAAATCATGGGTAATTACTTTAATGTAGCTTCAGAATTTTCTAATAGCAGCCCGATAAAAATCTATAAAGGAAGGCATACCGAAGACGGGGAATTACTAAAAGAAATAAAACTTAAGTCACCTTCCACGAAGAATGGAACATTTTCAACCCATTTAAAACTTACCGAAGAAATTAGAAGCTATTTAAGTTTTGGGGGAATTTATATTCAAATAAATACCAAAACAGGCAGTTTACGATCTCAATTATTACCGGTACAAAACAAAGCCCCACAAGCAGCACAAATTGTATCACATTACCCAAAAAATACTTATGGTATACGCAATATTGATGCACTTTATGAAATAAAATGGAGCCCGGCCATAGACCAGGATGGAGATTTTGTTAGTTATATTTATCAGGTCTCTCCAACCGAAGATTTTTCTAAAATAATTCTTCAGAAAAAAACAGGAAGGGAAACCAGTTTAAAAATGACAGAGAAACAATGGTTTAAATTGCTTGGAGATTCCAATATTGGCCAACAGCTAAGTTTTTACCATCGCATTCTAGCCACAGACGGAAGTAATTTCTCTTATGCTTCTCCTACCCCTTTAAATTTAATGAAATCTCAAGAAGCCCTGGATGATCTTGCCCAAATACCGGCTGCAAATTACGTTTTTAAAGGAAAGCTGGATGCTACCGGTGCAGGTTACGGTGCCGAATGGGATGGAGAAGGAAAACTCTGGCTAGCCGATTATAACAAAGGCTTAATTATTAAAAACACCAATAACAAAGAAACAGATTTTTCGCCTTTAACTTCCGTAAAAATTAATGGCGAAGAATTTAATTTAAGCCCAGTAAACGGTATTGGAATAGATTTGGACGGAAATATTCTAGCCGGAATTAATCGTAGGCTCATTAAAATTAACGCGACAACCGGAAAAGGCATTGCGGTTTGGGAAGCACCTAAAGGCGCACGGGCAATTACAGCACCACGTGCGTCCGAAAATGGAGAAATATATGCCATGTCTCTCTTTGGCGATGATCCTAACTATATATTAAAACAGCAGGGAAATACTTTTAAACTCATAAGAACTATTGAACTTAAAGGCAGGAACCTCGCACGAACTTTTGATATGACCAAAGATGGCAAAACCCTTTTTTTTCCAGACCCTGGTAGCCCTAAAATTCAGGTTTATAGCAGTGAAAATTCCAAAGATTATACTAAACAAGAAAATATTACCAGTATTTCTGCCGGCTCTAGTGCAATACAAGTAGTAAATGATGCTATTTATACCGCTGTACGATCCAGTGGAATTTCGCCTTCCAGTATTCATTATAGAAATGAAGAAAAGCAAGAAATGTGGACGTTGGAACTGCCGGAAGTAAATGGCGCCGAACCTCGTGGCATAGGGGTTTCTAAGGATGGTAATACTATAATTTTCTGCAGCTGGGATAAAGGAGGCGGTTATTATCTATATGAAAGAGAAAACCAATAACCTCCTGTTAATAAATAACGCTCTTCAAAAAAAATCCTCATAAGTTCTAAGAACTTATGAGGATTTTTTTTGAAGGCAACCAGTTTACATCTTCACTTCTTCTGGCTCAGAAGTCGTAAAGAGATCGGTGTTTTTAAGGTACATTAAGCCTTTATCTTCTTTGTTTAATATACGTTTACTGCGTAGGTAGCGATTGTAGTTATACTCATCAAAATCTTCGGCTTCGGTATCAAAATTACTAACGTGAACTTCACCCATAGAATGGATAAACTTGTTATCTCCAATCCACATTCCTACGTGAACCACACGTTCTGAAGTAGAATCGGTTGCCGGTTTTCCAAAGAAAAGCAAATCGCCTTTTTCAAGATTTTCAAAATTCTTATCAGAATCAACCACGTCCCCCGTATGAATTTGTTGCGAAGCATCCCGCGGAATCACCATTCCGTTTAAAAAATAAATGGTTTTGGTATATCCGCTACAATCAACCCCTTTAGGAGAGGTTCCTCCCCATAAATAAGGTAAACCCATCAATTTATGCGCAGTAGCTACCAGATCTTCTTTATTTTGCTCTAAAGAAGACAGCCACTCTTTATATGGCTGCGCATAAGCCTTCTCTACAAAGCCGTCTTTGCCATTTGGATATCTTACCCTATAGAAATTATTTTGCTCGCCTGTAAGCTCTAAAACATTCCCTGCCACAAGATCTGAAACAGTTTGGGAGTTGGTATTTGCTTCGGAATATGAATTGCCGGTTGGTTCGGTAAAAATAAGTTTATCTTCAGATTTCCAGGCAAGGAATTCTTCTTTGGTCATATTTTCAATACCACCATAGTCTACCCAGGCCAAATATCCCTCTGGGGTTTGCACATAATACCAGCCGTCTTGCTTCTTATATACTTTAAGGGGCATTCCCAGGGTTGCCTGGGTAACTAATTGTGCCGAATGCTTAGGCTCGTCGCGCAGGTTGGCCACCGAAATCTTTACTACTCCGTGAACTTTATCTTCTAAAGCCTCAGCATCTGGAAGAACCTTGATACTATCGGTGAACTTTATATTTTCAGCCTCCAATTTTTCTTTTAATGAATTTACTGCTTCGGGAGTATTTGTTTCTCCTTTTAAGATATAGGCTTCACCATTTTTAGCTGCTTCAACTTTAAAAAGCGCTACCCGGCCATCTGGCGCATAGGTCTCTTCCACTTCCGAAATGTGACTTTTAAGTGGAGTTTCTTCATTTTTTTCTTCTGTTTCCTCACAGGAGGCGAACAAAAAGACGCTTAAGAGAAAAGGTAGGTAAGATTTTGTGATTAATTTCATCGCTATTTATTTTTACTTTTTAAAAATTTAGATTCTGAAACAGGTTTAGAATGACATGATTTTTCTATTTCTCATATAATTCAACTCCGGTTCCATTTCTATTAGGAAAATGTACTTTTTCGTCATAAACTTTTACGCCGTCGGCAATATCATTTTTAATTAATAGGCCACCATCCATATCTACATAATCCAGCAATGGCAATAATTGAGCTATGGCCGAAATTCCCACGGTAGATTCAGTCATACAGCCCAGCATTACTTTTAAGCCAAGGGACTTGCCTTTTAAAATCATTCGTTTTCCCGGCGTTAGCCCACCACACTTTGTAAGTTTAATATTTATACCGTGAAAATAGCCCGCACATTTCTCTACATCGCTTTCTTCAATACAGCTTTCATCGGCAATTAGTGGTAAAACCGATTCTTTATAAAGTCTTTCCATTCCTTCCCAGTCGTTTGCTTTTAAGGGCTGCTCCAGGAACTCTACATTTAATTCTTTTAGGGCTTTGGCATTTTCTATCGCCTGGTCTACCTTCCATGCGGCATTGGCATCTACACGGAAAATTGAATTGGTATGTTTTCGCAACTCTCTAATAATGGCTACATCATCTTTGGTACCAAGTTTTATTTTGTAAAGTGGCCACGGAAATTCTTTAATTTTCTGAATCATTTTTTCTACAGAATCTATTCCGATAGTGTAATTGGTAAGCGGAATATTATCTAAGGTTAAACCCCACAATTTGTAAAGCGGCTGCCGGTTTCTTTTTCCGTGCAAATCGTGCATCGCTATATCCAAAGCGCATAATGCAAACGGATTTTCTTTTAAATGAGGATAGGTTAAATTCCATAATTCTTCGGGATCTAACAGGATATTTTTAGCAATAAGGTCTTCAATTTTAAGGATATCGGCCTGCATTTTTTCTATGCTTACACCGTAATAAGAGGTTGCCGTAGCCTCGCCATAACCGGTAAACCCACGATCGCTTAAAGAAACGATTAAGGTTGGCTGTACATCCCGTGAACCATGACTTATGGTAAAAGTGTTTTTTAGTTCCAGGTTGTATGGATGAAATTTTAACTCCATTTTTTTAGCATTTTATTGGCACCGCCAAAAGGTATAATACCCCGAGGCTTGCCTCGAAATTAAAAATTGTTTCCAACGAATGCCTCTTGGCCTTGCCCCAAGGTAGTTTACTCTATAGAAACCTCATCAGTATTTGGGCGGTAAAGTGCAAAAAGCCCCAACATGGTAATTGCCGCATTCACCAACAATATTTCAAAACCAAACTCATAGCCATTTAGCCATTCTTCAGAATTAAAATCTAAAATTACTGAAATTACCGGTGATAAAATACAAACAAGTGGCACCCATTTATCCCGCACCGGGTTTTTACATAGTAAGCCATAGGCAAATAATCCCAGCAGCGGACCGTAAGTAAAACCGGCTACTTTAAAAACCATACTTACCACACTACTATCGTTTAAAGCATTAAAAACAATAATTACCAAAAACATTAAGATTGTAAAGCCTATATGAACCAGCATCCTTGTTCTTTTCTGATTTTTCTCCTTTTTCTGAATATCCAGGATATCTACACAAAAAGACGTAGTAAGCGCGGTTAAAGCTGAATCTGCACTGGAAAAAGCGGCTGCCGTAATTCCTAATAAGAAAACAATACCTGCCAGAATTCCAAAGTGGTTTAATGCCAGTAATGGATAAAGATCGTCTGTTCTTTCCGGGATGGCAATACCCTGATCTGCGGCGTATTTGTAGAGCAAAACCCCAAGGGCCAGAAATAGTACCGTTGAAAAGAAAAATACAATAGAAAACCAAAAAATATTCTTTTGTGCCTCCCCTTTACTTTTACAGGTAAGGTTTTTTTGCATCACGTTTTGGTCGAGTCCATTCATCGCAATTGTTATAAATATTCCTGCCAGAAAACTCTTAAAAAATGCATTATTTGAACGCCAATCCCAATCGAAGATCGTAGACTTTTCGCTATTGGCCACAGTAGCAAATACATCGGTGAATTTAAGACCCATATGATCTACAATCATAAAAATACTTATTACCACCGCCAAGAGTAAAAAAGTGGTTTGCAGGGTATCTGTCCATACAATAGTTTTTATTCCACCTCTAAAAGTATATAACCAAATTAGACCAATAGTAATTAACACCGTAACCCAAAACGGGATTCCAAAAGCATCAAAAAAAGCAATTTGTAAAACCAGGGCTGCCAAAAACAATCTAAAGGAGGCGCCTACGGTTTGGGAGATCAAAAAAAATGAAGCGCCGGCATAATAAGAATTCTGCCCAAACCGATTTTTTAAATATTCATAAATGGAAATTAATTTCAGTTTATAAAACAATGGTATTAAAACAAAGGCAATAACAGCATAGCCCATCATATTGCCCATTACAAATTGCAGATAGGTCCAATTTGAATTTCCAACTTCACCGGGAACCGATATAAAAGTAACCCCAGACAAGGTAGCACCAACCATCCCGTAAGCTACCAGAAACCAGGGCGATTGTCTATTTGCTGTAAAATAGGTGTTATTATCGGCTTGCCTTGAAGTAAAATGACTAATGGCCATTAAAAGCAAAAAATAACCGGCAATAACCCCAAAAACGAGAAGTGGGCTCATAAATTAGTTTATTTTAATTTCTATAAATTCACTTTGATTTCCGTTTCGGTCTACCGAGGTTATCCCTATTTTTTCAAGTTGCACCTTCTTCTTCCCTACTTCCTTTTGTAAGCTCTGACTTCTTTTTTCGAAATTTAAAATTTTGTAATCCCAACTACCGGTTTCATATTTAAAATACAAAACCCACTTTTTAATATCTGCATCATCTTCAACGCCCCAGGTCATTTCAATTTTATCCAGGTTTTCATTTACGGTTACATTAGGAATTTCGGGCGGGGTATTGTCTAACCAGGGACTTGGCGGAACCAGGGTTTTCTTCCTGTAGGGCCCTTCTTTTATGGCCTTTGCAAGCTCTTTATTTTTTAATAGGGGACCTATACTCCAATGCACAGCACCTTTGCTTTGCGGAAGCATGCCACGGGTAATCATAATTTGGTTTATCACCTCTGTAATATGCATCTCGTCACCATCGCCCCCAACATTCATTCCCGGCCATAAATGGCGTTGTTTGGTATTTTCGCTTTTCCACCAACCCAATAATTCGGGAAAGCTTTGCCCTAATTGACTAATTTTCCAATATAGTTGTGGGGTATAATAATCTATCCAGCCTTCATTTAACCATAGTTTGGCATCGGCATATAACTTATCGTATTGGTCGTACCCCTGTACCGACTCCGGATAGCCCGGGCGCCAAATACCAAAAGGACTTAGACCGAATTTTACATGTGGTTTTTCAGCTTTAATTTCTTCATAAATTCTTTTGATAAAAACATTCACGCTTTCCCTACGCCAATCGCCACGTGAAAGTTCGCCACCGGCTGCCTGATAAGCTCTCCAGCTTTTATCGTCTGGGAAATCTTTGCCGTTGTTATAAGAGTCGTAAGGATAAAAATAATCGTCAAAATGAATACCATCTACATCATAACGTTTTACAATATCCATCACAACCGCGGCTGATCGGTCTTGCGTGCCTTTTTGGGCAGGATCCATCCACCACATCCCGTTTTCTAATGCTACCACAAGTTCGGGATTGGTTTTTATTACCGATTTTTCACTGATTTCCTTTCCGGTGGTATGATGTGCCCTATACGGGTTTAACCAAACATGCAGTTCTAAACCACGCTGATGAGCGGCATTGATCCAGAATTTAAGCGGATCGTAATAAGGTTCAGGAGCTTTTCCCTGTTCTCCGGTAAGAAAATACGACCAGGGCTCTATCTCACTTTTATAAAGGGCATCGGCCTGTGGACGTACCTGAAAAACAACCGCATTAAAGTTGTGCGACTCTAAAAAATCTAACAGCTCTAAAGCTTCTTTTTGCTGTGCCGAAGTAGATAAGCCAGGTTTACTGGGCCAATTAATATTGGCAACGGTAGCGATCCAGGCGGCACGAAATTCTTCAATATTCTTTGGTGTATTAGGGTTCCGGGCTTTCTCTTCTTCGTCTAGTGTTTCTGGAACCTCAATTTCTTCAGGGATTGGTTCAACTATTTCTTCTGTATCGGGTACAGCGGGCTCTTCTGGAGCTTTTGGGACTTCCCGGGTAGATTTACAGGAATAAAAAAACAAGCATAAAGTAAGTAGGGAAAGAAGTGTTTTTTTCATAGTTTGAAGATTTTGAGAGCAATTAAAGAAAAGTCCCTCAGATATTTTCTGAAGGACTTTTTTATTAATTCCACCTCGTAAATATAAGTATAATTACCAACCTGGATTTTGTTCTAATTCCACTCCCTGATCTCTATATAATGTAATTTGATCTAATGGAATGGGCTCAAGATAGACTTTTGGATCTTCAAAAGTTCGTAGTGCTTCTTCGGCAGATGCCGGAATTAAATATCCCTTATCTCCGCCTCCGGTTACTGCAAGGCTTTCTAAATTGGCATCGGGATAATTGGATTTATCTATCCATGCACCGCGATTAATATCTGGATACTGGACCATATCGGTATATTCCAGTTTTTTCCATCTTTTTAAATCGTCCAGTCTAAACCCTTCAAACATTAATTCTACTCTTCTTTCTCTTCGTATTTCCCATAAAATTGGCGCAACCCCCGAATCTCTTTGTGGATCATCATAAACTTGTCCATTTACGGCAGGCTGATCTCCAGAAACTTCTAAATACGGAAGATTAATACCCGGCCTGTCTCTAAGTACATTAATAGACTTATCTAGATCTTCTTGTGCAAAAGTAGCACCACCTACTGTAGACAATTCGTAAGCTGCTTCAGCATAATTAACTAAAATTTCACCATATCTAATTATAGGGGCATCGGTTGGGTTTAAATTTGAACTTCCTCTTGGTTCATCGGCAATATCCTCATTTAAGAATTTATGGGTAGCTATTCCTGTAGTTGAATAATTAGGATCTACTCCATTAATTCTTAATTCATCTGAAACAAAAGTCTCATAAATTCTAGGATCACGATTTGCCATAAGATTTTCAATGCCCTTATCTCCCTGATATAATGCTGAAATTCCAATAGGAAGACCATCTTCTGCAAGGTATGACTCAATACCATCTTTAGAAACACCTGTTTGCGGTTCCTTATTGTTATAGCTGTTAAGGGAGTGGGTAACCATTCCTTCCTCATATTCCCGATATAATAAAACTTCAGGATTTCCAGATAAATCCAAAGAGTTAAATACCTCTCTATAATTTCCTAAAGAAAAATTACCTGATTCTATTATCTCCTGTGCCGCCCATTTTGCCGCTTCTAGATATTCGGCTGCTTTTTCATTATTGTTTTCATGATATTTTTGCCAGGTACCCTCATAAAGAAACACTCGAGACATAAAACCAAGAACTACACTCCTGTCTACCTCCTGACCTTCGTTTTCCACATTGTCTCTTACATTTTCTGCGGCAAATCGAAAATCTTCTAAAACACGATCCATTACAAAAGTTCTTTCATCTCGCTCCCTGTATAACATTTCATTGTCATTTTCAGCAAGTTCCTTATCGTAGTAAGGAACATCACCAAAATCTTTTACTAAATCGTGATATTCTAAAGCTCTAAAGAACCTGCCAATTCCAGTCCAATGGTTAATGGCTTCTTCTTCCATATCTACCCCCTGTACACGATCTATAAAAATATTGGCTTTACGAACCCATGCAAAGCTCCATCCGCCACCTGAAGTGGGAACCTGTTGGGTAAACCTTGGAGGATTTGTAGGTGCAAAATCGTCGTTTAAACTTTGTCCTGAAAAATACTTTCCCCAGGTATAACCGGAACCATAGCCCGAAAAATATGATGTATAAAAACCGTAGGCAAATGTTTTTACGTTTACCTCACTAGTCCAATAGGTTTCGTCTACCAGAACATCCTGGGGTGGTGTGTCGAGAAAATCTTTTTCACAACCTGCAATACCTAGGGCAAGAAAAAAAAGTATAAATATTTTATTTGTTACTTTCATAATAACTATTTTTTTAAAATTATAGTGTTACCTGAACTCCTAAAGAAAATGATCTTCTAAAAGGATATACACGACCAAAGGTTGAGGTATCATTTAATCCGGCCGAAGTATAGTCTACTTCAGGATCTACCGGAACCTGAGCGCCGGTAAACTCGAAAAGATTTTCACCACTGGCATAAACTCTAAACCTTTCTACCTGAAATTTTTCGGTTAGTGAAGTTGGTATAGTATATCCTAAGGTGATATTTTTCATTCTTAAATAAGACATATCTAATAAGTATTTTGACTGTGGTAAAAAGTTCATAGCATTATTAGATTGCTGCTGATCGTTAGGTCGTGGATAATAAGCGTTAGGATTTTCTGGTGTCCAGTAATCTAACTGGTGAGCGTACCAAGCTTCACCATAACGATATCCGGGGATAAATACCGGTCCGTTTGCCCAGAAATCACGTTTTCCAACTCCCTGCATAAACATATTAAAGTCGAAACCTTTCCAGCTAGCCCCTATTTGGAGTCCATATTGATAACGAGGAGTAGAATTACCTATTCTTTTCATATCTCCAGAATCACCTACAGTTCTAGAGCCATAGTCAATTACCCCGTCTCCGTTAAGATCTTTATATTTTATATCTCCGGGACCATACTGGAACCATCCATTGGTTTCAAAAATTTCCTGGGAAGGAATTCCTTGTGCCAAATTACCTTCAGAATCGAAATCGGCTTCTGTAAAAAACCTATCGGTTTCATACCCCCAAATTTCGCCTAGTTCTTTTCCTTCATAATAAGAATTAATTCCCTCGGTAGTATTAGCAAACTTAGTTACCCTTTCTTTAAAGTCACTTAGATTAGCTTTAGTGTTAATACTAAGACCATTATCAAAAGTATGACTAAAATCTAATTCTAGTTCCCAACCTTTGGTTTGAACTTCTCCAAAATTTCTAATTGGAGCGGATGTACCAAATGAATTAGGTAAGGTAACCCCAGCACTATGCATATCACTAATTGTTCTTTCGTACCAGCTAAAGCTAGCCCCTAATTTATCTTTAAAGAATCTCGCATCGAAACCTAAATCTAAAGTAGTTACCGTTTCCCAGGTAAGATCTGCCGGTAAAGCTCCTGGCGTACTAACGCTCAGCTTATTTTGACCATCAATTAACCAACCCGTATCAAAGGAAGACATAGTTCGATAAATATTTCTGATTAATGCATTTTGGTTCCCCACAGATCCGTATGATCCTCTAAGTTTTAAGAAAGATAGCGCTGGTACAGCGTCCATAAAATCTTCTTTGGTAACAATCCAACCAGCCGACATAGATGGAAAAAACGCCCATTTTTCATTTGAGGAAAGCCTGGAAGAACCATCATATCTACCATTTATGTTAAGTAGATATTTTTCTTTATAAGAATAGTTAATTCGAGCAAAAGCACCTAAAGTGGTCCAATTATTTCTACTTCCATCAGCGAATTCATCTCCAGTTGCAATACCTAACTCACCTTGATCTGGATTTAATAAATTATTCCGTTGAGAATATTGTGACCATAATTCAAACTCTTCGGCATCACCACCTGCAGTAATTTCAAATTGGTGATCTTCTGCAATATTCACATCGTAAGTAGCAAAAGCTTTTGCAGTGTTTCTCCTACTCCAGGAAGAGTTATAAACAACCCTATCATATCTAGGACTCGTATATGGTTCATAAACTAGGTCTGGCCCTGTGGCCCAGAAATTATAAGCCGAAACTGATCCTCCAACCTGGTGTTCATGTCTATCCACACCATCAAACGTATAATCAAAATTAATATCCAGGTTTTCAACTGGATTTATAGTAGTACCAAGATTTATCCTAGTTAAAGCTCTATCATTTTCGTTCATTTTTGCCTGAGCAACTTCATTTACATGACTTCTAAAAGGGTTTCCCTCATAAGTCCCGTAAGGATAGTAAGCCGGCCATCTAGTGGTATAATACCAGGCATCGTAAGTAGCAGATCCAAATGCAAACGGTTCAGTTGTTTTTGTATTTGTATATAATACTTTCGCCCTAACGTCCATCCAGTCAGTAATAGAAGTATTTACGCTAAGGTTAAGGTTATATCTTTCAAACTCATCTGGGTTAGCTTTATAAACTCCCCCTTGCTCCAGGTAACCAAGGCCAACATAATAATTAGTTTTTTCACTTCCTCCAGACACAGAAAGATCGTGCTTTTGTTGTGGAGCCCATTCTTTAACAAATTTCTTTTCGGGGTTCCAGGGGCGGTAAAAAAACAATCTCCCATCTCTTATTTCAAAATCACGTCCAAGAACCATTTCATCACTTAAATCTTGATTTCCATATAATTCTTCCCATTCACGCATTTTTTCGATAGCAGTATCATCTAAATACATATTAACCAAACCAAAGGCTTCTAAAGAAGGTATTCTTCTTCTTACAGCGGCAAAAGCCATTTCTGCTCCATCTGCAGCTGGTGCTACCGTTGGAGTATTTGTTGGTGTAGACCAGGAAATGTTATTAGAGTAATTTACCGTGGGGGCCTGACTTCTTCTACCATTTTTAGTAGTGATTAAAATAACACCCCAGGCGGCTCTGGCCCCATAAATAGAGGTAGATGCTGCATCCTTTAATACAGAAATGTTTTCTATATCCTGTGGGTTTATAGACTGCAAACTGGATACCTCTACATTATCCACTAAAATTAATGGTTGAGCTCCCCCACCACCAGGACTTAAAGTTCCAATATTACCACGAAGCCTAATTGTAGGATCCTGGCCTATCTGGCCGGTTGGAGTTGTTATGGTAATCCCGGGACTTGCTCCCTGTAACCCCCTGGCTGCATCAGTAATTGGTCTGGAATCCAAAACTTCGGCATCTATCGTAGAGATTGAACTAGTTACGTTACTACGCTTTTGACTACCATAACCAACCACAACTACCTCATCTAAACCTTCGGTATCTATATGCATAGTAATTGAAAAGTAATCTTTACTCCCCACGCTAAGTTTTTGTTCTTTAAAACCCAATGAAGAAAAAACCAACACGGTACTATTTTCATCCGGGATACGTAAAGAAAACTCTCCATCAAAATTACTTACGGTTCCGGTAGACGTATTTTCTATAAATACGTTCACTCCAGGAAGTGGCATCCCGTCTGTATCAAAAATTTCCCCGGAAATCTCTCTCTCCTGTGCCCAGGCCTGAATTGAAAACAAACAGACCAACACCAAAATAAATTTACGAAATCGTTTTTCCATATTATTACATTAACAATTGATTAGGAAACAAACATATTATATAAATACATTAATAGCAATTAAATATTGCATTAATTAGCATTATATGCTGTTTTTTACAATACATCGTATTATTTTTGCTGTTTTTAATCGCATATTTGTGATTTACAACAAAAGAAGCAATATTAGTAATTCAAGTTTTATTTTAGAAAAATTAACATTTTAACAGGCTTACAATAGGTTGTTTAAGTAAAAGCCATTACAAAAGATTTTATATGAAGAAAGCAGAACGCCATCAAATTATTCTAGATGAAGTGCATTTACACAACAGGGTCTTATTAAGTGACTTAACACGGACCCTTAATGTATCTATGGACACCGTACGAAGGGATCTTATGGAACTGGACAAGTTAAAACAACTTAAAAAAGTTCACGGAGGAGCCGTTTCAAATGGGTTTAATATACATTCAGATAATACACGGGAGATTTATGAGCATGAAAATAAATCTATTATTGCCAAAAAAGGAATTAAGCTTTTAAATCACGGTGATGTAGTTCTTATTAGCGGTGGATCTACCAATTTGGAACTGGCTAAATTAATCCCCAGAAAAATGAATTTAACCTTCTTCACCCCCAGCCTTCCTATGGCTGTAGAATTGTTAAACAATATTTCTAAAAATGATGAGGTACACCTCATTGGAGGAAAACTCTCAAGAGGATCGCAACTTGCCGCAGGTGGCAGTGCAATTAATCTGTTATCTGAAATTACCGCCGATATCTGTTTTTTGGGTACCGGCTATATGGATATTGAAAAAGGAATAACAGAGTTGGATTGGGAGGTGGCCCAAATGAAAAAAGCTATGGTAAAATCTTCAAAAAAATTAGTGTCGCTTACCATCTCTAAAAAACTAAATACTTCAAATAGGTTTAAGGTATGTGACGCCCTTCAGGTAGATTCCTTAATTACAGAATTATCTCCGAATACACCTGAATTACTAAAATATAAAAATAGTGGACTGGAATTACTTTAAAAAATTCTTACCAGGAATATTAAAGTAGAATAAAATATTAAAACCTTAGAAAACTAAAGCTTTCTTAAGCCTTATATTGAGCCAATACATTTCTCACGCTCTTGTGGGTTTGTAGCAGTTTTGAAGCTTCTGCTTCATCTACATTTAATTCTTCCATAATCATACGGACGCCGCGACTAACCAGTTTCTTATTTGAAAGTTGCATATCTACCATTTTATTACCCTTTACACGCCCCAGCTTAATCATAACCGAAGTAGATATCATATTCAGTACAAGTTTTTGGGCTGTACCGGCTTTCATTCTTGTACTTCCGGTTACAAACTCGGGCCCGGTAACTACCTCTACCGGAAATTCACAAGCTGCCGCCAATGGGCTACCTGAACTACAGGTAACACAACCGGTAATAATACCTTTGGCACGAGCCTCTTTTATTCCACCAATTACATAAGGGGTGGTTCCCGAGGCAGCAAGGCCTACCAATACATCTTTTTCTGAGATATTATACTCCTGAAGATCTTTCCAGGCTTGTTGTGTGTCATCTTCTGCGTTTTCTACAGCATTTCTTAAGGCCGTATCTCCCCCGGCAATTAAGCCGATTACTAACTGATTTGAAACACCAAATGTTGGGGGACATTCTGAAGCATCTAAAACACCCAGTCTCCCACTTGTTCCTGCACCAATATAAAACAACCTACCCCCAGCTTGCATTTTTGGGGTAATAGCATCCACCAACTTTTCAATGGCAGGAAGCTCTTTCTCCACACTTTCTGAAACACTTTTATCTTCCTTATTAATATTGCTGAGCAAAGCCGAAGTACTCATCTTTTCTAAATTATTGTACTTAGAGGTCTTTTCGGTATCGGGATTTGTATGTTCCATGGTTAAGTTTAATTAAAAGAATTTGTCTGAAAAGATTTTAAATCGTTTTCTATAATTCATTTCAAGATTTCCTTCTTACAAGAAATAAATCAGGAGCAGAAACAAGTTCAGCTTATCGAAAAAATCTTTTCAGACAGTTCTATGTTTTCAGTAAAATTATCTAAAATAATTAATATTTAGATTCTGGCATAAAATCTGAAAAAACACCCTTCTTAGGATCGCTGTTCCATTCTACTTCCGGACTTCTAAAATAATTTACATCCATAAAGTCAAGTCGTAGCCCTTGTGCGCCCAGGCGTTTTAAAAAGCCATTATAATCTTTGTTTTCATCCTTAGTCCATCCCACTTCTGCCATGGCAATACTTCTAGGCCAAAATCTATCGTCTGCAGCCTCGTCCGATAGTACCATCTCGGTCCAAACCGGAGCCTCTACCCCAATTGTATTTGGGTTAGTAACTTTAAAAGTATAAGTATCTTTTAATGAAACACCTCTTTCCTGGCACCAGTTATTGGTCATTTCCTGACCTGGAACATTGGCGTGATCAAAATAAAAACTTGAACAAATAGATTCTATAATTGGGGTTTTTACAACGCTCTTTGTCTTTCCATTCCACCGCTGACTAATAAACGTAGTATCTACAGCAGCCTGCGTTACTTCTTCCCAACCTATAGTTGTTTTTCCAAGCCCCTGTACAATAGAATCTGCTTTTATTACAAATTCTTTATAGCGTTCATCTTCTATTTCGTCTCCTCCAATATGTAGGTAATCTCCTGTAGTAATTTCGGCCACTTCGCCTAATACTGTGCTTACAAAATCGTAAATTTCAGGTTTATCGAGACAGAATTTACTCCACCCCACTTCATAACCATGGAAAAGTTGCGGAGGGGTTGCTCTTTTAGGTTCAATATTGCTTAAATCATCACAATTTAGCTCAGGATAAGCCATTAAGGCCGCATAAATATGTCCCGGAATATCAATTTCAGGCACAATTACAATATTTCTTGCTGCCGCATATTCCTGAATTTCTTTATATTCTTCCTGGGTTAAGAATCCAGATCTTCCTCCTTTTACCGCACCCTTACTTCCTAATTCTGTTAATTTAGGCTTTTGTTTTATTTCAATACGCCATCCCTGGTCATCGGTTAAGTGTAAATGAAGCTTATTTAACTTGTAAAAAGCCATTCGGTCTATATGCTTTTTAATATAATCTGGACCAAAAAAACTACGAGCCACATCTAGCATAGTACCACGCCACGCAAACCTTGGGCTATCTGTAATTGAAACTTGAGGAAGTTGAATCTCTTCCAAAACTTTTTCATTTTCAATCCCGGCAGGCAAGATTTGGCGCAGGGTCTGTATAGCATAAAAAAGTCCGGCTTCTGTGGCCGCTTCTAAGTTAACGGTACTTGAAGAAATATCTAAATTGTAACCTTCTTTTCCCAGGGTTTCTTCTAGTTCTGGGTTAAGATTTAAATTAAAACCGTTACAATTATCTCCTTTCATGGTATAGCTTTGCGTATACGTATTTTGTAGCAATCTATGCAGCCAGGCAGCCGATGCTTCTGCACCGGTATTAAAACAAACCACTGTTCTTTCCTGAAGTGTAAAAAAATCGTCTTTCCACTCAACTTCTGCTGGCTGCGGGATGATTGCCGGTTTTTCAATATTGGATTCTTGTGCGGATAAACCCAATTGAAAAAACATTAAAAACACTAAACTAAACCTGATATTAAAAGTTTTCATAATAAAAAAGTTTTTATCTTATCTTATGTCCTTTGGCAGCAAAGTACCAGATATATAAATAGCAAGGAATCACAATCCAATAAGCAGCTTGAGGATCAAAAGTATCAGCTAAATATCCGTAAACTAAAGGTAAGATAGCCCCTCCTGCAAGTGCCATAATTAGAAAAGAAGATCCTATTTTTGTAAATCTACCTAAACCGTTAAGCGCTAAAGGCCAAATTGCCGGGAATACAAGGGCATTGGCTAGACCTAAAAGGGAAATACAAAGTACCGAAATATAACCATCGGTATAGATGGCGCATAGACCAAGGATTATCCCTAAAATACCTGAAATTTGCAATGCCTTTTGCTGGCTAATGTATTTTGGAATAGTTACCGTACCAATTAAATAACCCACAATCATGGCTATTAAGGTATAGGTAGTAAAGAATTTAGCTACTCCTGTAGCTATACCCTGCCCGTCTTTTGCATAACTAATTACGGTATCTCCTGCAATTACTTCAACCCCAACATACAAAAACATAGCAAGGGTACCCAACAATAAGTTGGGGAACTGGAGTACACTTGTTTTATTTTTATTGGCAGCCGCAACAGTATCATCCTCCCCATCGGTTTCAATTTCCGGTAAAGCCGAATAATAAATAAGTACGGCAAGTCCTACCAATATTACGGCCATTATAATGTAGGGCGTAATTACAAGAGAAGCAAGTTTATCTAACTCGGCTGTTTTTGCTACAGCGCTCATTCCCTCTAACCTGGCTTCTACGGCATCCATATTTTTGAGCAAAATGGCTCCAAAAATAATAGGTGCCAAAGCTCCGGCTACCTTGTTACAAATTCCCATAATACTAATTCGCTTAGCAGCACTCTCAATAGGACCAAGAATAGTGATATATGGGTTGGCGGCAGATTGTAAAAGGGCCAAACCGGTTCCCTGAACAAACAAACCAAAAAGAAACATGGCATAAGTTCTTGACATTGCAGCGGGTATAAAAACCAGGGCTCCTACCGCCATTACAACTAATCCTAAAGACATACCATTTTTAAAACCTATCTTTTTTAAAACCCAGGCGGCAGGTATAGCCATTACAAAATATGAAATATATGAAGCAAAAGCCACGAGGTAAGATTCAAAGTTATTTAACTGGCTGGCAGTTTTTAAAAATGGGATAAGTACCGAGTTTAACCAGGTTACAAATCCGAAGATGAAAAATAAAACCCCAATAATGATAATAGATCTACTGGTGTTGTTTTTGGGTTGACTAGTTGCGGTATTAGCAGCCATAAGTGTGTTTCTTAATTAATATTAGTATTTATTTTAGGCTAAACTTAACGCCTTTTTTGAAAATTATAACAAAAATGTTTCCTACAAAAAAAAGAAACTTTTTTACAACTGCTGTATACTTAAGTAAGTTTTTTTATAATTAACTAAAAGTTACAATATTTTTTTATCTAAATAAATTTCAAAATCTGTAGTATGGGATTCAAATTTCTTAGAATTCTTATATTCTATCTTTCTTTTTTGGACTATGAAATAAACTATATTTGTAAACTTAAATTTATTGATTAGCCATTTAGGAATTCAATTATTAAAAATACCCGATGAAGCATATAAGAAACTTCTGTATAATCGCCCATATTGACCACGGAAAAAGTACCCTGGCAGATCGACTTTTAGATTTTACAGGTTCAGTGACCGATCGTGAAAAGCAGGAACAGCTACTGGATAGTATGGATTTAGAACGCGAACGTGGCATTACCATTAAAAGTCACGCCATACAGATGGATTATGAATATGAAGGCGAAAAATATGTTTTAAACCTTATAGATACTCCGGGACACGTAGATTTTTCTTATGAAGTTTCCCGTTCTATCGCTGCCTGTGAAGGGGCATTATTAATAGTAGATGCCGCACAAAGCATACAGGCGCAAACAATTTCTAACCTATATTTAGCCCTGGAACACGATCTTGAAATTATTCCGGTGCTTAATAAAGTAGACCTTCCAAGTGCCAATCCTGAAGTGGTAAGCGATGATATTGTAGATCTTTTAGGGTGTGATCATGATGACATTATTCCCGCCAGTGCTAAGACAGGTTTGGGGATTGAAGAAATTTTAAAAGCAATTATTACAAGAGTTCCACCTCCAAGCGGAAAAATAGATGCACCTTTAAGAGCTCTTATTTTCGACTCGGTATACAATCCTTTCCGTGGAGTTGAGACTTATTTTAGAGTTATTAACGGTTCTATTAAAAAAGGCCAGAACATAAAGTTTGTAGCGACCAATAAGAACTATTTTGCCGATGAAGTAGGAACTTTACGTTTAAAGCAATTTCCGCGTAAAGAAATAAAAACAGGAGATGTAGGGTATCTAATTACCGGAATTAAAGACGCCCGGGAAGTAAAAGTTGGTGACACCATTACCGATGCCAAAAACCCTACCACCGAAGCCGTAGCAGGATTTGAGGATGTAAAACCTATGGTATTTGCCGGTATTTACCCTGTAGACACCGAAGATTATGAAGAGCTAAGAAGTTCTATGGAGAAACTCCAGCTTAACGATGCTTCTTTAGTATTTGTACCAGAAAGTTCGGCCGCATTAGGTTTTGGTTTCCGTTGTGGCTTTTTAGGAATGCTTCACCTGGAAATTATTCAGGAAAGATTAGAGCGTGAATTTGATATGACGGTAATTACTACCGTACCTAACGTGTCTTACCACGCCTACACCAATAAAAATCCAGACGATCTAATTCTGGTTAATAACCCGTCTGATTTACCCGAACCTTCTTCCCTAAACCGGGTAGAAGAGCCATTTATTAAAGCCACCATCATTACAAAAGCCGATTATGTTGGGAATGTAATGTCGCTTTGTATAGAAAAAAGAGGAGAAATCACCAACCAGGTTTACCTAACTCCTGAAAGGGTTGAGCTGAGTTTTGACATGCCTTTGGCCGAAATTGTTTTTGACTTTTACGACAGGTTAAAAACGGTTTCCAGAGGTTATGCTTCCTTTGATTATTCTCCAATAGGAATGCGACAGTCTAAACTTGTAAAAGTAGATGTTTTACTTAATGGAAATATTGTTGATGCACTTTCTGCCTTACTACACGTAGATAACGCCTACGATATTGGAAAGAAAATGTGTGAAAAGTTAAAAGAATTAATTCCAAGACAACAGTTTGATATTCCAATACAGGCGGCTATAGGTTCTAAAATTATTGCCCGTGAAACGGTAAAGGCACTTAGAAAAGATGTGACCGCAAAATGTTATGGAGGTGATATTTCCCGTAAAAGAAAGCTTCTGGAAAAGCAGAAAAAAGGTAAAAAACGAATGAGACAGGTAGGAAATGTTGAAATTCCACAGGAAGCATTTATGGCAGTTTTAAAGCTGAATGATTAAACTTAAAAACTTATAAAAATTGATAAAAACCTCACACTTGCTGCGAGGTTTTTTATTTTCCACATTTTCTTAATTTTGTAAGTCTACCAATTTAAAACTCAAATACCATGGCCGGACATAGTAAATGGGCAAATATAAAGCACCGTAAAGGGGCGCAGGATAAAAAACGAGCAAAGCAATTTACCAGGGCAATCAAGGAAATTAGTGTAGCGGTAAAAGAAGGTGGCGGGCCAGACCCTGAAGCTAATCCCGGCTTGCGTAATGCTATTGCCAATGCCAAGGGTGTAAATATGCCCAAAGATACGATAGAACGCGCTATAAAGAAGGCTAGCGGAGCTGATGCCGATAATTATGAACTGGTAACTTTTGAAGGATATGGCCCTAACGGAATAGCGTTCTTTATTGAATGTACTACAGATAATACCAACCGTACGGTAGCTTCGGTACGCTCTATATTTTCAAAAAATGGCGGAAACCTTGGTACCAACGGTTCATTAGAGTTTCTTTTTGACAAAAAAGGAGTTTTTGCCATTGAGAGAGAAAAAATAGCAATGGATTTGGAAGAATTTGAACTGGAACTTATTGAAGGTGGTGCTTCAAAAATTGAAAAAGAAGATGATTTTATTACAATCTATACCGATTTTACCGATTTTGGATTAATGGCGGCTAAATTAGAAGAATTGGATATAGAGGTTAAATCTTCTGAAGTTCAACGTATTCCTATGAATACTTTAGAATTACCAATAGATGATGCCAAAAAAATACTAAGCCTCGCCGAAAAATTTGAAGACGACGACGATGTCCAGAATGTTTATCACAATATGGAAATCACCGATGCGTTAGTAGCAGAATTAGAGCAGGAAGATTAGTTACTTTCCTGCTCATTCTTTGTTTTTATTTCTTCTTCTGTCTCTGAATCGTCTATCGTTTCATCATAAGCCTCTTCAACTTCCTCTTCTCTTTGAATTTTCTTACCAAGATAAACCAATTGATATCCCTCTTCTATTTCAACTTCAGAGCTGTGGGATGGAATAATAGTTAAATTTCCATTCTTACTTTTCACAAAAAGAGGAATAATATCTGTATCGGTTTTAGAAATCTCTATAAGTCCTTCGTAATGCTCTTTACTATTAAGCGCTACTTCATGAATTTTTGGATAATTTCTAGAAACATCCGTAAGTTTTATATAATCATCGGTATGTGAAAACAGGCCTTCGGTTGGGTTCTTTTCCGGATTATTCATTTCATCTGCAGTAATAAGCCTAAAAGAACCATTCTCACCAAATTGTTTTTTAAACTTTGCGATGGCGGTTTTATTAATATCGCTGTTTCCGGTCATTGCCATAAGGTAACCAATGTCATTCAACTCGATATTATTCATCAAATCATCTGAAAAGACACTCCCCTCAATAGCTTCAATTCCCAGTTTCCGTGCTTTTTTAACATTATCTGAATTGTTATCCAACAGCACTACATGGCGTTTATTATCCTGTAAATATTTCCCTATTAATCTTGAAATTGAAGAAGCACCAATTATTAAAACTCCCTGAGAATCTTTAATAAAAACCCCTACTAAACGTGCAAAAAGCCTTGCTGTAGCCGCATTTAATAAAACCGAGCAAAGTACAATCATAAACACCAGTGGCGTAATATATTCGGCGCCTTCAATACCTTCACGAGCCAGGCGCAGTCCAAATAACGATGCTATACCTGCGGCCACAATACCCCTGGGGCCTACCCAGCTTATAAAAGCCACTTCATTAACTTTTAAACCAGAACCAAGGGAACTTAAAATTACACCTATTGGTCTCACCAATAGTGCTACTATTCCAAATAAAATAAGCGAGTTCCAGTTAAATATAAGCAAGAGCTCCTCTACTTCAATGTTTGCAGCTAGTAGTATAAATAAAATTGAAATAAGTAAAACACTAAGGGATTCCTTAAAATACAATAACTCTTTAATGTTTGGCAGGTCCTTATTTCCCATTACCATTCCCATAATTACCACCGCTAAAAGGCCACTTTCGTGTGCAAACATATCGGCCATAACAAAAACGCCAAGTACGGTTGCCAGGGTAAAAACATTTAGTAAATAATGTGGAATAATTTGCTTTTTAATCAAGAACGCCAATAAATGGGCGAAAGTAAAGCCAAAAGTAAAGCCAAACAGTAAGATTTTACCAAATTCAATTAAGGCCGTTTGTGTAAAGTCCTGTCCACCTTCAACCCTAATAAATTCAAACATAAGTACAGAAATAAGCGCACCAATGGGATCTATAAGTATTCCTTCCCATTTTAAAATAGATGAAACATGGGTTTTTAAAGGAATATTTCGTAGGATAGGAGCGATTACCGTAGGGCCGGTTACTATAATTAATGCCGAGAATAAGAAGGATATTTGCCAGGTGAGATTAAAAATAAAATGCGCTGCAAGACCTGCACCTAAAAAAGTTACTATGGTACCCACGCTAATTAACTTTAAAATTACAGGGCCAATATTGCCAACTTCACTCTTTCTAAGAGTTAATCCCCCTTCAAAAAGAATTACTGAAATAGCAAGGGATACAAAGTAAAAAAGGCTTTCTCCCGGGAATAAACCTTCGGTACCGTTCCAAATAGGTTCAACCCACTTGGTTCCATCTTCACTAATTAATGTTGAAATAGGCCCTACCAAAAGCCCAATTAATATCAGTGGTAAAATTGCCGGGGTTTTAATTTTCCAGGCTAACCACTGCGCCAGGATCCCCAATATTACCAAACTTGCCAGTTCTAACATGCGTACACTGTTTTAGCTATAAATTGCTATTTACAAAAATAGCTCGATTTAACCGCAAGTATATAAGGAATTCAGGTTTTTTAAAATAAAAAAACTTTTTTTTATTTTCACTTCCATTTATTTCAGGTATTTACCTATATATTGTGAAAATAGTAATATTTTGTAGCCTTAATTGTCTAAATTTTGTTCTATGGAAGAATTAAATATTCTCAATTTACTGATCATTTTAGCAAGTGCCTGGTTAGGCGGATCGGCAGCCAAAAAACTGGGCTATCCTGCTATTTTAGGCGAGTTAATCATAGGAATCGTGTTAGGCCCTGCCATGTTGGGACTACTCGAAACTTCAGAAATGATTAATGTGCTGGCCGAAGTAGGAATTATTCTACTTATGGTTTATATAGGCATGGAAATTAATTTTAGGGATCTTGGAAAAGCCTCTTGGCCAGGACTTTTAGCTGCTATTGGCGGGTTTATAGTTCCTTTTGTATTAGGTTATTACACTATTATATATTTTGGCGGAACCCAAATGGCTGCCATTTTTGTAGCCATAGCCGTAGCAGTCACTTCTTTAGCTACCAAAAGTCGAATTTTAGTAGATTTAAAATTACTCAATACCCGTATAGCATACGTACTTATGGCCGGGGCACTTATTTCTGACACCCTTGCACTGGTGATTTTTGCCGGAATTATAAGTTATGTAGATGCAGGAAGTATAGACACGCTTGGACTGGCCTGGGTTGCAGGAAAAGCTATCTTATTTTTTGTTTTTACAGCACTGGCAGGGATATATCTTTTACCATTATTGGGTAGGTTTTTAATGGAATCCAAAATTAATAGCCGTACACTTCATTTTACCCTAATTCTCATTATTGTTTTAGGTTTTTCAGAACTAGCTGAAGTAGCCGGTTTACACAGTATTTTAGGAGCCTTTATGGCTGGTTTGTTTATTAGGGATGGTGTGTTTAATCGCCAAATTTCTAAAGACATTAATAACATATTTCACGATATTTCCATAGGTTTTTTGGCTCCTATATTCTTTGTTTCCGCAGGATTTAATGTAACCCTGGAGGTCTTTCAAACAGACCTTGCAATGCTTATTGTTGTTACCTTAATGGCCATGGTAGGAAAAATATTCGGTACAGCCTTGTTTTACCTTCCCAGTGGTTATGGCTGGCGCGAAGGTATTGCGGTAGGAACCGGAATGAATGGGCGTGGTGCTGTAGAAATTATTATTGCAGGTATTGGCTTACAAATGGGTATTATAAACAGTGAGATCTTTTCTATACTGGTTTTTATGGCCATTTTCACCACATTAACAGTTCCGTTATTATTAACCTGGACTACAAAATGGCTAAAGAGTAGAAACGAATTGGTACACCAGGAATCCAGAAATGGTTATATTATTTTAGGTGCCAACCCGCTTGGATTATACATGGCAAAAAAACTTCAGGATAAAAATGAAGTGATACTTATAGATGCTAACCGGGAAATGGTGGCTGAAGCTAAAAAACAAGGCTTCAACAGTATGTATGGTAATATTCTAAAAGAAGAAACCTTTGAAGATGCAAACGCCATAGAAAAAGGCACCTTTATTGGCCTTACCGGGAATAGTGAAATAAATTACCTTGCCGCACAACTTGCCGATGATGCATTTTATATTCCCAATAAAATTGTTTTGGTATCTCCCAGTGAAACCGGTACAGATGTAAATATGCTAGACAAAATTAAGGCAACTTCACTTTTTGCAAATAAAACCGAACTGGAACCCTGGGCATTAAAAATTAGCAATGGAGACTTTAAAGAACACACCTTAACCATTAAAGAAGAAATCTCTACCCGCCAATGGGTTAAAGAACATAAAGGGGATAAAGATTCTATTTTGCCGTTTTTTATAGTTAATACCGAAGGTGTTATAAGGCCTTTCCATTACAACGATACAATTACCGAAGGTGAAAAAGTGATCTATTTAGAATAGTTTTTTAACTGTAAGCCAATAAACTGAAATTTTACAATGGGGTATTGTAGCCTTTGGCGGTACCAATAAAACTTTCGTTTTAGACTCGTTATCTTGTCGCGATGCGTTTTACTCTTAACTTTAAGCTTTAAAACATGCCTGCTAACAGAATTTTAGCAGTGCATGTGTATTGCTTTTAGTAATTTGCAAAACCTAAATTAAAGCTTATGAAATTATATCCTATAGAATCAGGAAATTTTAAACTGGATGGTGGTGCTATGTTTGGGGTTGTACCTAAAAGCCTTTGGAACCGAACAAATCCGGCCGATTCTAATAATATGATAGATATGGCAGCGCGCTGCCTCTTAATTGAAGATGGCGATAAACTTACGCTTATAGATACTGGGATGGGCGATAAACAAAGTGAAAAATTCTTTGATTATTATTATCCCTGGGGCGAACATTCTATAGATAAATCTCTTAAAAAATACGGGTTTCATCGCGACGATATTACCGATGTGTTTTTAACCCACCTTCATTTTGACCATGTGGGGGGTGCCATACAATGGAACAAAGATAAAACCGGTTATGAACCAGCTTTTAAAAACGCGAAATTTTGGAGCAATAAAGAACACTGGAAATGGGCTACAGAACCCAATGCCCGTGAAAAAGCTTCGTTTCTGCCCGAAAATATATTGCCCATGGAAGAAAGTGGCCAACTTCATTTTTTAAATCGTAAGGAAAATGAAAATTTTACAGCAGCGCAGGAATTTAATTTTGGCGTATTGTTTGTAGATGGACATACCGATAAACAAATGATACCTCACATTAAATACAAAGATAAAAACCTTGTTTTTATGGCTGATTTATTGCCTACCGCAGGTCATATTCCATTACCTTATGTAATGGGTTATGATACCCGGCCATTACTTACATTGTCTGAAAAAGAAAAATTCTTGAAAAAAGCGGCCGATGAAAAGTATTATTTGTTCCTGGAACACGATGCGCATAATGAGATTATCACTTTAAAAAACACCGAAAAAGGAGTTAGGCTGGACAAAAGCTTTACTTTTAACCAACTTTTCAATTAAATAATTCCATTAGTAAATATTAAACAATTTATATAAATAATGAAGATACCTTTTTTAAAACCTGCATTAGCTATGGGAAGCGCGCTTATTTTGGCTTCCTGTGGAAGTGGCTCACCCAAAATAGTTTCTACCCCAATAGCCAATATAGATTCAATTCCACTTAAAATAGATGATCTTACTGAAACCCAACTAAAAGGCTGGGGGGGTGCCGATCTTGTAACCGACACTATTCCCGGAATGAGTGTTGAAAAGGCTTATTCAGAAATAATTAAAAATAATAAAGGACAAAAAACCATTGTGGCTGTAATAGACAGTGGGGTTGATATTGAGCACGAAGATCTTGAAGGTGTTCTTTGGACCAATACCGATGAAATTCCCGGAAATGGAAAAGACGACGATAACAACGGTTATATAGACGATGTACACGGTTGGAACTTCCTGGGGGATGCTGTAAAGGAAAATATGGAATATACCCGAATTTATAAGCGCTTAAAACCAAAATATGAAGGGAAAACAGCAAGTTCTATAAGCACAGCAGATCGCGCCGAATTTATCTACTACCAGGAAGTTAAACAGGAGTACGAAAAAGAGTACCAGGAAACGGTTCAAAATAGAAATCAATATGAGCAAATAAAAAAACAATTGGTAGCTGCACACCAGGCTGTTTCTTCGCAACTTGGTAAAGAGAATTACACTATAGAAGAGCTTAATGACATGCAAGCTACAGGGCAAATGGCGCAATATAAAGCTATGTTACAGCAAATTCAGAATAACGTAAATGAAAATATTCCCGAAGCGCTGGAAGAATTAGATGAAGGTATTGCCTATTATGACGGTAGATTGGACACCCATTTTAATTTAGAACTGGATGGCCGTGCTCCCGTAGGAGACGATCCTTACGATATTACCGATACCAAATACGGTAACGGTAATGTTATGGGACCTGATCCAGAGAAAGAAGACCTTAAACACGGTACCCACGTAGCCGGAATTATCGCTGCAGAAAGAAACAATAATATTGGTATAAATGGGGTAGCCAATAATGTGGAAATTATGGCTATACGTGCAGTGCCAGATGGAGATGAATACGATAAAGATATTGCCCTGGCTATTCGTTATGCAGTAGACAATGGTGCAAAAGTGATTAATACCAGCTTCGGAAAATACTTTTCGCCAAATCCTGAATGGGTAATAGAAGCCATTAAATATGCTGAAAAAAATGATGTATTAATTGTAAATGCCGGAGGAAATGAAAGCCTTAATTTAGATGAAAATACCGTTTACCCCAACGATCAAAACCCTGAAGCCCCTCAGGAAATCGCAAATAACTTTTTAACGGTAGGTGCTCTTAATTTTGATTATGGCGCACAATTATTGGCTAATTTCTCTAACTACGGGAAAACAAACGTAGATGTTTTTGCCCCGGGAACTAAAATTTGGTCTACAACCCCAAATAATGAATACGAATACCTACAGGGTACTTCTATGGCTGCACCTGCTGTAGCCGGGGTAGCAGCAATTATTCGCTCTTTTTATCCAAAATTAAGCGCTGCACAGGTAAAGCAAATAATTATGGATAGTGGCTTAACTACTAATGCCGATGTAATTGTAGGAGGGGACAGAAACAACGTGCAGGACTTTAAAGAATTATCTAAGTCAGGTAAAATGGTAAACCTTTACAATGCCCTTATTTTAGCCTCTCAAACCAAGTAAACTACCTCGGGGCAAGCCCACGAGGCATTCGTTGGAAACAATTTTTTAATTTAAAGGCAAGACTGGGGGTATTATAACCTTTGGCGGTGCCAATAAAATTTAAGTAGATTATAAAAACCACAATAACATGAAGAAATTATTAGTATGTCTGGCCCTTGTTGCAACCTCTCTGGTCAGCGCTCAAAACAACTCCGGCTACTGGCAGCAACACGTAGATTATAAGATGGAGGTAGATATGAATGTTGAAAATTTTCAATATACCGGATCTCAGGAATTGGTATATACCAACAATTCTCCCGATACCTTAGACCGCGTTTTTTATCATTTGTATTTTAATGCTTTTCAGCCGGGAAGCGAAATGGACGTTAGGTCCAGGACTATTAATGATCCCGATAGGAGAGTAGGAGATCGCATCTCTAAATTAAGTGAAGAAGAACAGGGCTATTTAAGAGTATCCAGCCTGGATCAAAACGGGAACAATCTTTCTTTTGAAGAAGTTGGTACTGTATTGGAAGTAACCCTGGATGAACCTATTTTACCGGGAGAAAAAGCTACTTTCAATATGAAATTTGAAGGCCAGGTGCCAAAACAAATTCGCCGTTCTGGAAGAAATAGTGCAGAAGGGGTAGCCCTTTCTATGACCCAATGGTTTCCTAAAATGGCCGAATATGATTTTGAAGGATGGCATGCAGCACCCTATATTGGGCGTGAGTTTCACGGCGTTTGGGGCGATTTTGATGTAAAATTAACCCTGGATAAAGATTATACCGTTGCTGCTTCAGGATACCTGCAAAACCCCGATGAAATTGGTCATGGATATTCCGATAAAGAAGTGAAAGCAAAAGGAGATACCCATACCTGGCATTTTGTAGCGCCAAAAGTACACGATTTTACCTGGGCGGCAGATCCGGAGTATATTCACGATAAAAGAACCGCTGCAGACGGAACTGTGCTTCACTTTTTCTATAAAGACAATGATGAAATAAAAGAAAACTGGAAAAATCTTCAGGATAAAACCGAAGGTCTATTAGCATTTTTCAATGAAAATATCGGTCCATATCCCTGGGATCAATATACTGTGGCCCAGGGGGGAGATGGCGGAATGGAATATGCCATGATAACCTTAATAACGGGAGAACGCAGCTTTGGAAGCCTTGTTGGGGTAACTTCTCACGAATTGGCCCATGCCTGGTTTCAACATTTAATGGCTACCAACGAAAGTAAACACGAATGGATGGACGAAGGTTTTACAAGTTATATTTCCAGCGCTGCTATGAATCAGGTTATGGAAACTTATGCCGAAAACCCATTTACAGGTTCTTACCGTTCGTATATACAATTGGCGAACTCTGGAGTTGAACAACCACAAACCACGCAGGCCGATAGGTATAATTTAAACGCTGCTTATGGAGCATCAGCCTACTCAAAAGGAGCTGTTTTCCTTGCCCAATTAGGGTATGTAATAGGGAAAGATAATTTAGATAACACCATAAAACGCTATTATGACGAGTGGAAATTTAAACACCCAACCCCAAATGATTTTATTAGGATTGCCGAAAAAGTTTCAGGGGCAGAATTAGATTGGTATTTAAACGATTGGACGCGCACTACCAATACTATAGACTATGGAATTAAAGAAGTTACGGAAGGCGGTGATAATTCAACTACAGTTACTTTAGAGCGTAAAGGACTTATGCCAATGCCCTTAGATGTTACCGTGCGTTATAACAATGGGGAAGAAGAAATGATCTATATTCCTTTGCAATTAATGCGTTGGGAAAAACCTGCCGATCATGAGAACTGGACCGTAGCCGATGATTGGGCCTGGGCTTATCCTACTTACAAGCTTAACATAGAAAAACCACTTAGCGAGATAGAAAGTATAGAAATAGACGAATCTCAATTAATGGCCGATGTTAATAGAGACGACAACCTTTATACTGCCGAAGAAGCTTCTACAGCGGAAGAAGAAGAGTAGTAATAATTTTTAAATTAGAATTTAGACCTCACAGGTTTCAATAACCTGTGAGGTCTTTTTTTATATCAGACTTCCTATCGTCATTCTGAATTTATTTCAGAATCTAAATTTGTTAGAACTCCGAAAAATTTCGGAGCAGGTTCTGGAACAAGTTCAGGTTAATGTATATAATTCAATCCTTATAGCTTGTTATTCCATTTATTTCCACTTAAAATTTTAATAGAGAACTTAAAACTATGCTTACTTTTGACGTATGGATGAAAGTTTCGGAAAAGAAGAAAAGCTAAAGAGCAAAAAACTTATAGATATTTTATTTCAGGAGGGAAAATCGGTTAAAAAATATCCGTTAAAACTTATTTATCTCCCAATCACCAATCCTGAAATTACCCATTGCAAAACCGGGGTTTCAGTTCCTAAAAAACTGGTAAAAACCGCCGTGGGTCGTAACCGAATTAAACGATTGATGCGGGAAGCTTTCAGAAAAAATAAGTATCTTGTAATCAATAATCTACCTCAATCTTATGCTTTGATGTTTATTTATATTTCCAGGGATAAAATTAGTTTCCAGGAAATGAATAAAACCATGGTTAAGCTTATTGAAAGGCTTATAGAACAGGAGAAAAAAGCTCGCTAATCACCCTAATTTTACTTGAAAATATTTAAAAATGAAAAAGAAACTCACAAAAAAAATTGCGGTAATTTGTTTGGGTGCCACGCTCATATTCAGCGGTTTTGGATTTAAATCTGATTTCTTTGAGATTGCCAAACAAATTGAAATCTTCACCACGCTTTTTAAGGAAATCAATATGAATTATGTTGATGAAACCAATCCTGCAGCTTTAATGGATACCGCAATAAAAGCTATGCTGGCAGATTTGGACCCTTATACCAATTACTGGAATGAACAGGATGTAGAAGCCGCCAGAATAAGTAATTCGGGCGAATACACGGGTATAGGTGCTACAGTTCAGGTTATGGACACTACTTTGTTAATTATGGAACCCTATAAAAATTATCCCGCCGATAAAGCCGGTTTAAAAGCAGGGGATAAAATTATTGAGGTAGAAGGCATAAAAGTAGCCGATTATGGGAATGATATTAGTGAGTTATTAAATGGCTATGCAAATTCAAAAATCAATTTAAAATATAAACGCCAGGGAGAAATTAAAACCACTCAACTAACCCGAAGTCCTATTCAATTAAAAGCGGTTCCTTTTTATCAACTTATAGACGAAAAAATAGGATATATTGTACTTTCCCGCTTTAATGCCAAAGCCTCTTCAGAAACCATTAGGGCATTAAAAGATTTAAAAAACCAGGGAGCAGAAGAAATTATTTTAGATCTCCGTGGAAATCCAGGTGGTTTATTAACAGAAGCCATTAATGTGAGCAATATTTTTCTACCTAAAGGCGAATTAATTACCTCTACAAAATCTGTTATTGAAAAGTATAATAAAGCCTATCAAACCCAAAAAGAACCTATAGATACTCAAATTCCTTTAGTGGTTCTGGTAAATGGGCGTAGCGCTTCTGCAAGTGAGATTGTGGCAGGGGCTATTCAGGATTTAGACAGGGGAGTGGTAGTTGGTGCCAGAAGTTTTGGAAAAGGCCTTGTACAACGCCCAAAAGAGCTTGCCTATGGTACGCAACTTAAAATTACCATTTCACGTTATTATACCCCCAGCGGCCGCTGTATACAAGCTTTAAACTATGCTGAAAGGGATGAAGAGGGCAAAGCTATAAAACGTACAGCAAAAGATTTTAATGAGTTTAAAACCCGAAACGGACGTAGTGTTTTTGATGGAGGTGGCATTTCTCCCGATGTAAAACTGGAAACTTCAGAATACAGTGCTATTACCAATGCTTTACTGGCAGAGAACGCAATTTTTAATTTCGCGACAGATTATTACTATAATAATGAGCTTGAGTCTCCTGAATCTTTTAAGTTTACAGATGCAGATTTCAACAATTTTAAAAGCTTCTTAAAAACTACAAATTTTCAGTATAAAACCGCTACAGAACAGGAACTTGAAGAACTACTTGCCACTGCTTCCAAAGAAGGTTATGAACAGGATATCCTTAATCATTATAAGAGTATTTCAACTGAAATTGCCGCTGAAAAAATGAAAGAATTAGATGAAAAGAAACACGAAATAGTAAGTATTTTAACCGATGAAATTATAAAACGCTATTTCTATAAAGAAGGTTTGTATAAATATTATGTTGAAAACAATCCTGAAATTCTTGAGGCAAAATCTATTTTAAACAACCCCCAACGCTATTCACAAGTTTTAAAATAACAAAATTAAAATATTGATTATAAGTATATTATTTTTATTTTATCATTGCAATATGTGGAATTCCATCTTCAAGGTAAGCCTCACCGGTTTGAACAAAGCCATGGCTTTCATAAAAATGGGTTAAGTATTTTTGGGCAGAAAGCTTGATATTTTCGGTATTAAAACGGTCTTTAATAGCTTCTACCGAAGCTTTTAGTATAAGATGGCCGTAAGCATTAGCACGTTCAGCTTTATGTACCACCACCCGGCCAATAGCGGCTTCTTCAAAATAAAATCCTTTATCAAAACAGCGCGTATAGGCAACTACTTTTCCATTCTTAATGCCTAAAATATGTAGTGCATTTTGATCTTTCCCATCTATATCCTGGTAAACACAATCCTGTTCTACCACAAAAACTTCAGACCTAAGTTGCAATATTTGGTAAAGCTCTTCAAGACTAAGTTCATTGAAATCTTTAATAAGAATCTCCATATTTTTCCTATAATATGTGTTCCAAAACAATAAAAGAAAGAGACTGTTTGAAAAGTTTTTTAATCGTCATTCTTAATTCATTTCAGAACCTAAATTGTTGATATTCAAAATAGGTTAGAAGCTGAAACAAGTTAAGCTTGACGCAATTATACTTTTCAGACAGTCTCAATTATAACAACAAATTCTAGTTTTCAACCGGAATTTTATCTACTCGTTTTTGGTGTCTTCCACCTTCAAAAGCTGTTTCAAGGAAAACTTTTACCATATCTACTGCCTGGGGTTCTGATACAAACCTGGCGGGAATACTCAAAACATTGGCATTATTGTGTTCTCTTGCCAGTTTAGTAATTTCGGCCGTCCAACATAAAGCAGAACGTACACCCTGGTGTTTATTGGCCGTCATATTAGCACCATTTCCGCTACCGCAAATAATAATTCCAAAATCTACTTTTTGGTTTTCAACATCGTGGGCTACCGGATGTACAAAATCTGGGTAATCTACACTATCGTCGTTATTTGTACCATAGTTAATAACCTCTATCCCCTTATTTTTAAGGTAATCAACAACTTTTTTCTTGTATCCGGTACCGGCGTGATCGTTTCCTATTGCAATTTTCATAATTAATGTTTTAGCTGCGCAAAGGTAAAAAAACCACTTAGTAACACCGCTATTTTCAATTGTTAATTACTTTTTAAATACTCTTATAAATCAAGGCTTTAGTATTGACATTATATTGTGGATAAGCATTGATGAGAAACTTAGAAATTAATTTGTGCCATTGAATTTAATTTTCAATAGGAAAATTTTAACCGGTAAATCAAATAATAAGTCGGTTATTTTTGGAGAAGTTATCAGCATATAAAAACAGGTTATAAACAGTATTTTTATTTCTAATTATCCCAATAAGATATTAAGAGTCGATTATTAACTTTTGTTAAGTAAATATTAAAATAGCTAGATTTTCAGTTCTTTACAGTTTTAGAAGTATGTTAATAAGTTGTTATCAAACTTAACTAACTTAAAAACCAAGAAAAACTCAAAAAAATTATGCCACAAATTAACAGCCTATAATAATCATTAGTTTTAATTTTTAAAAAAAGAAGAAAAAAAGATAATTATATATATTGTTAATAACATTGACTGCTATGCTAAAAAATAAAATTTGGTTGATTTTTAAAATTGATGAGAGAGTTATAAGGCTTAAAGAACTACGAATAAATAAACTATACTGAAAGTAGGTAGAAATATAGTTTATAGAGGTCTTAAGTGTCTGTTTTTAAGTGTTTTGAATTAATTTAAATAGTAAACCGGTTTTTTAGAATAACTAACTGTTTGATCCATATACAGTTGGGCAGATTTGATATTAACTTTGTTTTTTCGGTTTAAGGAAATATTTATAGATAAAGCAAATCCTATCAATCCAAAGAGAAAAATAAGAACAAAAAGGAGTGATATTCTTTTAGCTTTATTCATACAAACAAGATTAAAAAGTATTTCAAAGATGGGGCTAAAGCAAGTAATTAAGCTTAAATTAAAATTAAGAAAAAATTAAGTATTTGCACTTCTCTTAATTCCTGATTTACAAAAATTAAGGGTTTTCACTTAGTTATTATTTTATGTTAATGAAATGTGAATTTTTTTAAGTAAAGATGAATTTTAGCCTGCTTAACAAAACTTTAATCTCAAATACCTGTAATGTAATGCAGAAGCCTTAATTTTATACTTTAAATATTGAAATGAGTAAAAAGAAAAAAAACAAATCCCAATACCAGGGTAATCTTTCCAAAAGTATTTTAGATATCCTAAGAAAGGATGCTGGAAAAACCTTTAATTACAAGCAAATTGCTGCTAAACTGGGTGTTAACGACGCCAGGAGTAGAAATAATATAATAAAGAAATTAGCCCAATTGGCTGCAAAGAAGCAAATAGAAGAAGATGGGCGCGGAAAATTTAAAATTGCAAAAAGTAACGATTATTACCGTGCAGTGATAGATATGACTACAAAAGGTTATGCCTATGCGATGGTAGACGAATTAGAAGATGATGTTTTTATCTCTGCCAGGGACCTAAACACTGCTTTTAATGGTGATGAAGTAGAAATTTACATTTATAACCGAAGGCGAAGTAAAAAGTCTGAAGGGGAGGTAACAAAAATTGTAAAAAGAAAAAGAACCGAATTTGTAGGGGTTCTCGAAATGCAAAAAGACTTTGGATTTGTAGTAATGTCAGATCCAAAAATGTATACCGATATTTTTGTTCAAAAGAACAAAATGGGTGAGGCAAAAGATGGCGATAAAGTAGTTGTAGAACTGGAAGAATGGCCCGAAAAGGCCGATTCTCCTTTTGGTAACATTGTTCAGGTACTGGGTAAACCGGGAGAACACCATACCGAAATTCACTCTATTCTTGCCCAATATGGTTTACCCCACGAATTTCCGGAGGAAATAGAAGAATTTGCAAATAAAATAGATACTTCTATCAAGCCAGACGAAATCAAAAAGCGTAGGGATATGCGAGATGTATTGACTTTAACCATAGATCCTGCCGATGCCAAAGATTTTGACGATGCTTTAAGTTTTCAAAAATTAGAAAATGGCAATGTAGAAGTTGGAGTTCATATTGCCGATGTTTCATATTATGTGCAACCCGGTACCATACTGGACGACGAAGCTTACGAACGTGCCACTTCGGTTTACCTGGTAGATCGAGTAGTACCCATGTTACCCGAAGTGCTTTCTAATAATGCCTGTTCTTTAAGGCCAAATGAAGAGAAATATACTTTTTCGGCGGTTTTTGAAATAGATAAAAATAACAAAGTAGTAAACGAGTGGTACGGTAGAACGGTCACTTATTCGGATGCCCGATTTGCTTACGAAGAAGCACAGCAAATTATTGAAACCGGCAAAGGGGATATTCCTGAGGAAATTTCTATTCAGGACAAGGCCTATACCGTTAAAGATGAAATTGTTGAAGCAATTTTAACAATGGATAAAATGGCTAAAAAAATGCGTTCGGTTAGAATGCGTCAGGGTGCTATTTCTTTTGATAAAGTAGAAGTGAAATTTCAACTGGATGAAGAAAACGATCCTGTGGGGGTTTACTTCAAAACGGCCAAAGATGCCAATAAGCTTATTGAAGAATTTATGCTTTTGGCAAACCGAAAAGTGGCTGAATTTATTGGCAAACAGGAACAAAAGAAAACCTTTATTTATCGTTGCCACGACGAACCCGATGAAGAAAAATTGGTTTCTTTAAACAATTTGGTATCAAGATTTGGCCACGGTTTAAACCTTAAAAACCGAAAAACCGTTTCATCTTCTTTAAACCAGTTATTAAAAGATGTTCAGGGAAAGAAAGAACAGAATTTAGTAGATACCCTGGCCATTAGAACTATGAGCAAAGCTTATTATGGGACCGAAAATATTGGACACTATGGCTTAGCTTTCGACTATTATTCGCATTTTACTTCGCCCATTAGAAGATATCCAGATGTGATGGTACATAGGTTACTACAGCGATATCTAGACGGCAAGGATTCGGCAAAAGAAGAGGAATACGACGAAAAATGCCATCATAGCAGCGAAATGGAAAATCTTTCTTCTAATGCCGAAAGGGATTCTTTAAAATATATGCAGGTGAAATTTATGCAAGATCACCAGGATAAGGAATTTCTGGGGGTTATTTCGGGAGTAACAGATTTTGGTATTTTTGTAGAAGTTATCGAGAATAAGTGTGAGGGGATGATTCGCCTGCGGGACATTGAAGGAGACCATTACGATTTTGATGCAGATAATTATGCTATTGTTGGTAGAAAAACAAAAAAAGTATATCAACTTGGTGATGAGGTGATTGTAAAAGTTAAAAATGCCGATTTAGTAAAAAAACACCTGGATTTTACCTTAATTGGTAAGAAAGAAGAATAAACCTAAAAGCCCGGCAGATTGTGATAGGTGAATACTAAAAAAATTATGGAATCACCTTAAACTTATTTTAGAAATTAATTCGTTGATATTAAAATAGGAATAGTTGAACTCGTTTCAGTTTCACATAAAACATATAAAGATGAAAAATTATTTTTTAGTACTGTTTTTGTTAAGTGCTGGTATGCTAAGCGCACAGGAGCTAACGCAGGATTTGGAAGACTTTAATGAAATTAAAGTTTATAACGGATTGGATGTTATTTTAAAAGAAGCTTCGCAAAATAAAGCAACTGTTACCGGTGAAAATAGAACCGATGTAAAATTTAAAATTGATAATGGAATTTTAAAAGTAAGGATGAGTATTGATGAAATTCTAGATAACGATGATACTCAAATCACCATTCAATTTAAAAAACTAGAGAAAATAGATGCCCGCCAAAACGCCTCTATTCAAATAACCTCTAAACTAAAGCAGGAGTTACTTCATCTTAATGCCTCAGAAGGCGCCGATATTTTTGCCGATGTAAATCTTAAAAATTTGTATGTAGATGCTAACACGGGTGCGCAAATAGAGGTGCAGGGCAAAACCAAAGATCAGGAAGTAGATATCAACACAGGTGGAAAGTTTTACGCCAAAAATCTACTTTCTGAAAATACCGAAATTAGTATAAATGCAGGCGGAGTTGCCGATATTACTGCTAGTGAAAAAGTAGAAGCAAAAGTGAGGGCAGGGGGCACGGTAAACGTATATGGTAATCCTAAAACCATAGACCAAAATACCTTGTTTGGCGGTAAAGTAGTTAGAAAAAACTAAAAGTTTACATTTGTAAAATAATACAATTGTATGTTTCAGGATGTATTAGCAGCCTTACCTTTAGGTCTTTTTTTAGCTTTTTTATTAGGTCCGGTTTTCTTTGTATTACTGGAAACCGCCGCCATTAAAGGATTTAGAGCTGCTTTTGCGTTTGATGTTGGAGTAATTCTTGCCGATATTGTTTTCCTTTTAATCGCTTATTTAAGTACTACAAAATTACTTTCCCGTATTAAAGACGATCCTGCTTTATTTCTATTTGGCGGTATGATTCTCGCTACATACGGTGTTATGAGCTTTGTACAGACTAAAAAAGTACTTAAGCAGGAAGATGATACACCCGAGATAAGAAAGCTCAGTAAAAGCGATTATTTTGGCTTAGCCGTAAAAGGATTTCTACTTAATTTTATCAATATAGGTGTGTTGGGTTTCTGGTTGGGTTTAATTATTGTCTTTGGCCCAAAACTCAATATGGAGCAGGATAGAATAATGGTTTTCTTCGGAAGTGTTTTAGGTACTTACCTTGTACTGGATATTTTTAAAATTCTACTAGCCAAAAAATTAAACCGAAAACTCACACCCACCAGGATTTATCTTATGAAAAAAGGAATTAGTATTTTATTAATTGTTTTTGGCGGTGTTCTTATATTTCAGGGGGTATTTCCAAACCAGGTTGATGGTATTAAAGATCAAATTGAATCTATTACCCCAAACGATAGCATTCCTGATTAAACCTAATTTCCGGATATATAAAATTTTTCTGATTCAATTTTTTTGGCAGCGCCAAAGGGTACAATGCTCAGAGGTAAAATTAAAACATAAAAAAAGCCCCTTTAAATAAGGAGCTTTTTTGAGGCATCGAGCGGATTCGAACCGCTGTACAAGGTTTTGCAGACCTCTGCCTAGCCACTCGGCCACGATGCCCTGTTTAAGGGTTGGCAAATGTAATAAAAATTTTAAGTTTAAAAAATAAAACTATCTCCCAGCTTCAAGATGATTATGCGATTTTAAAATGACTCTTAATTTAAGTCAAAATTTTATGATTCCTACACCGCTTTTAACCTAAAACTAACGGGATTTACTTCTAATAACACTTACCATAGCCACATTTCCACCAATGGGAGGATTAATTTTAGAAACTTCTACCTTTACCTTTTGTACCAGTATTATTTCATCTAAAACGCGATTTAAAATTCGTTCGGCCACGGTTTCCAAAAGTTTAGATCTAATGGCCATTTCTTCTTTTACAATCTTATTTAAATGTACATAGTCTATGGTATCTGCCAGGTTATCGGTCTTGGCAGAGTGAGATAAATCGCCTTTTACTTTAAGGTTTACGCGATAATCACTTCCTATTTTCCCTTCTTCATCAAGGCAGCCGTGGTAGGCAAAAACCCGAATATTTCTTAATTTTATACTTCCCAAAAGATTATTTTTTATTGAATACTGGCGTTTTTTATGCCGTATTATTTCTTAAAAATACACAAGAATAGCTTGCAAAGATAAGTTGGCAGGTGCATACTATCAATTTTATTAATGAATAAGTTTTTCGCCAATTATTCCTATTAAAAAACCAAGGTTTGCGCCAAGTGCCGGTAACCAGGTTTTTTTCAATGTAACATTTGGGGCAATATCCTGAAAAATTAAATATAATATTCCTCCACTGGCAAAAGTCATAATACCTGCAGTTACTTTTGGCAAATCCTGAAGTAAATAAAATCCGGTAACAGCGCCGATTATTCCCATAAAACTTAATAAAAACAGGATGCTAAGTGCTTTTTTAGGTTCAAATTTATTGGCTATAAGATCCTGGTAGGAATTAAATGATTCGGGTAAATTTTGAAGTCCGATAAAAATCGCCAATAACATGCCTGTTTTTCTATCGTTAGCAAAAATAGCTCCCAGGGCAAGGGCTTCAGGAATAAAATCTAATAACATGGCTATAAGTTGGGAATACCTGCTTCCAGATTGTTCTATTTTTTTATCCAGATAAAAGAAAATCAAAGTGCCTGCTGTAAAGCACAGAATGAGTGGCCCTAATTCTAATTCTTCTATTCCCTTAGGAATTAGCACCAATGCAAGAGCAGCTAATATAATACCCCCACCAAAGGCAATAACAAAATGATTAACTTCTTCAGTTCGTCTATTGTTAGAAAATTTCTTCCAAAAGAAATAGGATAATACCCCTCCAAAAAATACAGTAATTCCGGAAAAAGCCGCGTAAAAAATGATACGTAAAATTTCTGGCATACTAAGTTTTTGATTTTTCTTATAGATTATAAATATATTATTTCTTGTTTTGGAAAGCTTGGGCCGGGCGATCTATTTTTTGGTAACTTTGCGCTTTATAACCTCAAATAAGGGATATAGAAAATTATAAATAATTGTGTGATTTAACTTCCCAAACCCGGAAGTTCCTGATATTATAAATTATGGCCGAAGAAAAAAAAGGACTCAATTTTATTGAGCAAATTATAGAAGAAGATCTTCAAAATACCCACAAAAGAGAAGAATTAAAATTCAGGTTTCCACCAGAGCCCAATGGTTACCTGCATATTGGGCACGCTTCTTCTATTTGTCTCAATTTTGGTTTGGGAGAAAAATATAATGCTCCCGTAAATCTTAGATTTGACGATACCAATCCTATCAAAGAAGAGCAGGAGTATGTAGATGCCATTAAAGAAGATGTGTTGTGGCTGGGATTTAAATGGGAGAAGGAATGTTATGCATCAGATTATTTTCAGCAGTTATACGACTGGGCTGTTGAAATGATTAAGAATGGCGATGCGTACGTAGATAGCCAAACTTCTGAAGAAATTGCCTTGCAAAAAGGAACTCCCACCGAACCCGGGAAGGAAAGTCCGTATAGAAAACGTTCTGTAGAAGAAAATCTTGAGCTTTTTGAGCAGATGAAAAATGGCGAAACTCCCGAACGTGGTCACGTTCTAAGAGCCAAAATAGATATGGAATCACCTAACATGCTTATGCGGGATCCGGTGATGTATAGATGTTTACATAAAAACCACCATCGTACCAAAGATAACTGGAAAATTTATCCAATGTACGATTGGGCCCACGGAGAAAGCGATTTTATTGAAAGTATTTCTCATTCTTTTTGTACTCTAGAATTTTTACCACATCGCGAATTGTACAATTGGTTTATTGAAAAAGTTAGTAAGGAAGGGGAATTGAAGCCCAAGCAACGAGAATTTGCAAGAAGAAACCTAAGCCATACCGTAGTAAGTAAACGAAAGCTTATGCAACTGGTAGAAAAAGGCGTGGTAAAATCCTGGGATGATCCTAGAATGCCTACCATTTCGGGATTAAGAAGAAGGGGCTATACACCAAATGCTATTAGAAAATTTGCCGATTCTATAGGAGTTGGAAAACGCGAGAATATGATAGACGTGGCACATTTAGAATTTTGTGCCCGTGAAGATCTTAATAAAACAGCACCACGGGTTATGGGTGTTTTAGATCCTGTAAAATTAGTAATTACTAATTACGACGAAAGTAAAGAAGAGTGGTTGGAAGCCGAAAATAACCCGGAAGATGAGTCGGCCGGGAGCAGGGAACTGCCCTTTTCAAGAGAGCTTTATATAGAAAAAGAAGATTTTAAAGAAAGTGCCAATAGAAAGTTTTTTAGGTTAACCTTAGGAAAGGAAGTTAGGTTAAAGAATGCCTATATAATAAAGGGCGAAGATGTTGTAAAAGATGCCGAAGGAAATATAACCGAAATTCATTGTACGTACGATCCAAAGAGTAGGAGTGGAAGTGGGACCGAAGAATCTATGCGAAAGGTAAAGGGCACCTTGCATTGGGTATCTGCCAAACACGCACTGGAAACCGAGGTAAGGCTTTACGACCGTTTATTTAGTGTAGAAAATCCAGATGGCGATAAAGAAAAAGACTTTATGGAATTTGTTAATCCAGATTCTCTTAAAGTAATAAATGCCTATGTAGAACCTAGTTTAAAAACGGCCGGGATTCAGGATAAATTTCAGTTTCAACGCATCGGATATTTTTGTGTGGATAAAGAATCTAAAGAAGGGC
The DNA here is from genome assembly GCF_016236975.1 of Salegentibacter maritimus. NCBI lineage: Bacteria > Pseudomonadati > Bacteroidota > Flavobacteriia > Flavobacteriales > Flavobacteriaceae > Salegentibacter > Salegentibacter maritimus. The sequence goes on from NZ_JAEHNY010000008.1 coordinate 58,766, forward strand.
AGCCTATTTTTAATCGTACAGTAGGCTTAAGAGATTCCTGGGCAAAAAAGAAATAAGTTGGTGTTGATTTGGTTAAGTTGCTTTTTAAGAATAATTTAGTAAAGCATTTTAACATATTAACCGGTTATTAACAGCATTCGCTTTATCCATCTTGTATATTTGGATTTAGTATTAACTTAACTAATAAAAAACTATTATGGCAAATACAGGAAATACACTATTAGCATTGATTACCGGGGCTGCAATTGGAGCTGGTATAGGTATATTATATGCTCCCGATAGCGGTGATAAAACCCGTAAAAAATTGAAGGACGAGTCTAAAAAAGCTCAGGATAAACTGAATAAGAAGTATGCTGAAACTTCTTCTAATTTAACCGAAAAAGCAAAGCAAGCTCGTGTAGATTTTGAAACGCGTTTAGAAGAAACCCTTTCCTCAGCAAGTCATAAGGCCGATGATATTCTTTCGGCTATGGAAACTAAATTGGAAGAGCTTAGAAAGCAAAATGCCAAATTACAGAAAGACGGGGATGGAAAGGATAAACCTAACAAAGCAGTAGTATAGAGAAACATTTTTATGGCTTTTGAAAAACTATCTAATAGTATAGATGAGTTAAATTATAATTTAAAGGCATTTGCACATAGCAATTCCGAATATTATAAACTCCAATTCTTTAAACAGGCAATGAAAGGGGCTACAGGTCTCGTGTTTGGTATTTTATTGGGTATTTTTTTCATTTTCGCCGTAATCCTCGTTTCCGTGGCATTGGCAATTTTAATTAGCCAGGCTATTGGTTCTCCCAGTGCCGGTTATTTTATTGTTGGAGGTTTCTATTTTTTAATTTTTATATTAATCTTTCTTTTCGGAAAAAAACCAATTGAAAAATTACTGTTGGTAAAGGCTTCTAGGAAATTTTTTAATGACTAACTATTATGAAGGAATACAGTTCATTTAAAGAAATAGATAGGGATTTGGAAATTCTGAAGCTGCAAACAAAAATAGATCAGGAAGAAATAAAATTGAATGTAGCGCAGGTTAAAAGCTCGCTATCTCCCTTATCCCTTGCCGGAAGTATGTTTGGATCAATTTTACAAAAAGCCCTAATACTTAAAGCCGTAACAAAGATTACCGGGTTAAAGAAAGTAACCGCTAAAGTAAAGACTTAGACCACTTCTTATAGATATTGAAGAAAGGTTTGAAAGTTTATTTTTCCCATCAATTCGAACTTGTTTCAGAGCCTGCTCCGGAATTTGTTTGGAGTTCTAAAAAGTTAGATTCTGAAATAAATTCAGATTGACTTATGATAGAAAAATAAAGCTTCAAACCTTTCTTATTTGGTATCGCCAAAGGGTATAATATCCAGAGGTTTGCCTAGAAATTAAAAATTTGTTTTCAATGAATACCTTGTGGGCTTGCCCTGAGATACTTTACTTACGCAAGAAGAGTTTTATTTATCTCCTTTTCGAATTATCCTGATCCTTTTTTCCCTGTTCAATTTCTTCATTTTTTTTGCGCATAGCTTCTCCAATTTGGTTAGATGCTGTAAAAGAAGCCACCATATTATTTAGCATATCGCTTCCTGCCTGTGGAGAATTAGGCAATAAAATAAGATTGCTGTTGGTTTCTTCACCAATGGCCTGCAAAGTATCGTAATGTTGAGTTACCACAATTAGAGCTGATGCCTCCTGAGAGTTTATCCCAACATTATTTAATACATCTACACTTTCTTCAAGGCCTCTGGCAATTTCCCTTCTCTGGTCGGCAATTCCCTGCCCTTGTAAACGTTTGCTCTCTGCTTCGGCTCGTGCTTTGGCGACAATGCGTATTCTTTCGGCCTCTCCTTCGTATTCTGCGGCCACTTTCTCGCGTTCTGCCGAGTTTATTCGGTTCATGGCTTGCTTTACCTGTTCGTCGGGATCTATGTCTGTTACAAGCGTTTTAATGATGTTATAACCATAATCTTGCATAGATTGATTGAGCTCACGATTAACCGCAATTGCAATATCATCTTTGCGTTCAAAAACATCATCCAAAATCATTTTTGGAACTTCGGCCCGCACTACATCAAAAACATAGGACGTAATTTGATCTGATGGGCTTTCCAGTTTATAGAAAGCATCGTAAATATTGTTTCTAATTACCTGAAATTGTACCGAAATTTTTAGCTTAACAAATACATTATCCTTGGTTTTGGTCTCTACCAACACATCAAGTTGCTGTACCTTTAAATTAATTCTACCGGCAATTTGGTCTATTACAGGAATTTTTAAATGAAGTCCGGAGTTTTTAATACTTCTAAATTTTCCAAAGCGTTCAATGATCGCGGCTTTTTGCTGTCGCACGGTAAAAATCCCGCTAAAAAGAATCAATAGTATTAAAATAATAGCAATGGGGAGAAAAAGATAACTAAGCATAGTAGAATTTTATAGTTTGATTGTTCTCTAATATAGTGAAACTTTGCTCGATAATTGAGTTTAAGATTACAGGGCTTGCCTAAAAATCAAATTATATTTTCCAAAAATAATGGCTAGGGGTTCCCAGCCGGGTAGTTTAGTTAGCTATGCGGTAGAGGTTAAGAATAAAAAATAGGCTGTTTAAAAAACCTAGAAAAGGTCGAAGCTGTCTGAAAAGGTTTTAAAACCGTCATCTTGAATTTATTTCAAAGCCTGCCCCGATTCTTTATCGGGGATCTAACGTGTTGGTAATTAAAAACCTGTTAGAAGCTGAAACAAGTTCAGCTTGACGAGAATAGACTTTTCAGACAGCCTACTTTTATATGTAAACCTGAATTAATTTATCCCAGTGTTTCTATTGCTTTTTGCAAGCGGGAAATACTTTCTTCTTTGCCTATCATTTCGGCAATTTCGTAAAGATCGGGTCCCTGCATAGCACCCACCAGGGCTAACCTAAAAGGCTGCATTACTTTTCCAAAACCAACTTCTTTTTGTTGTATCCAGGCTTTTACTTCGGCCTGTACGGCTTCGGCTTTAAAATCTTCCTGTTCTTTTAATACCTCAATTAATTCCTGCATCAAACTGGCCGTACCTTCTTTCCAGGCTTTTTTTGCATTTTTAGGATCATATGAAGTAGGGGCAATAAAGAAAAAATAACCCTGTTCCCATATATCATTTACAAAAACAGCACGCTCTTTCATTAAGCTTACTACTTTTAAAACATAGTTTGAAGAAACTTCAATTTCCTTTTTCTCAATTATTTTTTCCAGTTTTTCAGCGATTACTTTTTCATCTGCTTCATGCATATAATGTTGCTGAAACCACTTGGTCTTTTCTGGATCAAATTTAGCTCCGCCTTTATGTACACGGTCTATTTCAAAAGCTTCAACCAGTTCGTTTAGTTTAAAGAATTCCTGCTCAGTCCCCGGATTCCATCCTAAAAAGGCCAGCATGTTGGTGACAGCTTCCGGAAAATAGCCATCTTCTCTATAGCCTGCCGAAATTTCTCCTGAATTTGGATCTTTCCATTCCAGTGGAAATACCGGGAAACCTAACTTATCTCCATCTCTTTTGCTTAATTTACCTTTTCCCTGTGGTTTTAAAATAAGCGGTAAATGGGCAAATTTAGGTGCATCCCATCCAAAAGCTCGGTATAACATAAAATGAAGTGCTAACGATGGCAACCATTCTTCACCACGTATTACGTGAGAGATTTTCATTAAATGATCGTCTACAATATTCGCTAGGTGATAGGTTGGCATTCCATCACTTTTAAATAAAACTTTATCGTCTAAAGTGCTGGTATCAATTTCCATTTCACCTCGAATTTCATCTGATATGTGAAGCATTTCATCTTCTGGAGATTTAAACCTTATTACATAATTCTCATCGGCATCTAACTTATCTCTCACTTCATCTTCAGAAAGGGCAAGGGAATTCTGCAATTTCATTCGGTTATGCCAATTGTAGATAAAAGTTTTCCCATTTTCTTCATGCTCTTTTCTATGTGCATCTAATTCTTCGGCAGTATCAAACGCATAATAGGCCAAATCTTTTTTTATAAGTTCTTCGGCATATTTTTTATAAATATCTTTGCGTTCACTTTGGCGGTAGGGACCATAATCACCTTCTTTCCCCGGACCTTCATCAAAAGGAATTCCGCACCAATTTAGGGATTCAACAATATAATCTTCGGCGCCTTCTACATATCGGTTTTGATCGGTATCTTCTATACGCAATACAAAATCTCCCTTATGTTTTTTGGCAAATAAATAATTATATAAAGCCGTTCTAACCCCTCCAATATGTAAAGGGCCGGTTGGACTTGGCGCAAAACGCACGCGAACTTTAGCAGGCATATGTTATTTTGTTTTTTAATTGCAAAGATACAACCTTATTAAACGAAACCTAATGAGAGTCTTATCAATACTCCGTAGAAATTACTGTATAATCTAGATTAATCCCGATGACTTTATCCGGACTTTTAGATTTGTCTTAAAACAAAAAACTTTACGTTTAATGCCTCGATGGCTTGCCATGATATAATTTACCTCCGCTAAAATTGTTGTATTTTTAAGCTTTGATTATGGAAAATTTTAAACAAATTAAAGGAAAGTTGGCAGGCTTTATCAGGAAGTTTTACCTGAATAAATTGCTAAAAGGAGTAATCTTATTCCTGGGCATTGGTTTGCTTTATTTTTTGGTGGTGTTAGCTATTGAACATTATTTTTGGTTGGAACCGGCAGCAAGAACTTTTCTTTTTTGGATTTTTATTGGGGTAGAGGCAATGCTTTTGGGCTACTTTGTTTTAATGCCCATAACGAAACTTTTTAAATTTTCTAAAGGGATAAGCAATGAAGAAGCTTCAAGAATAATAGGAGCACATTTTCCTGAGGTGAATGACAAATTATTGAATATACTTCAGCTAAAAAAAGATACGCATCAATCAGAATTATTGTTAGCAGGAATTGAACAAAAATCGGCTCAATTAAACAAGGTTCCTTTTACCCGTGCCGTAGATTATAAAGAGAATAAAAAATATTTAAAATACGCTTTATTTCCACTGATTTTGATTTTAGGTCTTTTGGTAAGCGGCAATATAAATCTTGTGGCTGCGCCTCTGGACCGACTGGCAAAATATAATACTCAATTTGAAGCCCCTGCACCATTTGAATTTATAATCTTGAATGATTCTTTAAAGGCCAGGGAATTTTCTGAATATAAAATCCTGGTAAAAACAAAAGGAGATATTATTCCCGAAAAGCCTGAAATTTCTTACAACAACCAAACCTATTTTTTAAAACAAATCGCGCCCGGAAGTTTTGAATATACATTTAAACGACTTCAGAATGATTTACAATTTAGATTACATGCCAATGGAATAAATTCTAAAACTTATACGCTTAAAACATTAAAAGTACCCAAATTATTAGATTTCAATTTAAAACTTACTTATCCCAATTATATAGGAAGACGAAGCGATAGCATAAATGGTTCAGGAAATATAACTGTTCCGGAAGGCACAAAAATTACCTGGGATTTTATGACCAGAAATACTGGAATAGTTAATTTTTCGACTAAAGATTCGTTGATAAAATTACCGGTTCAAAATACAAATGTTCAGTATTCCCAAAGCCTTTATTCTAATTTAAACTACAGTCTTAGTACATCAAATACTTCCATTAAAAACTTTGAAGCAATAGACTATTCTATAAATGTAATTAAAGATGAATATCCCAAAATTGAAATTCAGCAGAAAATAGATAGTATTGACGGTCGTACCCAATATTTCTATGGTAAACTTTCAGATGATTATGGTTTAAATAGCTTGAATTTGATTTATTATATTGATAATAAGGTAGATAGTGTTAAAAAGCAGGAAATCTTAATTTCTAAAGCTGCTTTTGATGATTTTCACTATACGTTTCCCGGAAATTTAGATTTAATACCGGGAGAGACCTATAATTTTTATTTTAAAGTTTGGGATAATGATGGTGTGAATGGAAGTAAGAGCAGCAAAAGTTCCATTTTTAGTTATAGAAAACAAACCGCGGCCGAAATAGAGGAGGAGCAATTAGAAGAGCAGGGCGAATCTATAAATAAACTTAGCGAAAGCCTGGAGAATATAAAATCTTCAGAAGAAGAGTTGGAGGAACTCAATAGACTTCAGAAGGAGAACATAAATCTGGATTATAATCAGCGTAAAAAACTTGAAAATTTTATTCAGCGACAAAAGCAACAATCGGAAATGATGCGGAATTATTCTGAAAAACTCAAGAATAGCTTTGAGCAAAATCAGGATGAATTCAATACAAATTCTCCCGAAGAAGAAGAATTGAAAAAGCGTTTAGATAGAAATGAAAAGCGCTTACAGGAAAACGAAGCCTTATTAGATGAATTACAAAAAATAGCCGATAAGATTAACCGGGAAGACTTAGGAGAAAAATTGGAAGAATTGTCTAAAAGAAATCAAAGTGAAGAACGAAATTTAGAGCAACTTCTGGAATTGACGAAGCAATATTATGTAGAAGAAAAACTACAAAAATTATCCAGGGATTTATCTGAACTTTCAGAAAGACAAGAGAAATTATCAGAAAATTCTGATGTAGATAAACTTAAAAAACAGCAGGAAATTTCAGCAGAATTTGAAGAATTCCGTGAGGAAATGGATCAGTTGGAAAAGGATAATAATCAATTGCAAAAGCCAAAAGATCTTCCCCGGGATGATGTTGACGAAGAAAGTATAAAAAATGAATTAAAGGAAGCAGAAGAGAATATTGAAAGTGGTAACGAGCAAAAGACAAAAGAGAAGCAAAAAAATGCTGCACAACAAATGGAGGAAATGAGTCGAAAAATGCAGCAACGCTCTATGCAACAAAGTGGAGAAGCATTAAAAGCAGATATCGAAACACTACGACAAATATTGGATAATTTAGTCACCTTTTCTTTTCAGCAGGAAGATTTGTTTGAAGTTTTTAATAAGATTGATATAGACAACCCGGGCTATGCTTCTAAGCTTAGAAGGCAAAGCGATCTTCGAGAAAATTTTAGACATATAGACGATAGTTTGTATTCCCTGGCCTTAAGCAACCCTATGATTACAGAGAATATAACAAAAAACTTAACCGATATTGAATTTGAAATTGATAAATCCCTGGAACGGCTGGCAGAAAATGAATTGTCTCGTGGCACGGCCAGTCAACAATATGTAATTACCGGTGCTAATGATTTGGGCGTTATGTTAAGTGAAATTTTAGCTATGATGCAACAACAGGCCAATCCGCAATTAGGAAAAGGGCAGGGGGAGCAGTCAGATTTTCAACTTCAGGATATTATTAAAAAACAACAGGAAATTAATAAAGATTTCCAGGAACAGCAACAGCAGAGAAATGGAGAACAGCAGGAAGGTAAAAGGCCTGGAGAGGGAATGGGGGAAGGAGAAATGGAACAACTCTATGAAATTTATAAAGAACAGCAACAACTCAGGCAAAGATTGCAGGACTTAAATAAGAAAAATGGTTCTGTACAGGGCAAGCAAATTGAAAGGGAAATGAGGAAGGCTGAAGAGCAATTGCTTAACAAAGGCTTTGATGCGAAAAATCTTCAACAATTGCTAAAATTGGAACACCAACTAATGGAATTGGAAGATGCACTTTTGCAACAGGGAAGAAATAACAAACGGGAATCTGAGACCAACCTAAAAGAATTTAATAATTCTGCTAAAGATCAAAGTATTAAGGCTAAAGAATATTTTAATTCTATCGAAATTTTAAATAGACAAAGCTTACCTTTGCGGCAAATTTATAAACAAAAAATAAAAAATTATTTTGAGCGAACAGATAATTAATTTTTTTTCGGAAAACGATTTTGAACTTCAGGATGAAAACAAGATTGATTCCTGGATAAGAAATGTAATTGCTTCAGAGGAAAAGGACCTGGGAGAAATCAATTATATTTTTTGTGATGACGATTATCTGCATAAGATCAATCTTAAATTTTTAAATCACGACACCTATACCGATATTATCTCGTTTGATAATACCGAAGGGAATGAGCTTAATGGTGATATTTTTATTAGTACCGATAGGGTGGTTGAAAATGCTAGGGAATACAAAGTTGAGTTTAACCAGGAAATAAAGCGGGTTATGGCTCATGGTATTTTGCACCTATGTGGATATCGTGATAAAACTGAAAGTGAAGCTGCTTTAATGCGACAGAAGGAAGACGAAAAGATTGCATTGTTCCACGTGGAACAATAAATTTAGAAAGAAGAAATTTTATGTTCGAAAGTGAATATGATGTTATAGTTGTAGGTGCTGGGCACGCAGGAAGTGAAGCTGCGGCTGCGGCTGCTAATATGGGCTCAAAAACCTTATTGGTAACTATGAATCTTCAAAATATTGCGCAAATGAGTTGCAATCCCGCTATGGGTGGAATTGCAAAAGGGCAAATTTTGCGGGAGATTGATGCTATGGGTGGCTATAGCGGTTTGGTGAGTGATACCAGTGCTATTCAATTTAAAATGCTAAATAAATCTAAAGGTCCTGCTATGTGGAGTCCCCGTGTGCAGAGTGATAGGATGATGTTTGCTGAGCATTGGCGATTACGCCTGGAGCAAACACCTAATTTAGATTTTTATCAGGAAATGGTAGCCGGTTTAATCCTGGAAGGAGATAAAATAAAGGGGGTGAAAACCTCACTTGGTTTAGAAATTAAAGCTAAATCTGTAGTCTTAACCAACGGTACTTTTTTAAATGGCTTAATTCATATTGGCGATAAGAATTTTGGTGGGGGTAGAGCAGGAGAAAGAGCTGCCACAGGTATTACAAAAGATTTGGTTGATGTAGGTTTTGAATCGGGGAGAATGAAAACCGGAACTCCTCCAAGGGTTGATGGTAGGTCTTTGGATTATTCTAAAATGATAGAACAACCCGGTGATGATCAACCTACTAAATTTTCGTTTTTAGACGAAACTAAGTCTTTAGAAAAACAGCGTTCCTGTTATATGACTTATACTTCTCCTGAAGTACATAATATTCTTAAAGATGGCTTTGATAGATCGCCTATGTTTAATGGGAGGATTCAAAGTATAGGTCCTAGGTATTGTCCAAGTATTGAGGATAAAATTAATCGATTCGCCGATAAGGACAGGCACCAGCTTTTTGTTGAACCCGAAGGTTGGAATACTGTTGAGGTGTATGTAAACGGTTTTTCTACATCGCTTCCGGAAGATATACAATTTAAAGCTTTGCGCTCTGTGGCTGGCTTTGAAAATGTGAAATTCTTTAGACCCGGTTATGCTATTGAATACGATTATTTCCCGCCAACGCAATTAAAGCATACTCTGGAAACTAAACTGGTAGATGGTTTGTTTTTTGCCGGTCAAATTAATGGAACTACCGGTTATGAAGAAGCCGCTTGCCAGGGTTTAATGGCCGGTATAAATGCCGCATTAAAAGTTCAGGAGAAGGACGAATTTATCATTAAAAGAAACGAGGCATATATTGGGGTGCTTATAGACGATCTTATAACAAAGGGTACTGAAGAACCTTATAGAATGTTTACTTCTCGTGCTGAATACAGAACTTTGTTGCGTCAGGATAATGCCGATTTTAGATTAACTGAACGCTCTTATAAATTAGGTTTGGCATCTGAAGAACGTATGCGGAAGATGGAAGATAAGAAACAGAAATCTACCGATTTTGTAAAATTTCTAAAAAATAAAAGTGTTTCTCACGACGATGCAAACCCTATTTTAGAGGCGAATAATTCTTCGCCTATGAAACAAAGTGATAAGATTTTTAAAATATTTTCACGGCCTAATATCACCATGAATGATGTTCGAAAATTTCCGGGGGTAGAGGAATATATTCAAGAGAATAATTTGAATACCGAGATTTTAGAACAAAGCGAAATTCAGGTAAAATATTCCGGTTATATTGAAAAAGAAAAAAATAATGCCGACAAATTGAATAGGTTGGAGGATGTAAGAATTCCTCAGGGCTTTGATTATTCTAAGATAAAATCTATGTCGTTTGAGGCCAGGGAAAAATTAAAAAAGGTGCAGCCTACTTCAATCTCACAAGCCTCAAGAATAAGTGGGGTAAGTCCTAACGATATTTCGGTTTTGTTGGTTTATATGGGGAGATAATTTAAACGTTCCACGTGGAACAAGTCTAAAAAATTGAAGCTTAAAAGCTGTATTTATTAGTACTAATAAAACTGTTTTAAGGAAGAAGTATGTTTAATTGATTTTAAAATTTAGCTTGGTTCATAACTCAAATATTCAATCTCGATTCTTGTTTAATTCTAAAATGGATTAGGTTACAGAATTAATTGGAATCTTATAAAATTGAATAGCAACCTAAAACTATATTAAAAATCTAAATAGAGATCGCTATTTTATTTGCGTGTAATTCTTGTAATTTGAAAGGATGCCATTCTGAAAAGGATGGCAGTTTTATATAGGATGCTTTTCAAGAAATAATGGGAAAATCACATTTTAAAACCCTGTTCAAAATTTTATGTAATGGCCAATAAAAAATTTCATGTAATCTGTAAAGATCATTTAGTTTCCGGTGAGGAATTTCGGTTACAATTAAGAAGCGATTTTGAGATATTGGAAACCATTCCAAAACCTGAAAATGTTTCGGCTTATTACCAAAGTGAAGATTATATTTCTCATACAGATGCCAGTAAAAGTTTTACCGATAAAATTTATCATGTAGTTAAAAATTTTATGCTCCTACAAAAATTGAAGTGGATCCATAAAGTTACAAAAGGAAATAACTTATTAGACATCGGGGCAGGGACAGGTGATTTTTTAGTGACGGCAAAAAAGAAAGAATGGAATGTTGCCGGAGTGGAACCAAATACACAGGCAAGAAAATTGGCCCAGGAAAAAGGGATTGAACTTAAAGAAGATTTAACTCAATTTAAAGATGCTTCTTTAGATGTGATAAGTATGTGGCATGTTTTAGAACATGTTCCAGATTTAGATTCTCAAATTGAAAATTTGGCTCGTTTGTTAAAACCAAATGGAGTAGCGGTTATAGCCGTTCCTAATTTTAAAAGTTTTGATGCAAAGCATTACCGCAAATTTTGGGCTGCTTATGATGTGCCAAGACATCTTTGGCATTTTTCCCAACAAGGCATTACCGAATTGTTTAAAAAGCATAATTTTAAAAAGATTCAAACAAAACCTCTGGTTTTCGATTCATTTTATGTAAGTCTGCTTTCCGAAAAAAACAAAACAGGACAACCAAATATGTTGAGGGCATTTAAAATAGGTTTGCAATCTAATTTAAAAGCACAGAACACTTCAGAGTATTCTTCACTGGTTTATTTCTTTCAAAAAACTTAAAATTCGCATTTTAAGCTTGTTTAAGCGCTTTTTAATGAATTCACAATACCTTACCTGTCTTTATCTTAGAAATTAGCTTATTCTTAAGCTATTTAAGTTGATTTCTATTTGTTTAATTTATTATAGTTAAGTTGTATATAAGTATTTCTTATATACAGTTTATAGCTTAATTTTGATTTATATTGAAAATTAAGTTTGCCTACATTTGCTGCAAATAAATTAAACTAATGATGAAAAAATTTTTAATGATTTTGGTAGTTGCTGTTTTATTAACATCCTGTGACCAGGAAAAAACAGCTTATGTAGATACCACTAAACTTATTCAAGAGTACAAAGAAATGAAAGATGTAGAGGCCGACTTTACCTCTAAATCAGATTCAGTAAAAAGGCAACTAGATTCTATTGCCAGAGGATTTCAACAAGAAGTTCAGGCTTACCAGCAGGAAATGAATTCTATGTCGCAGTCGCAGCGTCAGGAAAAAGAGCAGGAACTAATGCAAAAGCAACAAAGAATTCAGCAACAACAGCAAATGCAGGGCAATAGACTTAGAGAGCAGAGCGACGCTGTTATAGATTCTATTATAAATAAAGTAAAAGATTATGTAGCAGATTATGGGGAAGAGAATGGTTACACTTATATTTTTGGCTCTAACGAGTCGGCAAATATAATGTATGCGAAAGATGGAAAAGATCTAACCCAGGAAATTCTGGATAACTTGAATAAAACTTATAATAAGAACTAAATAGAGGTTCTGAGGATTTTAAGTAGGTCTGAGAAGTCATTCTTTTCGTCAAGCTGAACTTGTTTCAGCTTCTAAGTTAATTTTACCTAGATCCTGAAATAAATTCAGGATGACGAGTTTAGAAAACTTCTCAGGCCTATTCTATTTTAAGACATTAAAAAAACACCAAAAATTACCACAACAAAATATCCGGTTATGGTAAATGCACCGGCATAATCTTTAGCAACCCTTTGCCCAAATAATAGCATTAAAAGGGTAATAGCGGCTAATATGCACGAATAAAGCGCTATGGTAGGGTCGTTATAGGCTATTAGCCAAATGGCTCCCAGAATGGCCGCAAAACCGGTAATTATTTCAATAATCATAATTATTCCTACCATTAATGGCACCTGGCCCGCAAGAAAGGTTCCTGAAAAATGTTCTTTTAACCAACCGGTATTTCCTTTCCAATCGGTGGCTTTATCTATCCCGGATTGTAAAAAGGTAATTAGAATAAATAATAGAATAAGTATTTCGGTAATATTTGCGTAAAGGTTTTCCATATTGTTAAGCGGCTTTTTTATGTAAATATCTGGTTAATCTAATAGATAGGTCGGTAAGGATTATTTTTGCATTTCCGTTTCTTTCTATGTGATAAATGGCTTCTTCCAAAGCGGTAATAATATCTTTAATATTGTTGCCGTGCACAAAAGGAGCAAATTTTTCCAGTTTAAAGCCCGGTGTCTCCGGCTCCAGATATACCAGTTTTTCGGCTTTGTAATTTAACATTAAGGCCTGTCTAAAAAAGTCTATACAATAGAGTAAAAAGCTTTTTTGCGATTCACGACCCATTCCGGCAATTTCTTCGCTCCAGGCAATAAGTTCTAAAACCGTAGCTCTATTTCCTTTTGCTTTAAAAGCGCTACGCACCCAATTTATAAACCAGGTTTCAAATTGCTGATCGCTACTATCTTTTTGTAATAAATGTAAAGCACGGGTATAACTCCCATTGGCCTGGTGTGCAATTTTTAAAGCCGCAGGTTTACTACAGTTTTCATTTTTTTCTAGAAACGAGGCAATTTCATCTTCAGGTAAAGGGGGAAAATGCAATTTTTGACATCGGGACCTAATGGTTTGTATAATTTGTTCCTCGTCTTCAGTTATTAACAGAAAAAGCGTATTATTTGGCGGTTCTTCAATTAATTTAAGCAATTTATTGGCCGCTGCTGTATTCATCTTTTCGGCCATCCAAATAATCATTATTTTAAATCCGCCTTCATAGGCCTTTAAAGAAAGAGATTTAACAACTTCCTGGGCTTCATCTACCCCAATTTGGCCCTGCTTATTTTCAATTCCCAGTTTTTGGTACCATTCAAATAAGCTTCCGTAAGGATTTGTATTTACAAATTCCCGCCATTCTTCTAAAAAATGCGAAGAAACCGGGTGTTTTTTTATTTTTTGATTGGCAGCAACCGGAAAAGCAAAATGAAGATCTGGATGTGCAAGTTTTTTAAAGCGTTCGTTGCAATTACTATTTCCGGTGCTATTGCTGCCTTCCTTATTTTTACAAAGTATGTATTGTGCATAAGCAATGGCAAGTGGTAAAGTGCCACTACCGGTTTTTCCTACAAATAACTGCGCATGAGGCACACGTCCATTATCGGCAGTAGTAGTAAGATGTTTCTTTAAATGCTGTAAACCTATTATTTCTTCAAAAAGCATAAGCAAATATAAAATTTATATACACTTTAATGTCTTTGGAAAAATTTATATTTGTAAATAGTACAGGCTTATTGAAAGTACACTGTACTTAATGTTAATCAACCTAACCAGATAATTTGGTAAAAAAAAGAATTTGAAAATGAAGACTTTAAACGATTTTAATTTTAAAGATAAACAAGCATTAATAAGAGTAGATTTTAATGTCCCGTTAGATAAAGATTTAAAGGTAACCGATGCAAATAGGATTGAAGCTGCAAAACCAACTATTATTAAGGTATTAGAAGATGGTGGAAGCGTAGTTTTAATGTCTCATTTAGGAAGGCCCGAAGGCCAGGAAGAAAAATATTCTTTAAAGAATATTGTAAGTAAAGTTTCAGAAGTTATTGGGGTAGAGCCAAAATTTGTGAATAATTGTGTTGGAGAAGAAGCTCAGGCCGCTGCCGATAATTTAAAACCCGGTGAAATACTTTTATTAGAAAACCTTAGATTCCATAAAGAAGAAAAAGCGGGAGACGAAAACTTTGCAGAGCAGCTTTCTAAACTGGGTGATATTTATGTAAACGATGCTTTTGGTACTGCTCACCGTGCTCATGCTTCAACTACTATTGTAGCAAAGTATTTTGATAACAAATGCTTTGGTTACCTATTGGAAAAAGAGATAAAAAACCTGGATAAGGTGCTTCATAGTGATGAAAAACCGGTCACAGCGGTATTAGGAGGTGCTAAAGTTTCTTCTAAAATTACGGTAATCGAGAATATTCTTGATAAAGTAGATCATCTTATTATTGGAGGCGGAATGGCTTATACTTTTATTCTTGCCAATGGCGGTAAAATTGGAAATTCTTTGGTAGAAGAAGATAAACAGGAATTAGCTTTGCAAATACTTAAGCAGGCAAAAGCTAAAAATGTAGAAGTGCACCTTCCGGTAGATGCTATTATTGCCGATAGCTTTTCTGAACAGGCCTCTACCGATGTGAGTAAGATAAACGAAATTCCAGATGGCTGGATGGGACTGGATGCGGGCCCTGAGAGCATTAAGAACTTTGATGCTGTAGTACAGAAATCGAAAATTATTCTTTGGAATGGCCCATTAGGGGTATTTGAAATGGATAAATTTTCAAAAGGAACCATAGCCCTGGGAGATTCAATTGCTGAAGCAACTAAAAACGGAGCCTTTTCTTTAGTTGGAGGTGGAGATTCTGTTGCAGCCGTTAAGAAATTTGGTTTCGACGAAAAGGTAAGTTATGTTTCTACCGGTGGTGGAGCTATGCTAGAAATGTTAGAAGGAAAATCCCTGCCGGGTATCCAGGCAATTGGAGAATAAACGTACTAAATAGTTCTATTTTACGTTCTTTTTAAAATCTTGAATATTATGGTTAAGCATATAATTTTATCACTTGTATTACTTTTTGGAATTAGCTTGTACGCGCAGGAAGAAAACCAAAAAAAGCAGGTAGAGAAAGCTAATTTTAGAGTACAGATCTTTCAAAAAGTAGATAGTAGTGAAATTATTCTTGCTCATCCAGACCCTGAATTCAGGGATAAATTACCAATTTCGGCTGTAATTAGGGACTCTTCGGCGGTATCGCTGCAAGATTTACCTCGTGCAGCCGAAATTGATTCTGTTTGGCGGGCCCAGCTTACCAATTCAGATCTTTTTAACTCTATGTATAAAAGCATTAGGGAACAGGAGTATGAAAAACACGTAAATAAAGAACTTCCCACCGATACTTTAAAGGCCAGGCTGGCCAAATTAAATGCGCGTACCCCTTTTAATGTCCAATACCATCCGGTTTTGGAGAATGTTATAAATTCTTACTTAAAGCGGAACAAGAAAGCTATGGAACGCCTTATGGCGTTAAGCGAATATTATTTTCCAATGTTTGAGCAACAATTGGATAGATATGATATTCCGTTAGAAATTAAATACCTGGCCATTGTAGAGTCTGCTTTAAACCCAAGGGCAAAATCCTGGGTAGGGGCTACGGGGCTTTGGCAGTTTATGTATAGAACCGGGAAAGCCCATGGTTTGGATGTTAGCAGTTATGTAGATGAGCGTATGGATCCGCAGAAGTCTACCCAGGCCGCTGCAGAATATCTGGCAAACCTATACCGCACTTTTGAAGATTGGGATTTGGTATTGGCTTCTTATAATTCTGGTCCCGGAAATGTTTCAAAAGCAATTCGTAGAAGCGGCGGATCTAATAATTACTGGGAATTAAGAAGGTTTTTACCAAGGGAAACTGCCGGTTATGTTCCTGCCTTTTTAGCTACCCTTTATCTTTTTGAATATGCCAACGAGCATAATTTTCAACCCCCGGCCCCCGAAATTGCTTTTTTTGAAACCGATACAATTAAGGCAAAACAATTAATTACGTTTGAACAAATCTCTAAAGTTACCGGAGTAGAAGAAGAGATGCTTCAGTTTCTAAACCCAAGCTATAAATTAGATGTAATCCCTTTTATAGAAGGTGAAGATTATATGATAAGACTTCCTGCCACTGCCAGCGGTGCTTTTGTAAGCAATGAGGCGGCCATCTATAACTTTGCCAAAGAAGAGCTGGAAAAGAAAGAAAAAGCCCTTCCTGAATATGTAAAAGCTGAAAATAAGATTAGGTACCGGGTAAAAAGTGGAGATTATTTAGGAAGAATTGCAGAAAGATATGGAGTAGGGGTAAGCAGTATTAAGCGTTGGAACGACCTTAGGGGCAATAATATTAGAATTGGGCAGTATCTTACTATTTACCCCAGAAAGCCCGGTGTAACCAGCCAAAATGCTTCTGCCGGAAATAGCCAAAACAAAGCTGCCAAAACCTATACAGTTAGAAAAGGAGATTCACTTTGGAGCATTTCCAGAAAATTTCCGGGAGTTACGGTACAGAATTTGAGGTCTTGGAATGATATGGGAACTAATAGCCTAAAACCCGGTATGAAACTTAAACTTTCTAAGGGCTAATCATTTCAAACCAAACTAAAAACAATGAAAAAAACATTATTTCTTCTATTCAGTGTAGTTTTTCTAATCTCCTGTAATGAAAATGGAGATAAAAAAGAAGAACGAATCTTATCAGATTCCTCGGGAAATATAAATCAAATCACCTTAATTATAGAGAATGAACTTTGGGAAGGTAAGGTTGGTGAAGCTATAAGAGATAATTATGCAGCCGCCGTAGAGGGTCTTCCACAAGAAGAGCCTATGTTTTCTATAAGCCAAATCCCGCCAGAGACTTTTAGTGGTTTTGTACGCAGAAATAGGTCTTTTATCTCTGTTCAGGAAGGCGATAAGGCTGAGGCCAGAATAGTTAAAGATTTGTATGCCCGCCCACAAACCGGGGTAATCATCTCGGGTGAAAACGAAGAAGAACTTATTCATGTAATTAATGAAAGCTCCAAAAAATTAGTTTCGGCCTTTAAGGAAACTGAAATGAAAGAGAAACAACGCCGAATAGGCAAGTCTCTAAAAAAGGATGGAAAGCTCGAAGAAAAGTTTGGTTTATCACTCAATTTCCCATCAGCTTATCGATATGCACTTGAAGAAGATAATTTTGTGTGGATACGAAAGGAAATCCCAAAAGGGAATATGGAAATCCTTATCTACGAGGTGCCAATTAATCAAATTGAAGCCGATACCAATACTATTGGAAATATTATAAAAATGCGTGATTCTATTGGAAAAGCCCATATTCCAGGGCCTACCAAAGGTACCCATATGATAACAGAGGCCGCCTACGCACCTTATCTTTTCGAAACCGAGATTGATGGTAAATTTGCTTATGAAACCCGTGGAACCTGGGAAGTAAAAGGAGCATTTATGGCTGGCCCATTCTTAAATTATGCTATTAAAGACGAAACCAACAATCGGTTCTTAGTGGTAGAAGGATTTGTTTTTTCACCTTCAAGGGGTAAAAGAGATAATATGTTTGAGTTAGATGCTATTCTACAATCTGCAGATATTGAATAGAGCATAAAAAACAATAAAAAAGCCCAAACTAAATTGTTCGGGCTTTTTTTATAAGGTAGATCTTTGTTTATTTTTTCTCGTTAGAAAAATTTTTGTCATCAGAAGGAACTTTGTTTTCGCCATCTTCATCTTTAGAAGCGTCTTTAAATTCTTTAATTCCACTACCTAATCCTCTCATCAATTCAGGAATTTTTCGACCTCCAAAAAGAAGCAAAATTACCACAACAATTAAGATAATTTGTGGGGCACCAATGGCTAATGGTAAAATAAATGCATTCATAATATATGATTTTGATATTACAAACTTAACAAGAATTAAATAATTACAACGCTATTATAGCTTAAATTTAAGTTATACTTGAAGGTAAAACTTAATTTTTAAGCATCTTAAAGTCAAAAACAAGCTTCTGTAAATAGTATATTTAGGATTGAAATAAGTTTTTAGAGAAGATTGGTGCACTTAAATTATCTTTGTACGTGAATTATGACCGAAAAAAAAAATAGAAAAAAAATAACCAGGAAGTTGCTTCATAAGTATCGAATGATTATAATAAATGAAGATACATTTGAGGAGAAACTTTCTTTTAAATTAACCCGGCTGAATGTTTTTGTAAGCATTACGCTAAGTGCTATAATTCTTATTGCTGCCACAACCTATATTATAGCTTTTACACCGCTTAAAGAGTATATACCGGGCTATTCTTCTGCAGAGTTAAAACAACAGGCATCTCAATTAGCTTATGAGTCAGATTCCCTACAACAGGTTTTAAAACTTAATAATCAATATTTAAATTCCATAAAGGATGTGCTAACGGGGAAAGCCGATACTTCCAGTCTTAGTAGAGATTCTCTTATAGAAAACCCTATAATGGGGCAGGAGATTGAACCCATAGAGCCATCCCGGGCCGATTCCCTTTTGCGGGAAGAAGTTTTACAGGAAGACAAATACAATGTTTTGCCATCGGCCACAGATAATATAGATTTTTCCCTGTTTCCACCGGTTAAAGGAACAATTTCGGAAGAATATGATGCCAAAGAAAAGCATTTTGCCGTAGATATTGTGGTGGCTAAAAACACACCGGTTAAGTCTGTAGCCGATGGCCGGGTAATTTTTTCTGAATGGACTACAGAAACCGGTTACGTAATAATTATTAAACACGAATACGGTTTGCTGTCTGTATACAAGCATAATGCTTCTTTGTCTAAAGAACAGGGCGAAAATGTGAGAAGGGGAGAGGTAATTGCCACTGCCGGTTCTACCGGAGAATATACTACCGGCCCACATTTGCATTTTGAACTTTGGAACGAAGCGGTGCCTGTAGACCCTACAGATTATATTGATTTTGACTAATAAATCACGACCTTTGTGATGCTAAGTCTATTATAGAAGTAGAATTACGCCATTTAATTTTAAAAAAACCTATGTCTTTAAAATCGTTTGGAGCCAAGATTTTCGCTAAAACTATTCGCAAACAAATAGATAATTGGGCTTCTAAACCTGAGGCCACCCAAGAAAAAATATTTCAGGATTTAATAGAGAAGGCCAAAGACACCAAATTTGGCAAAGATCACGATTTTAAGAATATTAAATCTTATAGCGATTTTGCCAAAAAAGTGCCGGTTCGTGATTATGAAGAACTGCGTTTTTATGTAGATAAAATGGTGGCGGGCGAACCCGATATTTTATGGCCTGGCAAACCTTTATATTATGCGAAAACATCAGGTACCACCAGCGGTGCAAAATATATTCCGCTTACCAAAGATTCTATGCCTTCGCATATTAATGCTGCCCGAAATGCAATTTTATGTTATATCGCCGAAACCGGAAACGCTAAATTTGTAGACGGGAAAATGATCTTTCTTCAGGGAAGCCCCGAAATGCAAGAGAAAAATGGGGTGAAACTAGGTCGTTTGTCAGGCATAGTAGCGCATTACGTACCTTCCTACCTTCAGAAAAACCGAATGCCAAGTTGGGAAACTAACTGTATAGATGATTGGGAAAAGAAAGTTGATGCTATTGTAGAAGAAACCAGGAACGAGAATATGAGCGTAATTAGCGGTATTCCATCCTGGGTACAAATGTATTTTGAAAGACTTCAGCAGAAAACCGGAAAAAAAGTAGGAGAGTTGTTTCCCAATTTTGACCTGTTTATTTATGGCGGGGTAAATTATGAACCTTATCGCTCTAAATTTGAAAAGCTTATTGGGAGAAAGGTAGATAGCATAGAGCTATATCCCGCTTCAGAAGGATTTTTTGCTTTTCAGGATAAACAAAGCGAAAAAGGAATGTTGCTGCAGCTCAATTCGGGAATGTTCTACGAGTTTATAAAAGCCGATGAATTTTTTGACGAAAACCCTAAAAGGCTTAGTATAGGCGAAGTGAAGACAGGCGTTAATTACGTGATGCTGGTTTCTACCAATGCCGGTCTTTGGGCCTATAATATTGGAGATACTGTACAATTTACCAGCACTAAACCCTACCGGGTTATTGTTTCGGGAAGAATAAAACATTTTATTTCGGCTTTTGGGGAACACGTGATTGCCAAAGAGGTTGAAGAAGCGATTCAGGAAGCTACTTTAGCTACAAATGCCCAAATAAGTGAGTTTACCGTAGCCCCGCAAATTACCCCCGAAGCTAAGGAATTGCCTTATCACGAATGGTTTATAGAGTTTGAAAAAGAGCCTGAAGATTTGTTGAAATTCAGAGACATCCTGGATAAAAGCCTTCAACAGCAAAATTCTTATTATTTTGATCTCATAGAAGGGAAGATTCTTCAGCCATTAAAAATAACAAAAGTTCCACAGAATGGTTTTCAGCAGTATATGAAGTCTATTGGCAAACTTGGCGGACAAAATAAATTGCCGCGCCTGGCCAACGATCGTAAAATCGCCGAAGTCCTGGAAAAAATTATAAAAGCATAAAAAATGATAAATCTTAAATTACTGGGCCGTACCCGTGCTCAAGAAAGTACACACGCTATAGAACGTATGTATATAACCATGCGTCATCTTTTTAATCGCGGTTTTTATAAACCTATGGGCGTTTCCGGTGAAACTTTAAGGGAATCTTTACTTATTCTTCGCCCCGAAATTTACGGTTCTATTGCCGATGATAAAGCTGAGTTAAGCGGATTGCTTTACGTGATAGACCGTTTGCCAAAAGGAATTGAAGAGTGTAGGTTTATAAACCTTACCAGTGATGAAGGTTATGGTAATTCGCATTTTAAGCCCATTGTTCCTCCTAAACGCCGGCGTAACTGCTACAGGATAGATGATGAGCAAATGAATATTGAAATAACCCGCGGCCGTTCTGAAATTTATGATATTCTTACGCACCTTACTTTTCTTTTTATAGAATCTCATAAAATAATGCGTCGCGTAATTATAGATGAAGAAGGCAGTGTTACCCGAGACTGGCAAAAGCTGGAAAAGGCGGTGCTACAGGGAGAGCCTCTAGACCAAACAGAACGGGAAATTGCGTTAACCCATACCGCAAATATTTTAGGTAGAACTTTTTATGAAGTCCAGGAAATCTATCCAAAATTCTCCCTTCCGGGAAATACAGAACGCTTTTTAAATATAATTTACTGGTTAGGAAAACTCGCTATTGCCGAAACCGTTAATAACAATAAGCGAATTATAACTTTTAGCCCTGTATTGCGAGAGCGTTTAGGGCATCATATTCACGGAGAGATTTGGGCCGATAATATTAAACAGCATCTTATAAAAGAGAATTTAATGCACCGCCCATTGCACATTATTAGTGCAAATATGCATAGTGTTATGAACACGCTTTACACTCCTTCGGCCTTAAAAACAGAGCTTAAAAAGAAAAAGCCGCTGGAAATTTATGAAGCCCTTAGCGATAGTGCCAATGGTAATTTGCGAAGTAAAGTTATGAAGGCTGCTTTAGAGACTGGCATGAGCTTTTTGGAAGACAAGAGCGGAACCAATATTGACGTGCAAATCTTTGATACCGCTAAATTAAATGGGAAATACGGCTCGTGGGATATCAAAACTGAAGAAGAAGCACCGGTTATTATTGTGATGGATTATGCCTTTGGAGAGCAGGCTTATGAAACCATGGATGAGTTGCTGAAACCTTATAATTTTGAAGGTAACGAGATTAAAATGAATGTAGAGTCTATCTCAATTATGGGAAAAGCCGGGATTCTAGAAGGTGGAAAAGGCGATATTATGATTCCTTCTGCCCATTTGTTTGAAGGTACTGCAGATAACTACCCGTTTAAAAACGAACTTAGTCGTACCGATCTTGAAGAGAACAATATTGCGGTTGTAGATGGTGCAATGATTACCGTTTTGGGTACCTCTCTTCAAAACAGGGATATCCTTAAATTTTTCCACGATTCTACCTGGAACGTAAGCGGATTGGAAATGGAGGGGGCCCACTATCAAAAAGCCATTCAGGCGGCTTCGAAATTACGGGGTAGTATTCGTAACGATGTAAAGGTGAGATATGCTTATTATGCTTCAGATAATCCTTTAGAAACCGGTAGTACCTTAGCTTCAGGAGGATTGGGAACCACAGGTGTAAAGCCCACTTATTTAATCACCGAAAAGATTCTTGAGCAAATCTTTAAATCCTAATTTATGAAAATTGAAGAAACGCCTTTAAAAGACTGTTTTATCATAAAACCCGAAATTTTTAGGGATAAAAGAGGACTCTTTTTAGAAAGTTACCACAAAAAAAAGTTTATAGAATTAACCGGGATAGAAAAGGAGTTTGTTCAGGATAATCAATCTATTTCCAAAAAAGGCGTTTTACGCGGAATACATTACCAAACCGGGGAATTTGCCCAAACCAAATTGGTTCGTGTAATTTATGGGAAAGTTTTGGATGTGGTAGTAGATTTAAGGCCAGAATCCCCCACTTTTAAACAGAGCTTTAAAATTATTTTGGATCACGAGAATTTATATCAACTCTATATCCCCAAAGGCTTTGGTCACGGTTTTATAACTCTTTCAGATACTTCGGTTTTTGCTTATAAATGCGATCAATATTATATGCCGGGTTCTGAGGCCGGGATTATTTATAAAGATCCCGATTTGGCGATAGATTGGGAATTTCCGGAGGAAGAAATGATTATTTCAGATAAAGATTTAAAACAGCCGTTTTTAAAAGAGGTTTTTTAATGAAGAATATTCTCATAACCGGTGCCAATGGTCAATTAGGAGCTTGTTTTAAAAAGATTTCGGGAGATTATACTGAATGTAACTTTATATTTAAATCTTCTTCGGAAGCCGATATTACCGATAAATCTAAATTAGTTAAGCTATTTGCTGAAGTTAAACCCCATTGGGTAATTAACTGCGCCGCTTACACCAAAGTTGAAAAAGCCGAAGCCGAAGAAGAAAAAGCCTTTAAAATTAATGCTGAAGCTTCTAAGAACCTGGCTGAGCTTTGTGTAGCTAACCAGGCAAAACTGGTTCATTTTTCTACCGATTATGTGTTCGATGGTAAAGCTGAAAAGCCTTATAAGGAAACAGATAAAACCAATCCCATTAATGTTTACGGGGCTTCAAAACTAAAGGGAGAGATTTTAATTGCTAAAACCTTAAAAGAGCATTTTATTTTTAGGACCTCCTGGTTGTATTCAGAATTTGGGCATAATTTTTATAAAACTATTGGGAGAAAAATAGACGAAAAGGCCGAGCTCAATATCACTACTTCCCAAACCGGAACCCCAACAAATGCAAATGATTTGGCAGGGTTCGTAGTGGAGATAATCGCTTCAGATAATAAAAACTTCGGGTTATATCACTTTAGCAATTTGGGACAGGCTACCTGGTACGATTTTGCAAAAGAAATTTTGGAACTTACAGGAAATTCAGAAGAAATAGTTTTAAACAAGAGCAATAATTTTAAAACCATAGCCGCAAGGCCTGATTATAGTGTGTTAGATAAAACAAAATTGCAACAAGTGTTTTCAATACCTATTTTAGACTGGAAAGTGAGTCTTAAAAACCTAATTAAGATATAAATCTGCTAGAATTTCATTAATTTGAACTTAAATCTTATCAAATGGCGAAAAGAATACTTATAACCGGCGCGGCAGGCTTTTTAGGCTCCCATTTATGCGACAGATTTATAAAAGAGGGCTACCATGTAATTGGAATGGATAACCTTATTACCGGAGATCTTAAGAATATTGAGCATCTTTTTAAGCTGGATAATTTTGAGTTTTTTCATCACGATATTACCAAATTTGTTCATGTGCCCGGCGAATTAGATTATATTCTGCATTTTGCTTCTCCTGCCAGCCCAATAGATTATCTAAAGATTCCAATTCAAACCTTAAAAGTAGGTTCGGTGGGAACCTGGCATTGCCTTGGTTTGGCTAAGGAAAAAAATGCCCGTATTCTCATTGCCTCTACTTCTGAAGTTTATGGCGATCCCCAGGTGCATCCCCAAAGTGAAACATATTATGGCAATGTAAATACCATTGGCCCACGTGGAGTATATGATGAAGCAAAGCGTTTCCAGGAATCTATTACCATGGCTTATCATCGTTTTCACGGTTTGGAAACCAGAATTGCGAGGATTTTTAATACTTACGGCCCCAGGATGCGTTTAAACGATGGACGGGTAATTCCCGCGTTTATTGGCCAGGCGCTTCGCGGTGAAGATCTCACTATTTTTGGTGATGGCTTGCAAACGCGTTCTTTTTGCTATGTAGACGATCAAGTTGAAGGAATTTATAGATTGCTGCTAAGCGATTATTCCGATCCGGTGAATATTGGAAACCCTGATGAAATTACCATTAAAGATTTTGCAGAAGAAATTCTAAAGCTTACCGGTACTAACCAACAAATTGTATACAAGGAATTGCCCGAAGACGACCCACTAAAAAGACAGCCCGATATTAGCAAAGCGAAAGAGATTTTAGGCTGGGAACCAAAAGTTGCCAGAAGCGAGGGAATGAAAATTACTTATAAATATTTTAAAAGCCTTAGTGCTGAAGAGCTCGAGAAAAGCGAACACAAAGATTTTTCAGGACATATAAGACGTTAAATTCAAGTATGAAAAATCCCCTGGTTTCAATAATTATGCCTGCCTTTAATGCGGAAAATTTTATTGAAACCGCCGTAGCGTCGGTTATTTCTCAAACCTATTCTAATTGGGAATTGTTTATTGTAGACGATGCTTCTACCGATACCACTTTTTCTAAAATTGAAACGCTGGCAAAGCAAGACCCCCGAATTAAAATATTTCGAAATCAACAAAATTTAGGTACCGGAATAAGTAGAAATAAAGGCATTAAAGCTGCGCAGGGAGATTTTATTGCCTTTTTGGATGCAGATGACCAATGGAAACCAAAAAAGCTGGAAATACAGCTTAGAGTAATGCAACAGAAGGATGCACTGGTTTGTTTCTCCAGTTATTTGCAAATAGATGAAGGCGGAAACTCATTAAATAAAATAATTGAGGCCCTTCCTGTTTTAAGTTATCAAAAACTGCTAAAATCAAATTACCTGGGCAATCTTACCGGAATTTACAATGTTAAAAAGTTAGGGAAAATTTATGCTCCCGAAATTAGAAAAAGACAGGATTGGGCACTTTGGCTGGAAGCGGTTAAACGATCTGGCCGGGCTATGGGAATTCAACAGTGTTTAGCGAAATACCGGGTAAGAAAAGGATCTATTTCCGGGGACAAACCACAAATGCTGAAATATAATTTTTATATCTACCATAAAGTATTAGGTTACAATTTTTTTAAAAGCAGTTTTTGTATGCTGGTATTTTTAAAAGAGCATTTTTTTGTAAAAACTAAACAAGTAAAGAAGCTTAAATGATGTACACCTTCCAGTCCTGAAAGCTGTCAGGATTATTTTAGGGCATTTTTTAGAAAAATAATTGAATTCGTGGCGGTAAAAATTACAATTCTGAAATAAACTGTTTTAATTTCCCGCTTTTATTTCGCTTCAGGATACTTTTTCGCTCAAAATTTACCTGAAGGTTTTTGCCTACGTAGGTTTCAATAGCCTGTATTACTTTTTGCTGCTGATCTTTGGAAAAAACTTCCTGGCTCACATATTCAATGCTAAAAGAATCGGGGGTAATTTGTTTTACGATAAATTCTTTGATGTTTCCGGTATCTTCAATAATGCTTTTTGTTACATAATAAAAGGTGAGTCCCGGTACCACTTTGCCATTAGGGAGTTTGGCGATATCGTTGGTTCGGCCAATTAATTTTTCTAAAATTGGCTTTTTTGCTGTGCTTTTAACCGAAAGTATGCCTGTATCTCCAATTTTATAGCGAATAATGGGATGTGCTTTGTTGTAAAGTGAGGTAATTACTATGTTTCCTTCGGTCCCTGAAGGCACCGATTTATTTTCTTCATCAAGTATTTCCACAAATAGATCTTCAGAATTCACAATCCATTCGTTGTTCTGGTCTTCAAAAGCAATAAGGCCTACTTCACTGGCACCATATTCGTTTACTACCGGAACCCCAAATGCGGCTTGCATTAATTCCCTGTCTTTTTTAAACAAGCGTTCAGAGGTTACTATACAGAGCTTTAGGTTTGGACAAACCTCTTTTAAAACCAGGTTTTTCGTTACCATAAACCTGGCAAAAAGCAATACAGCACTGGTATAGCCATTAATATAGCTAAAATTTGACTTTTGAAATCGCTTTAAAAATTTCTCCATTTTTTGTTCACTAAGATCAAATATGGGAAATCTGCGCCGTAAACTAATTCGGTCTTTAATGCGCTCCTGAATGTTTCCGTATAAATCTAAGGGAATACCGTAAAATCTGGCCTGCAAGGATTTGTTGAGGTCTATACCGTGCCACTGATACCTGTTTTGAAACCCTGCCCAACTCAAGGCATGGGTAAACTTATCTTTGGCAAAAATAAAGGGCGTCCCACTACTACCGGAGGTTTTACCAATATATGCTGTATATTTTGTAAAGCCTTTAGTAAGTCGGTTTTCTAATTTTTGTTGCAAATCGGTTTTGGTCATTACCGGTACGTTCTCCCAGGTAGAAAAACTCTCTCTTCCAAAAAAATCTTTATAAAAGCTATTGTTTTTTAAGTGATAATCAACAATTTCCCGTTGCTTTTCTAAAAGATAAGTTTCGTAGTGTTCTTCGGGGATAGCTTGTATTTTTTCCAATGTTTTTTGTGCCCGGTCTATGGGGAATTTATTCAATTGTAGAGAAAGTTTAAACCAGTCCAAGGGCAAAAAATCTTTTTTATCAAAAATAATTGGTGCTTCAATTTACAAACAATTATTTTTGAAGCCATAACTAAAATCACTTCAGGATGAAAATATTAATTCTAGGCGCGGGCGGGCGCGAACACACTTTTGCATATAAATTGGCACAGAGCCCAAATTGTTCTCAACTTTTTGTAGCTCCGGGGAACGCAGGAACCGCCGAGATAGCTAAGAATATAGATCTTAAAGTAACCGATTTTGAAGCAATTAAAGACTTTGTGCTTCAGGAAAAAATTGAAATGCTGGTGGTAGGTCCTGAAGATCCACTGGTTGCAGGTATTACCGATTTTTTTGCAGAAGACTCTGCTTTAAAACAGGTTAAAGTGATTGGCCCCTCTAAGCGTGGTGCCCTTTTAGAAGGAAGTAAGGAACGTGCCAAGGAGTTTATGGCCATGCATAAAATACCTACCGCCTCCTATGAGAGTTTTACTAAAGAAAGCCTGGAAGCAGGAAAAAAGTTTCTGGAAACTTTAAAACCACCCTATGTTTTAAAAGCTGATGGCCTTGCGGGCGGAAAAGGGGTTTTAATTTTAAACGAGCTTGAAGAAGCCAAACAGGAACTCCAAAATATGCTGGCCGATAATAAATTTGGAGCCGCAAGCGAGAAAGTAGTGATTGAAGAGTTTTTAGATGGTATTGAATTAAGCGTTTTTGTTCTTACCGATGGTAAAAACTATAAAATTATGCCAACGGCCAAGGATTATAAAAGAATTGGGGAAGGGGATACCGGTTTAAATACCGGAGGAATGGGTGCTATTTCGCCGGTTCCTTTTGTTGATGATGATTTGATGCAAAAGATTGAAGAGCGCATTGTAAAACCTACTGTAAACGGACTTCAGGAAGAAAATATAGATTATAAGGGCTTTATCTTTATAGGGCTTATAAAAGTGAACAATGAACCTTACGTGATAGAATATAATGTGCGTATGGGAGATCCTGAAACAGAAGTGGTATTACCAAGAATAAAATCTGATCTCGTTGAAATCTTTGAAAAGCTTTCTGAAGGAAAACTAAACGAAGCAAGTTTAGAGGTAGATGAACGTGCGGCAACTACAGTTATGTTAGTATCTGGAGGCTATCCTGAAGCTTATGAAAAATCTAAAGAGATTACCGGTTTTGATAATGTAGAGGGCTCTATTGTATTTCACGCTGGAACCAAAAATGAATCAGGTAAAGTTGTAACTAGTGGTGGCCGGGTTATTGCCGTAACTTCATTTGGGAAAGATTATAAAGAAGCACTAAAAAAATCTTATCAAAATGCAGCTAAACTACATTTTGATAAGATGTACTATAGAAAAGATCTTGGATTTGATTTATCCTAAAAACGAGTGTGCAGTTGGATCGTAATCGTCGTCTTGAATTTCGTTATAATGTTTTAGCTGTTTCATCCAATAAACAATAGCCGCGAAGCAAATTATAACGAAAATAAAGTTTAGGGCATTAGCAGCCCACCAGGAATCTAATTCCAGGTCTCTAAAAAAGTCAAAAGGAATAAATAATATCTCCTCAAACAAGTAGGCGATCCCTTCAAATATATCTGTTAACATTTTAAATGAATTTAAGTTCAATTTACTGCAAAGTTATATTAAAATGTCTCTGTAGACGTTACAATAACTAACTTTGTTGCCTTTAAGGATACAAAAATATAAAAAACCACAATGCTAACAAGCTTTTTTGGTAAATCAAAACCTGTAAATGGTATAGTGATCACTCTTTTTTTGATCCTGTTTTTTACGATCGCAAATTTTAGATCGTGGTTTTTAGATTTTGAGCTACTTATTTTTCTGGAGAAATTTGTAGTTTTAGTATGCCTTATTCTGAGTGTTTTTATACTAAATTTTATCGCTAAAAAGAACGAACTTACTCAACGTAGTGCGTATAAAATTTTATTTTTCGCGATATTTTCGGCTTCTTTTTTTAGTCTTTTAAAGAACCATCAGGTTATTTTCGCAAATTTATGTGTGCTTTTTGCCTTGAGAAGGGTTATTAGTTTACAAACTAAAAAAGTGGTACAACGAAAAATCTTTGATGCTACCTTTTGGATATGTATCGCCTCCCTTTTTTATTTCTGGGCTATTTTGTTTTTGGTGGTAGTCTACGCAGGAATTATCTATTATTTGCCTAAAGCTAAAAATTGGCTAATTCCGCCTATTGCAGCCCTAACGGTCACTTTATTGACCCAAAGTTTTCATATTATAGCCTACGATCAATTTTATACGCTTGGAGAGTGGTTTCAGTGGAATTATTTTGACTATTCAAATTATCAGGATCCTAAAATCCTTATTCCAATAAGTATAATTTTAGCCCTGGCGCTTTGGTCACTGGTTCAATTCTTTTCGGTAGTGAATAAAGCAAGTGTCTCTGTAAAAGCTTCTTTAAACCTGGTATTACTTAGCTTGCTAACAGCTGTTGGGGTAGCCATTTTTGCACCCACCAAAGATGGAAGTGAGCTTATTTTCTTTTTTGTACCGCTTAGTATTATTGTTTCTATTTATTTTGATCAAAAAAGCGATAAAGTATTTAGGGAAGTCTTGCTGGCATTACTTATCTTAATGCCATTGTGTATTCCCTTACTTTTTTAAATGAATCTACCGGTACCTAGAAGTAAAATAAGAAAGGCCGTCAATACGAATATAGATGTCTCCGGAAACAATATAATTCACTGGATAAGTTGGCTAATACGGCCTGGATGTATAAATTTTTTTAAAGTAGGTAAAGGAATCAGCATAAAAAGGATTAAAGCTGCAGCCAACAGATTTTGAAATAACAGCATATTTGTACAGGGTTAATCAAGAAGATACCAATCAATAGATAAGAGAGATTGAGGGGCTAGGGTATATCCTATATTTAGACCCACCCTACAAAACACAATATGGTACTAATTATCATATCTTATATACCATTGTAAAATATGATACCTTTGCACCTGGAGGTAAAACCAGACTTCGGGTTTATTATCGCTCTAATTATTGTAAAAAGAATCATTTTACAATTTGATAGCGCAAGCGAAGTTTAGGTATATATTTTTCAGTTATAATAATGAGGGATTAATGCCTTCAGAAGAAATAAAAGAAATAATGAGCCGTTTTGGAGATTATGATTTGGCCACTAGAAATTATAGGCGCTTTAAAGCCGATAAAATCGAAAACCGGAATCATAAAGCCAATAACACTAAAGAATATCTACACATTTTAGAAAAAAAAATAATTTATGTTTTCAGATAAAGCAAATAAGATTTTTCAGGAAGTAATAGCAAAATACCACGAAAAAGATAGCGTGGATCAGCCATTTAATAATCCTTACGATAGCGAAAATGAATTAATAGAACATTTATTGTACAGAAAATGTTGGATAGATACTGTACAATGGCATTATGAAGATATTATTCGCGATAAACATATAGATCCGGTTGATGCTTTGGACTTAAAGCGCCAAATAGACGCTTCTAACCAGGACCGTACCGACACCGTAGAATATATTGATAGTTATTTTCTGGAAAAATTTAAAGAAGTTACGCCAGAAAAAAATGCTACCATTAACTCTGAAAGTCCGGCCTGGGCCATAGACAGGCTCTCTATTTTAGCTTTGAAAATTTACCATATGGATGAAGAGGCTAACCGGGAAGATGCCTCGCAAGAGCACCAAATGAAGTGTAAAGCGAAGCTTGATGTGTTATTGGAGCAACGTGTAGACCTTTCTTTGGCCATAAACCAATTGCTGGAAGATATTGCCGCCGGGAGAAAATATATGAAAGTCTACAAACAGATGAAAATGTATAACGACGATGAGTTAAACCCTGTTTTAAGAGGAAAATAAGCCAGTTTATTGGCCAAAACAAAGGAGGCTGTCTAAAAAGTCTATTCTCGTCAAGCTGAACTTGTTTCAGCTTCTAACATGTTTTTAATTACCAACACTTTAGGTTTTGAAATAAATTCAAGATGACGGTTTTAAAACCTTTTCAGACAGCTTCTTAATCATTCGATAATAATGGCAGAAAATCACCAAAATCCTAAAGACTTTTCTTCCGTTTCTTCAAACGAAGCAGCGCATATTCTGGTGATTCGTTTATCGGCTATGGGCGATGTAGCGATGACCGTGCCCGTTTTGCGAGTTTTAACAGCCACGTATCCCAATTTAAAAATTAGCGTTTTAACCCGGGGCTTTTTTAAACCAATGTTTGAAGGAATCCCCGGGGTTTCGGTTTATAAAGCCGATATTAAAGGAGTGCATAGTGGGGTGATTGGATTGGCCCGGCTGGCAAAAGAACTTAGGGATTCCGGAATTGATAAAGTAGCCGATTTGCATAATGTTTTACGAAGCAATGTGCTGAAATCTGTGTTCTATTTGTTTGGAATCCCAGTGAAGCAAATTGATAAAGGCCGAAGCGAAAAGAAAGCACTTACCCGCGAAAACAATAAGGTTTTTAAACAATTAAAACCCACCATACAACGCTATGCCGATGTATTTGAAGCTTTGGGCTATCCTTTAGATCTAAAGCAACATCAATTTCCGGAAAAGAAAAAGCTTTCAGAAAAAATAAGGAAGCTGCTGGGCAACGATTCTAAAAAGTGGTTGGGGATAGCCCCTTTTGCACAACATGCATCAAAAGCCTATCCGACCGATTTAATGGAAGAGGTTTTAAATGAACTAAGTGAAAATTCAAAAATCAAGGTTTTATTATTTGGTGGTGGGGCCGCAGAAGAGGAAAAATTGGAAAGCTGGGCCAAAAAATTTAAAAATACCCTTAGTATTGCCGGCAAATTAACTTTGGCCGAAGAATTGGCACTTATTACCAATCTTGATGCTATGCTTGCTATGGATAGCGGAAATGCCCATATGGCTGCTACGTATGGAATTCCGGTTATTAGCCTTTGGGGCGTAACACATCCCTATGCCGGTTTTGCCCCCTTTAACCAAGCCCCCGAAAATAGTTTACTTCCTGATTTGGAGAAATTCCCGAAAATTCCAACTTCCGTTTACGGGAATAAATTTCCAGAAGGTTATGAAAAGGCCATTCGTAGCATTCCTTCTAAAAGTGTTTTAAAGAAAATTGATGAGGTTTTATTTTAAAATGTATGTAAAGTAAGCTATTAAAAAACAGTCTGGTTTATTTTCAATTACAAGCAGGTTGTAACTATTTTTTACTACAAACCGGGTAGAATTGGGATAGATTGGCGTTGACCTTCATTATAATAGAAAATTTACAAGGCAGCTCAAAATTTAAATTTAATGACTCTTTAATATTTACGGAAATTGAGTTTTCCGAAATTCAAGTCTCTATCCTAAAAGGGTTAAGCTTATTATCTGAAGAGTTTAGTTACCTAAATAGTAAAATTAAAATGCCTTTAGCTCAAGAAGAGTTGTCTTTTCCTTTTTCTTATGATATAGAAAGCATTTATTACCTTAACCAAAAAAGTACACTATCTTCTAATTATACAGTTTTTCTCAGAAAAAATGAAGCAAGTTTTTTAGCGACATTTTGGGAAATTTCTTCTGGAGAAACTTTAATGTTGGATGGTATCTGGACAGGTTTTTAATAACATAGAAGTTGAGTCTTTAGCAAACGAAATTGAATAGTTATTTTGTTATGAAAGCCGAGTATGCACTAGAAATTTAAGAAAGTAAATGAGTTTTTAAACCCTGGCGATCTAATGGCAACGCCTTGCATTATAGTTTAAATAGTTAGATGTGATTTAGACTAGAAACTGTAACAAAAAATGAGACTTTCTGTCTTTTAGAGTACATCATCAATCAAAATAAAAAATGAAATACTTAAAACTTCTAACACTGTTTGCAGTTATCAGCTTCAATTTGAACGCTCAGAACAATTTAAATTTAGAAAACAATCAACAGGAAAAGGCATCTTATGTTATAAAGAATGTGAATGTGATTCCAATGACTAATAATAATAAAGTCATGGAAAATGCAACAGTTGTAATCCAAAATAAAAGAATACAATCCATTAATGATTCTATTCCAACGAACGCAATAATTATTGATGGAACCGATAAATGGCTCATTCCCGGATTTATTGATATGCACGTTCATAATCTAGCGGATGGGCCGTATAAGTCTTATCCTACAAAAGGTCCTGCAATACACTTTGATACACAAAATTTTATGACACTCTACGTAGCAAACGGAGTTACTACTGTATTCGAGTTAAGTGCAAGAGCAGAACATATTGGGCAACGAAACGAAATTTTAAGAGGAGATGTGGTAGGTCCAAGAATTGCTTTGGCGGCATTAATAGACGGGAGTAATGCAAATATGACTGCTACAACACCATCTGACGGAAGACAAACCGTTAGACTTGCAAAAGGTGAAGGTTATGAGTTTATAAAAGTATATTCTCAATTGAATATTGAGACCTATAAAGCTATTATTGATGAAGCAGAGAAACAGGGAATCAAAGTTGTGGGTCACGTTCCTGCCGCATTTGAAGGAAAACCTGCCGAGGATTTTTTTGTTCCTCACTTTGGGTTAATCGCACACGCAGAGGAATTATCAAAACAAACGGAAGAGTTCAGCTTTGAAAAAGCACAAGAGTATGCACGTTTGGCTAAAAAAAATGGTACTTGGTTAATTCCTAATTTATCCAATCTTGTTTATATAGCAAAACAAGCACGTTCGCTTGATAGTGTATTAAACCTTAAAAGTTTTAAGTTTGTCCACCCGCTTATGCAGAGTAAATGGATTGAATCCAATCAGTATTACCAGGGTACAAATGCCAAACGTATTGCTTACTTCGATAAGCTCGTAGACTTTCATGTTAAAGTAGTTAAGGCTTTTAAAAAGGAAGGTGTTCCAATGGTTACAGGAACGGATGCAGGAACTTCTGGAATTGTATGGGGGTTTTCACTTCACGACGAACTTAAATTATTGGTAGAGGCAGGCTTAACTAATGAAGAAGCTTTAGCCTCTGCAACCCGATTAGGCGCTGAATGGCTTGAAATTGACGATAAAATTGGAACAATCGAAAAAGGAAAGTTTGCAGATTTAATTCTATTAGATAAAAATCCGTTGAAGAACATTAATAATACCCGCAAAATTTCTGGTGTCTTTATAAATGGCAAATGGATTGATGAAAATAAACTTGATGATATGCTTTCTTATGTTGAGGAGTGGAATAATGCCAATAAAGAAAATTATAATTGGAAAGAGGTGATAAGAAAAATAAGAGGGAGATAAATTAAAACTATGCCTAATAACTAAGCTTTCCGAGAAGATAAATTCGAAGCGGGCGGTATTGCTAAAAATGAAAGTATTTTTTACTAAGCCGGTTTCTTGCTAGTGAGCCATATATGGGATTTAGTTTAATGAAATACATATAATTATTATAAATATTTGTACATAAAAAAGAGGCTGTCTGAAAAGTCTATTCTCGTCAAGCTGAACTTGTTTCAGCTTCTAACATGTTTTTAATTATCAACACGTTAGATCCCCGATAAAGAATCGGGGCAGGCTTTGAAATAAATTCAAGATGACGGTTTAAAACCTTTTCAAACAGCTTCTTTAAAATAGATACTAAATAAATTATCCTTTTAGGTTTTCTTCAGTTTTATTGGGTAAAGTCTCAAAGCCCATATTGTAAAGTGTAAAGCCAAAAATATCGGCATATTCTTCAATAATCATACTGGTAGGCTTTCCGGCTCCGTGCCCGGCTTTGGTTTCAATTCTTATTAAAGTGGGGTTATTACCGGCTTGTTTTTCCTGCAATTCAGCAGCAAATTTAAACGAGTGTGCAGGTACTACACGGTCGTCATGATCTCCTGTAGTAATTAAAGTAGCAGGATATTCTGTTCCTTCTTCAACATTATGAATTGGTGAATAATTGTAGAGATACTCAAACATCTCTTTGCTATCTTGAGATGTTCCATAGTCATAAGCCCAACCTGCACCGGCGGTAAAGGTATGGTAACGTAACATGTCTAACACCCCAACGGCCGGCAGGGCTACTTGCATAAGATCTGGGCGTTGGGTCATGGTAGCTCCTACTAAAAGTCCGCCGTTAGACCCTCCGCGAATGGCCAGGTAATCGCTAGATGTATAGTTTTCTTCAATAAGGTATTCGGCAGCTGCAATAAAATCGTCAAAAACATTTTGTTTCTTCAATTTTATCCCGGCATCGTGCCATTCTTTACCATATTCGCCACCACCCCTAAGGTTTGGCACGGCATATACGCCGCCTTGTTCCATCCAAATCGCATTTGCGGTATTAAAAGAGGGCGTTAAACTTACATTAAAGCCTCCGTAGCCATAAAGTATTGTTGGGTTCTTACCGTTAAGCTCAAGGCCTTTTTTATGGGTGATGATCATAGGAACTTTTGTTCCGTCTTTTGAAGTATAAAATACCTGTTTGCTTTCGTAATCTTCGGGGTTGAATTTTATATTTGGTTTATTATAAATCTCAGAAGTCCCTTCTTCAATATTGTATTTGTAAATCGTACCCGGAGTTACATAATTGGTGAAAGAATAATACAATTCCTTATTTTCTTTTTTAGTTCCAAAGCCACCTGCAGAACCAACTCCCGGAAGTTCAACTTCACGAACCAATTCGCCTTTATAATCATATTGTTTTACTTCTGAAACTGCGTCTACCATATACCTGGCAAAAAAATAGCCTCCGCCGGTAGAAGGGCTTAATACATTTTTGGTTTCAGGAATAAAATCTTCCCAGTTTTCAGGACCGGGATTTGCAGCGTCTACGGTTACAACTTTACGATTAGGTGCTTCTAAATTAGTAACGATAAATAATTTACTTCCTTCATTTTCTATAACATAAGTATCAGAATCTTCGTGATCTAAAATGCTTACCAATTCTGAGTTTTCTTTAGATAGCTCTTTCATAAAAAGTTTTCCTCCTGAAGTAGAATTCCTGGCAGAGATAAATAAAAATTGATCATCTTCTGAAACACTACCACTAACATAACGATGCTTTTGTGCTTCTGAATCTCCAAAAATTATTTGGTCTTCATTCTGTGGGGTTCCCAGTTTATGATAAAACAGCCTATGTTGATCTGTTTTTGCCGAAAGCTCGCTACCCTCGGGTTTTTCGTAGCTGGAATAGTAAAAACCTTCGTTGCCTTTCCAGGAAATCCCACTAAATTTTACATTTTGGATCGTGTCTTCTATACGTTCTTTATTTTCGGTATCTATTACAATCACTTTCCTCCAGTCGCTACCGCCTTCAGAAATGGCATATGCCGCTTTGCTACCGTCTTTAGAGAAACTTAAACCGGCCAGGGAGGTGGTGCCGTCTTCGCTAAATTTATTAGGATCTAGAAAGGTTTCTGTTTCACCATCGTCCCCTTTTTTTCTATAAACCACATATTGGTTTTGAAGTCCGTCATTTTTATAAAAATAAGTATAATCACCTTCCTTAAAGGGAGCCCCTATTTTTTCGTAATTCCATATTTCAGAAAGTCGTTCTTCGAGTTCTTTTTTATACGGAATACTGTTTAGATAATCAAAAGTAACCTCGTTTTGGGCTTTTACCCATTTTTCTGTTTCTTCGCTTCGGTCGTCTTCCAGCCAGCGGTAAGGGTCTTTTACTTCGGTCCCAAAATAATCGGTTACCGTATCTACTTTCTTGGTTTCTGGATAGTTCAAAGTAATTTCTTTTTCTGATTTAGAATCGTTGCACGAAGCCAGGACGGCAAGGGCAAAAATTCCGGAGAATGTTTTTTTCATAAATTATTATTAATGAGGATAATGCCAAATGTAATTAATTTTAGAATGTATTTTTATAAAGTTGATAAATTAATGATGGCCGTATTATTAATAATACGGCCATCATTAGTAGAATTAAAAGTTTAACTATTAGTGGTCATGGTCATGGTCATGGTCATGATCGTTACCATCACCATCATGATCCCCTTCTATATGAAGTTCAAGAAAGGCTTGCGACTCGTTGCCGGCAGCATCGGTTACAAATAAACCAAAATGGTAATGCCCTTCGCTAATATGCTCTCCATTAATTTCAGCAGGCACTGGAATATGATGATGAGCTTCAAAGCTTTTTTGTCCTGGTTCTATTTCAAAAACCTCACTGTAGCTCCACGGATTATCCTTATGCCCTTCCTGTTTTGCAATGGCGTGTGTATGCCCGTCAAAAGCATTGTGAATTTCCACCTTATAAGAAGCCAATTCTGTATTATCGGTTAAAAGTGCATCAAAATGAACTTCCCCTCCCGGGGCGATTTCTTCTCCGTCTACTGGATCTGAAATTACAATTTCCGGAGCTTCTGTGTCTATTACATTGTCATCGTCTTCACTACAAGAGGCCAGGAATAATGTTGCGGTAATACTAAATAAATAAACTAATTTGGTTTTCATTTTTAAATTTTTTTATGTTTTTCTCTATATCGGGATTGAAATTTTATGTTTTTATTTTTTATATGGGAAATTACTTTTGAAAGGTGGCCCACGTAGCAGAAAGTTAAAATTAGGTTGCTGTACATAATTTTCCAGGCAGCAGTGTTTTATACGATTTCTTAGCGTTTCGCTTTTGTGCGATTTCTTTAACTTTTCTTCGCTTAAGATTAAAGGAGAGAATCCATTTAGATGGTAGTTGCAGGTATGATATTCAAACTCATTTGACTTCTTAAAAACAAGCTTGCTATTATCGTAGGAGTGATGCTTTACGACAAAATAATGCATAGCACTTACTCCCTGCGGAAATAAAAACACGGCAAGTAAAAAGATGCTGATATGTTTTTTAAGCTTTTGCATTATTTGATGGGTATCTTCACCATTAACTGGATGTTTCTACCCATTTCAGGGATTTCCAGGGCCCGGTAAAAATTGGTATGGTTAAAATATTTAGTATTAAAAATATTGCTAACCTGAAGGTTTATGGCCGCTTTAAAGTTTGCTATTTCGATATTAGTCCTTAATCCACCACCAAAAACCTGATAACCGGGAGTTATTTCTTCATTTTGCGCAACCCTTTCCTGTTGAAAGGCAAAAGTGCTATTGGCAAAGATTTCGGTATTTTTAAATGTTTTAGACTTATGGGAAAAATCGTAACCTATTTCAAGAAAACCATTTACGGGCGGGGTAAAAGGTAAAGGGAAGTTGCGGGATTTGTCACTGGTTACCTGTCGGTTATATAAATATTCAAAAGTAAATTGGGTATGCCACTTTTCTGCAAAAGCTGTATAAAAATCGAACTCTACTCCGGTTAATAGTGCTTCACTTTGAGTGAATTGGTAAACTTGTCCGGCGTGTGGTAAAATTGAAAATCGTCCGCTGGGGTTTAGAAAAATGTAATTTTCAAAATAATACAGATAAGGGCTTAGGGAAGCCTTTAAATCGTTTTTACGGTAATTCAATTTTGTATCTAAAACATAGCCTTTTTCAGGGTCTAAATTTGAATCGCCCCGCTCGTGCCTAAAAGAACCGTGGTGAATACCATTGGCACCCAGCTCTATGGCCGTAGGTAGCCTAAAACTGGTGCCGGTATTTATAGAAAAGTCCCAATTTTTGTGGAAATTAAATAGCGCCCCGGCCATTACATTTACGTTGCTGAAGTTCCTGGTTGTTTGTTCGCTACGGGTGGCATAATCTGTAGCGGTGGCTGTGGTGCTTCCATTTCCAATTAAATATTCATATAAATTGCTATCGTAAAAGCTTTCAATTTTAATCTTGCTAAGATCCAGTCTTGCACCTGCATTCAAATTGATGTTTTTTGAAACCCGGTAGGAATGTGTGGCATAAATTCCCTGGTTAACGCGAGCGTATTCCGGGAGCAAAAAATTGTAACCACTAATAGTATTATCCTGAAGCTGGGTTTGAACCCCAATAGAAGTAGTATGATTTTCAATAAAATCTTTAGTAAATTTCACCTGGGCGTCATAAGTGTTAAGGTCAAAATTGAGCTCTAAATCTGGGTTAACTGCAGGGGCTAGCTGCCCGGTATAATGTGTATGGAACCGGCTCCATTCCTGCCGGTGGTTATTTTGGAAACCTAAGATAGCTTCTAGCTTGAAGTTGTGAAAGAACCATTCATTTTTATTGATAAGCTTTAGATGGTTAACCCGCTGAAACGGATACTCGATATTTCTTTGGTCCCCATCGTCCTGTACCCTGTTTGTAGAAGGAATACCATGAGCCCCAGGAAAAAAACCAGATTTAAAATAAACATTGCTAATGCTAAGGCTTCCTTTGTAATGCTCTCCCAAATAACCCACCTGTCCATATAAATTAATCTCTTTTCCTGCGGTGTTTTTTAGCCTATTATTAAAAATAGGGACATTTCGGTTTAAGTATACAATAGTATCTGTAGGTACCGAATAATCTCCAAATTCACTTCCGGTGGCTTTAATTTTATAAAAAAACCGCTTATTTCTTAAGGCCAAATTGGTTGAAGCGGTCAGAGTATTGTTCACGCTTTTGGTAAGTCCAATTACTTCGCCTGAAAGCCCTTCCCCGGGCACTCTATCATTAATTATTTTTATAACTCCGCCAATGGCGTCGCTACCGTGTTCTATAGCACCAACACCTTTTATAATTTCAATATCTTCTACAGAGAATGCGTCTATTTCAAGCCCATGGTCGGCACCCCATTGCTGGCCTTCCTGTTTAATACCGTTTTCGGTTACCGCTACACGGTTAAACCCAATTCCGCGAATTATAGGTTTAGATGCACCTGCACCAATTTCAGAAGCATTCACGCCGGGTAAGCGTTCCAGGCTAGTAGCCAGTGAGCCAGAAAATTGTTCCTGGAGGTACTTTTTGTTAACTTTTTCGATATTTTCAGAAGACCTTCTGCGTGCATGGCTATTTATAAAAACTTCTTCTAAAGCAGCAGCGTCTTCTTTTAGTTTAAAATTAACCACAGTATCTTCAGCCAGTGAGATTAGTGTATCTAAAGTTCTAAAACCAATATATGAAACGTTGATACGATGCTCACCTTCCTTTAAAGCACCTATGCGGTAGCTGCCATTTTCCCCGGCTAAGACAAACCGGTTATTTATATGAATATGAGCTCCTAAAAGAGCTTCATCCTGTTCATTTACAACCCTTCCCTCCAATGTTAATTGTTGGGAAAAAGTAATTGTAGGAAAAATGGTAAAAAGCAATAAAACAAATTGTAATTGTTTCATAGAGAAAAATACTGTGATTAATAAAAAGAGAATACAGTAAAATCAACTTTTAAAAAGTTCGATTTTATGCTTAAAAATTATTTAGCTAATCACAGCTGGAGGAGCCCTAAGGGAAAATAATCGGTTGGGAAAAAGGTTAACTGTTTCTGCTAAAGAGATAGCGTAAACTGTTTCTTTTTGGGGAGTATATATTTCGTAAGTAAATATTGAGGGGGCATCAATATTGGAAATTTGGAAATCACATACATCACAATCTATAGATGCCTGGGTAAACTCTATACTTATTGCTGAATTGCTTTCAGAGCTTACTTCATGATGAAACGCGTGCAGGGCAGGCAGAAGGCTTGCTGCTAATATCACTATACCTAAAATAGTGCTTATATGTACGCTAATTTGTTTCATTGGTCACAAAAGTAGAAAACCGGCTCATAATTACAAGCCGGTTTCTTTCTTTTAACAAAATTAGTCGAAATTTACACCAATTTATTTTCAACCAGGTATTCGGCAATTTGTATAGTGTTGGTAGCGGCGCCTTTTCTAAGGTTATCGGCTACTATCCACATATTTAAACTTTTGGGTTGCGAGTAATCCCGACGAATCCTACCTACAAAAACATCGTCTTTGCCTTCGGCATAAATAGGCATTGGGTAAGTATTGGTGTCTGGATTGTCCTGTACATTTACTCCCGGGAATTCACTTAATATTTTTCTTACTTCGGCTTCCTCAAAGTCGTTTTCAAATTCAATATTCACAGATTCTGAATGCCCGCCAACCACAGGAATTCTAATCGCGGTTGCACTTACCAATACCGATTCGTCTCCTAAAATCTTTTTGGTTTCTTTGGTAAGCTTCATCTCTTCTTTGGTATAGCCGTTTTCCTGGAAAACATCGCAATGTGGCAAAGCATTCTTATGAATAGGGTAGGGGTAGGCCATTTCCCCTTTTTCATTTTTATATTCGTTTTCCAATTGTTCTACAGCTTTTACGCCGGTACCGGTTATAGACTGGTAAGTAGAGACAATAACTCGCTTAATTTTAAAAGCGTCGTGCAATGGTTTTAATGCCATTAATAACTGGATAGTAGAACAGTTAGGGTTGGCAATAATCTTGTCTTCTTTTGTTAATTCTGAAGCGTTAATTTCGGGAATTACCAGTTTTTTGGTTTCATCCATTCTCCAGGCCGAAGAATTATCTACTACCGTTGTTCCGTTTTCGGCAAATTTTGGAGCCCACTCTAAAGAAGTTTCGCCCCCGGCAGAAAATAAGGCGATATCAGGTTTAATATCTACCGCAGTTTGAAGACCAATAACTTCATAGTCTTTTCCTTTAAAATTGATCTTTTTTCCTACAGATCTTTCAGAAGCTACCAGGTATAATTCAGTAATTGGAAATTCCCTTTCGGCTAATACTTTTAGCATAATTTCGCCAACCATTCCGGTGGCACCTACCACTGCAATTCTCATAATTATATTTTTTTGTCATTTCCGCAATTCGACTAAGTCTAGCATAAACTTTGGCGGAAATCTTATTTGTTTAATACATGTTATTAACAACAAGCCGCAAATTTATTATCCCTGGCTTAACTTACATAGTTTCAGTCCTTAAAATTGAAAAGAATTATTGTTTTTAAACTAATTTGTGATTTTAGTTAAAAAAAGACCCCGCAGTTTCCTGTGGGGTTTAGTTAAATTACGACATTTTTAATATGAGCAGTATAGCGGTACTCGTATCTTAAGTTCTACTGTTTTGTTTTTTTAACTCATCTCTAATTTGAGTAAGTAAATCTTCCTGGGTGGGACCTTTTGGTTCTACTAACTTTGGAGCCTCTTTTTCTTTTTTGGTCTTTTCGTAGGCACGCAGTACTAAAAATATAAAAAAGGCAACAATTAAAAAGTGAATGATCGTATCTATTAAATTTCCATAGGTAATTACAGCGGCTTCAGCTTCTTTTGCTGCTTCAAGGCTGTTGTAAGAAGCGCCGTCTAAAGAGATAAACTTCTGTGAAAAATCGGTTCCACCTGTTATTAAACCTATTATAGGCATAATAACATCGGCCACTACAGAAGCGACAATTTTATTAAAAGCAGCACCTATCACTACTGCAGTTGCAAGAGCTATAATATCGCCCTTGAGAATAAATTTCTTAAAATCTTTAAAAAAACTCATGCTAAATTTTGGTTAGATTACTAGAAAACCAAATTACACAATAATTGAATATAAAAGGAATTAAATTAATTAGTCGATAATTAAGCGCTTTACTCGTTGTGAGATACCGGTAATAAGTTCATAGGTAACAGTGCCTCCTTTTACTGCTAAATCACTAGCCTGCTGTGGGCCACCAAAAATAATTACTTCATCACCTTCATTACAGTCAATACCTGTAATATCTACCATAATACTGTCCATACATACAGTACCTACAATAGGAGCGTACTGTTCGTTTATAAAAACTCCAGCTTTTTTATGGCCATAAATACGTTTTATGCCGTCTGCATGGCCTACGGGCAGGGTAGCGGTTTTTCCAGTTTTCTCTGCTTTAAAAGCTCGCCCATAACCTACCGTATTGCCTTTTTCTAAATATTGAATCTGAGAAATAATAGTTTTAAAAGTGGCAACAGGTTTAAGTTTTTTGTTGAGGTTTTCATCGTTGGCAAAGCCATAAAGTCCCAGGCCGCTTCTTACCATAGAAAAAGCAGCAGAAGGATAGTTGAAAATCGCTGAGGTATTACAAAGGTGCAATAAGGGTTCGTAGCCAATATCCTGTATAAGTTTGCCTGCCAGTTCTTTGAATTTATAAATTTGAGAAAGGGTGAATTCCCTTTCTTTCCAGTTTTCGCTGGCTGCTAAATGAGTAAATGCCGAAACTACTTTAACAGATTGTGTGCGCCTTAAACTTTCGGTAATATGGTGGTAGTTAGCCTCGGTAAAACCAAGCCTATTCATACCCGTGTTAAACTTTATATGTACCGGATAGTTGTGTTGCTTTTGTTTTTCAGCTAATTCTATAAAAAGCTGAAGTGTTCTGGCGCTATATAAATTAGGCTCCAGGCAGTGTTCAATAATTTGCGGATAATTTACAGGTTGCGGATTTAATATTAAAATAGGTGAAGTAATTCCTGCTTTTCTAAGCCTAACTCCCTCTTCTGTATAGGCAACCGCAAAATAATCGGTACCTAAACTCTCCAATTTTAGGGCTATGGTATCAGCATCATGACCATAGGCAAAAGCCTTAATAACCGACATAAATTTAACACCCGGTTTTAGCTGGGATTTTATCGTTTTAAAATTATGAGCTAAGGCGTTAAGGTCTATTTCCAGAACGGTTTCTTCGGCTTTAGGCATTTTTATTCTTTAATTTAGCTTGTAATTCTTCGGCATCTTTCACATCAAACTTATTCACTCTTTCTTTAAGCATAGCCTTATAATAAGCAGCACGGCTTAAAGGTTCGTACTCTTCATTCTCCCCAAGAAAAACCAAATCGTCATTAATTGCTTTTCTGTAACTAAATTGAGCCAGGTTTCCGGTATGGGTACAAACGGCATGTACTTTGGTAACATATTCTGCCGTGGCCATAAGATAGGGCATAGGGCCAAAGGGGTTTCCTTTAAAATCCATATCCAATCCTGCTACAATTACCCGAATTCCCCTATTGGCAAGATCGTTACAAACCGTTACAATCTCATCGTCAAAAAACTGGGCTTCATCTATACCTATCACGTCGCAGCCATCGGCCAGAATCCTAATGTTGGAAGCCGAAGGCACGGGAGTAGACCTAATTTCATTAGAATCGTGAGAGACCACCATTTCCTCGTCGTAACGGGTGTCTATGGCAGGTTTAAAGATCTCTACGGTTTGTTTGGCAAACTGGGCCCTTTTTAAACGGCGAATCAGTTCTTCGGTCTTGCCCGAGAACATACTACCGCAAATAACCTCAATCCATCCAAATTGCTCTTCGTGATTTACTGTATTTTCGAGAAACATTTTGTAATTTTCAAATCGAAATGGGAACTTGCCCTTTTTGATAAAGTTGGAACAAATTTATTAAAAATACAAGCTGTTAGCGGCTCGTAATTACTAAAGTTATTAAAGTG
Organism: Salegentibacter maritimus; assembly: GCF_016236975.1. Lineage (NCBI taxonomy): Bacteria > Pseudomonadati > Bacteroidota > Flavobacteriia > Flavobacteriales > Flavobacteriaceae > Salegentibacter > Salegentibacter maritimus. The sequence goes on from NZ_JAEHNY010000008.1 coordinate 102,930, forward strand.
GGCTATACGAGCCCGATTAAAACCGGGGAGCTAAGTATTGCAAAGAGAAATCAATAATCCCGAATAAAGGTAAAAGTTAAGGACTGCTGGGGGAGTTTAATGAGTAAGGCACTTTTTTTGCAGCTATATTAGCTGTTGGTTGGTGCGTAAATACTCCTGGGAGGCTTGGAACTCGTAAGTTTTCCTATTTAAAACTTTATAGGTTTCTCCTAGGTGATTTTATGGATATTTGAGTTATTGTAGATAAAATTGGGTTTATAAATATTGCTAAAAAGATGAAAAACAGACTTAAAAAAAGCTTAGTAGAGCTTGCCGAAGAAATAATTTCGGAAAAGGAAAAGTTAGATACCAAAGCCCTTAAATTAAAGGCAGCGAGCTTATATGAGCAGCTTTCTATATTGAATTTTATGGAACAAAACCTCGAGGCACTTGAAACTCCTGAGGAAGTTCCGAGCCCTAAAATAGAGAAGAAGCCCGAGCAGAAAGAACCAATGCAGTATCAAAGGGACGATTATGCGCCAGATGGAACAGAATACCGAAAGGATGCCGATGCCATTACCGAACCTAATACAGAAAAAATAAAAGATATAGTTGCACAAATGCCTGCGGAATCTGAGCGTGTAGATGAACTTATAGAACAGGAAAACCCTAAACCACAGGCCCCTCCGGCACAACAATCTCTTCAAATGGATATAGAAGAGCAATCAAAACCTAAACCCCAGGCGCCTAAAAACGATTTTAGAAATATTGGGGTAGATTATGATAACCTTCCAGATTTTACTCCTTTAAATAACAAACAAAAAGACCAAAGGCCTAAATCGGTAAACGACAGGTTGAAAAAAGGAATTAATATTGGCCTTAACGAACGTCTCGCATTTATAAAAAATCTTTTTGATGGAAATACTTCAGATTACAATCGGGTAATTTCCCAATTAAATACCTTTAGCTCTCTAGAGGAAGCTCAAAAATTCATCCAATTGGTAGTGAAGCCAGATTATAACCACTGGGAGGGAAAAGAAGATTATGAAGAGCGGTTTTTGGCCAAAATAGAGAATAAGTTCAGTAATTAAAACTGTTTTAATGGCAAAATTGTTCCTGGTGCCGACTCCAATAGGAAATTTAGACGATATGACTTTTAGGGCTGTAAAAGTGCTAAAGGAGGTTGATACCATACTTGCGGAAGACACCCGAAATAGTGGTAAACTTCTAAAGCATTTTGATATTGGTACGCCTATGCAAAGTCACCATATGCATAACGAGCATAAAACCGTAAATCATATTGTTGACCGGATTAAGAGTGGAGAAGACATAGCATTAATTAGCGATGCCGGTACGCCCGCTATTTCAGACCCGGGATTTTTATTAACACGGGCCTGTGTGGAAGCAGGTATAGAGGTAGATTGTTTACCCGGGGCAACAGCTTTTGTCCCGGCGCTGGTAAACAGCGGTTTCCCTAACGATAAATTTATTTTTGAAGGATTTTTACCGGTAAAAAAGGGCCGGCAAACCCGTTTAAATTTATTGGCAGAAGAAACCCGTACCATGATTTTTTATGAGTCACCCCATAAATTACTAAAAACACTAAAGCATTTTTCAGAATATTTTGGCCAGGACAGGCCGGTTTCGGTTTCAAGGGAAATTACCAAACTGCACGAAGAAACCATTCGCGGTACAGCCACCGAGGTGCTTGAACATTATACAAATAAACCTCCTAAAGGTGAAATTGTTATTGTGGTAAAGGGGAAATCTTAATGCAACAACTGCTAAAAGAAGCCCGGAATTGTAAATTTTGTGAAAAGCATTTACCGCTTGGGGCAAAGCCTATCGTAAATGCCACTAAAAATTCTAAAATCGTTTTAATTAGTCAGGCGCCGGGTAGAATAGTGCATCAAACCGGGGTTGCCTGGAATGATCAAAGCGGAAAAAAGCTTCGGGAATGGTTGGGGGTAAACGAAAATACTTTTTACCAGCCTAATAACTTTGCCATTCTGCCTATGGGCTTTTGTTATCCCGGAAAAGCTAAAACCGGAGATGCACCACCCCGAAAGGAATGTGCACCTATGTGGCACAATACTATACTTTCAGAATTAAAAAATATAGAACTTACAATTCTTATTGGAGCCTATGCAACAAATTATTACCTGCCCGACGATTTAAACCTTACCCAAAAAGTAAAGGCTTACCGGGATTTTTTGCCCAATTATTGGTGTTTACCACATCCTTCGCCGGTAAACCGGTTTTGGCGCACTAAAAACCCCTGGTTTGAGGAAGAAGTAGTCCCTAAATTACAAAACAGGATCCGGGATATTATTGCTTAGAGTAATCTTGTTACCAGGATTTAAATTTTCTGTAAATCAACAAAATCAAACTTTTTCCCGCTAAACAAGCCTTTGTCCGAAAGTTTTAGATCGGGAATTACCAAAAGAGCCATAAAGGAAAGCGTCATAAAAGGAGCTTTTAGAGTACTGCCCAATTCTTTGGCCATTTTATCTATTTCCTGGTATAATTTGCCGGTTTCCCAGCCATCTTTATCGCTAATAATTCCGGCAATTGGTAGCGGTAGAACTTTTTGATCATTTTCATTCACGCTACAAATTCCGCCTTTATTTTCAATGATGAGGTTTACCGCATTGCAAATCTCTTCGTCTGAAGTTCCCACCGCGATAATATTATGCGAATCGTGCGCAACCGAGCTGGCGATGGCTCCTTTTTTCAACCCGAAATTCTTTATAAACGCTACCGCAGGAGCTTTGTCTTCATACCGGTTAACCACCGTTATCTTTAAAATATCCTGTTCAATATCTGAAATTAGTTCCCCCTTCTTTTCTAAAGCTTTCTGCTGAATTTTATTAGTAATAAGTTCTCCATCCAGGGCTTCGATTACTTTTATAATATCTCCAGCGGCTTTTATTTTAAAATCTTCCGGGTTTTTAGAGGAAGTATTAAAATTATTCGGCTTTTCAAAGGCAGAAGATTTGATGTGAGAGTTACCGTTTTCAGCAACTAACTTACCGCTGATATAAGTTTGTAAAACTTCAAAGCTGGTTAGGTCATTTACCACAATAAAATCGGCTGGATCGTCTATTCTTAGTTGTCCAACTTCCAAATTATAATGATTCACCGGATTAATACAGGCAACTTTCAGTACTTTAAAAACATCAATTCCTTTGGCAACTGCTCTTGCACAAAGCTGGTTAATATGCCCTAAAATCAGGTCGTCTGGATGTTTATCATCAGAGCAAAACATCATATTTTTATAATGTTCGGGAAGCAAACCTATAAGCGCTTCAAAATTTTTGGCGGCACTACCTTCACGAATAATCACTTTCATGCCTAAGCCAAGCTTTTCGGCTGCTTCTTCTGCGGTATAGCATTCATGATCTGTAGAGATACCCGCTTCAGCATATTTTTTGGCATCGTCGCCGCGTAAACCGGGCGCATGCCCATCAACGGGTTTTTGAAAATGTTTGGCCCAGGCAATTTTCTTAAGTACTTCTTCATCTTTAAAAATTACGCCGGGATAATTCATCATTTCGGCAAGATATTTTATTTCAGGTAAGGCCAATAAATCTTTAATAGCTTCAGAATCAATAATCGCTCCCGAAGTTTCAAAACTGGTTGCCGGCACACAGGAAGGCGCACCAAAATTAAATTTCAACGGACTCTCCTTTCCGTTTTCAATCATAAACCTAACGCCTTCTTTCCCTAAAACATTGGCAATTTCATGCGGGTCGGAAACTGTGGCTACCGTACCGTGAATTACAGCCAGACGGGCAAACTCTGTGGGGACCAACATAGAACTTTCAATATGAATATGTGCATCTATAAATCCGGGAAGTAAAAAGCTTTTTACATTGTGTTGCTTTTCTTCAATCTTTGTGATTTTCCCGTTTTCGATGCTGATTTCTGCAGGAAAAATCTTTCTGTTTTGAATATCTACGTACTGTCCCTGTATAATTTTGGTCATATTTTATCTATAAATCCTGAAGTGTGAAAGTAGGGATTATTATTAATTACTGAAATTTTTTGGAAGTCGGTTTTAGTGAAATCCCTCTTATTTTGATTGAAATACAATACGTATTTTTGGGAAAAAATTACAATGCGCTGGACTATAAAACCTAAACCCGACCCCTTATTAGTTGAAAGATTAGCCGAAGAATTGGGGGTAGAAACACCCGTGGCAACATTGTTGGTTCAGCGGGGTATTTGTAGTTTTGAGGCCGCCAAAAAGTTCTTTAGGCCCAGCCTGAAAGACCTGCACGATCCATACCTGATGAAAGACATGAATTTGGCGGTAGACCGAATTCAGCAGGCCATCGCTTCCGGGGAAAATATTATGGTGTATGGCGATTATGATGTAGATGGGACTACCAGTGTAGTCCTCATGGCTTCTTACTTAAAAACCCTTACCGCAAATATCGCCACCTATATTCCCGATAGATATACCGAAGGTTACGGGGTTTCCTACTGCGGGATTGATTTTGCAGCCGATAATGATATCTCCCTAATTATCGCGCTTGATTGTGGAATTAAAGCTATAGATAAAGTAGCTTATGCGGCCGAAAAAGGAATAGATTTTATTATTTGTGATCACCACCGGCCGGGAGAACATATTCCCGAAGCTGTGGCAGTTTTGGATCCCAAACGGGAAGATTGTGAATACCCCTATAAAGAACTTTGTGGTTGTGGGGTTGGTTTTAAATTAATTCAGGCCCTAAATACTAAAAGAGGGGGAGCTCCTGAGGTTTTATTGCCTTATTTAGATCTGGTTGCTACAGCCATTGGTGCCGATATTGTGCCTATTACCGGGGAAAACAGAATTCTGGCTTATCATGGGCTGAATGTAATTAATGTAGCCCCAAGAATGGGTTTTAAAGCAATTTTAGCTCAGGTTAAAAAGGATAAACTCACGATAACCGATGTGGTGTTTATTATTGCACCGCGTATAAATGCCGCCGGAAGAATGAAGCATGGTTTGCATGCGGTAAATTTACTTACCGAAGAAGATGAGGCTACTGCTATGAATTTTGCCGCAGAGATAGAGAGTTTTAATGCGGAAAGAAAGGATACCGATAAAGCAATAACCGTGGAAGCACTTGCCCAGATTGAGGACTTAAAAGAGCAGGAACGATATAGTACCGTGGTGTACCATGAATCTTGGCATAAAGGGGTAATTGGGATAGTAGCATCGCGTTTAACCGAAACCTATTATCGTCCCACCCTGGTTTTTACCAAAAGTGGGGAAAAGCTGGCTGCTTCAGCGCGTTCGGTGAAGGGATTTGATGTGTATAATGCCCTGGAGGCCTGTAAAGAACATATAGAACAATTTGGCGGGCATAAATATGCAGCGGGACTCACTTTGGAAGCTTCGGAATATGAAAATTTTAAGGTAAAATTCGAGTCGGTGGTTTCTGAAACTATAGATAGGCGGCTGCTAACTCCCGAAATTGCTGTAGATGCCGAAATTGACCTGGATGAAATTACTCCGAAATTCTTTAGAATTTTAAAGCAATTTGCTCCTTTTGGCCCGGGTAATATGAGTCCTGTTTTTATGACCCAAAACCTTAGTGATACCGGTTATGGCAAATGTGTGGGTGCCGATGAAGCACATTTAAAATGCCGGGTAAAACAAAGGGGTAAAGAACCCGTTTTTGATATGATTGGTTTTGGGCTGGGAGAGAAATTCGAGACAATTTCAGAAAAGAAAACTTTTAAGGCGGTGTATTCTTTAGATGAAAATGAATGGAACGGGAAGGTTTCCATTCAGTTGAAATTAAAAGATATCAGTGAATAAATTACTTCTATTTAGATTCATTTTAAATAAAAACTTTATATTTGACTAAGCTTCCTGGAAATAAGGTAAGTGGTTAGGAAATGATAGTTGAACTTTGAGCTTGGTTTCAAAGTTTTTTAATCTCGATTATCGAGAAAAATATTTTAAAATGGAAGATGTAGCTTTAATTTATCATAACAAATTGGGGATTTCCTTTAGGTGGAAAAATAACTTACCAAACGCCGATCCCGCACGGGTACAGATGGTTTTTAAAGATATGGGCTTTTATTTATTACCCGAAGAAATTAAGCACTTCTCCAGCAATATACAGGCAGCTAAATATTATAATTGCGGTAATTGTAGTAGAGAAAAATCCTGTAGGAATATTCTTTTGAGATCTCCACTTGAAAAAATGGATTTTGCGGTAAGTGCCATAGAGCTGGAACAAATTTCAGATTTAATAGAGGGAACTTTATTTAAGTTAAACCTGGAAGATTATTTAAACGGCTGTGGGAAGAATTAATTTTAGAACAGAATTTATTTTTAAACTTTTTAATATGGTTTTTTCTTTTTTGCATTGCCCAGAAAAGAAACAAAAAATTCTAGGCTTACGAAACTTTGTCTAAATTTATCATTCAATCCCTAAATTTTAGGAACTCGCCAATGAAATTTAGTATAAGCCTAAAAAACATTTTTGGCTCAAACAGCCTAAAATTTTACGGAATTTTCACTTCAAATTTTACAATAAATTTTCGATAGGCCAGCCAAAAAAATCGTATTACGAAAAACAACCCAACTTTTATAAAGTGCTGTCAGCACCCAATTATAATAAGTCCTTACAAAGTATTTCCAAAACCGTAGAACGCTATTTAAAAATAAGCTTTTTTCAATTACTTAATTTCTTTAAAACCGTCTTCTCACCATCAAAAACCGCGTAGGTGTAAAAGTCTATCCAATCGCCGGTGTTGATATAGGTAGAATTTCCGCTTAAATCTATTTCCAGGGGTAAATGCCGGTGACCAAACAGAAAGTAATCGTAATGTTTTTCTTTTAATTTTCTACGGCAATATTGAATAAGCCATTCTTTTTCTTCTCCTAAAAACTCCTGCTCTTCCTTTCCCGAAATTGCCTTGTTTTTTACCGAAAAATATTGTGCCAGCGGAATGCCTAAATCGGGATGTAACCATCGATAAAGCCATTTTGAAAACGGATTGGTAAATACCTTCTTCATGCGCTTATAGCCGTGATCCCCAGGTCCCAAACCGTCCCCATGGCCCACAAGAAAAGTTTTATCGTTAAAAGTGAATTCCTGTGGCTTATGAAATACAGGGATATTTAATTCTTTTTCAAAATAATCGTGCATCCATAAGTCGTGATTGCCTACAAAGAAGTATACGGGAATACCACTGTCTTTAATTTCGGCCAGTTTTCCTAAAACCCTCACAAAACCTTTAGGCACAGCGTGTTTATACTCAAACCAAAAATCGAATAAATCTCCGAGTAAAAATATGGCAGCAGCGTCTTCTTTAATTTCATCCAGCCATTTTACAAACCTTATTTCCCTTGGTTTGCTTTCTTCCTGGGTAGGTGCACCCAGGTGATTGTCACTGGAGAAATAAACTTTTTTGCCTTCGGGGATATTCATTTATTATAATTCTAAGCTGTAAATATAAATATTTTAAAAGACCTCACAGGTTTTAAAACCTGTGAGGTCTATGTGTTTTAAGCTTTCCGTTTTAATCTTTTTTTGAAGATTAGCCTATCGAGGCTGTCTTAAATGTCTAGTTTCGTCAAGCTGAACTTGTTTCAGCTTCTAAGATGTTTTTAATTACCAACACGTTAGATCCCCGATAAAGAATCGGGGCAGGCTCTGAAATAAATTCAGGATGACGATTTTAAGAACTTTTCAGACAGCTACCTTGTGTCTACTTCCCCTTCGCGTTTGGGGGCTTATTGATCGCTTGCATACCATTCAGCAAAACTGGATTCGGTTTCCTGTAGTTTTAGGGAATGTAGTTTTATATGCTCGGGTAAATACTTTTTAATCTTTTCAGCAAAATCCACTACCATATTTTCGCTGGTAGGCTGGTAATTTACCAGGATTACGTGATGCCCTCTATTTTTTAATTCCCCGGCAAGCTCTACGTGGGGGGTGTTTTTATTGAAAACCGTTGCGTGGTCAAACTGATCTACAATTTCAGATTTTACAATCTTTTTTAAGTCCCCAAAATCTATCACCATACCAAACTTTACATTGTCTTTATCGGTAATTGGCTCCCCAATCACACAAACACTAAGTTTATAACTATGGCCGTGAACATTTCGGCATTTTCCATCATAACCATACAGGGCGTGGCCGGTTTCAAAAGAGAACTGTTTGGTAATTCTAATCTTGCTCATTCTGCGTTATTTTTGGCAAAGTTAAGGGTTTTTTAGCGTTATATTTTTTTTCTAAACAATTAAGTTTCTGTTGTATATTTGTAGGCTTTTTTTATAAAAAATGAAAACCAAAACTGATTTAGAACTGTTTGAACAACTGGATTTTAAAGAAAATCCTTTCTACGAAAATATTATTACCAATTTAGTTGAAAATCACTATAGCATTGTAGATAATTTCTTTAATGCTGAAGAGGTTGCGATGCTTCGAAGGGCATTAAAATTAAAATTTGACGAATCCCAATTTAAAAAGGCTGCAATTGGTAATAGAACCAACGAAATTGTGGCGAAGTCTATTCGGGGAGATTTTATTCTATGGCTCAATGAAGCCGAAGCAGGGGAGGCTGAAAATTTGTTTTTTAATAAAATCAATTCATTAATAGCCTATTTAAACAAAACCTGCTTTTTGGGGATTTTAACCAAGGAATTTCATTATGCGCTTTATCCCGAAGGTACTTTTTACCAGCGGCATTTAGATACCTTTCAAAATGATGGAAGGAGAAAACTTTCTTTGGTATGTTATTTAAACGAAGAAGATTGGAAACCTGAAAACGGTGGGGAATTGGTAATTTATTCCGAAGAAAATGGGGAGGAGGTAGCCAAAGCTATTTATCCAATGCCGGGTAGGGTAGTGATTTTTGAAAGCCAGTTAATGGAACACGAGGTAAAACCGGTAAAAACTGCCAGGTTGAGTATAACCGGATGGTTAAAAACCCGATAATCGAGAATAAATTCTCCCAAATTATTTTCTAAACTAAACTACCTCTGGAAAAGCCCACGGGGCATTAGTTGAAACTATTTTTTAATTTCGAAGCAAGCTTTGGGGTATTATACCCTTTGGCGGTGCTAATAAAGCCTTATTTAATCTCTGGTTGAAAATTGGCCACAAGAGGTTAATTCTTGAATTTCTTATAAAGCACTACAACAATTAAAACAAGTGCTAAAATTAGCCAAAATCCCATTCCGCTTAAAAAGCTTAAAAATTCCCAGGTATCTTCTCCCATTAGTTCATACGTTTTTTCTGTTGCCTTTTTCTCCAATTATAACGCGCATAGAAGAAAACGGCAAGAATAAGTAAAATACCCAGCAAATACAGCCAGTTGCCAATAATAAACTCCCAAATGGTAAAACCCCATTCCTGTTCGCTGTTGGGGTCTCTATCTTTTGGTAAATGTTCCTGTAGTAAACTCATAAGCTTGTTTTCAAAGTGGAATTTACGTTTTTCCGGCCGGCAAATATGTTATAAGGATGCTAATTTAGAACTATAATTACCTGGCCTATTTACTTTTTATATTTGGCTAAAGCGTTTTTTGTAAAATCTGAAAGCACTAATTCTCCCGATATTGCTGCTCTTTCCGGAAGTAATTGCTCCCAGTGATCTGTATTTTTCCAAAGCATTTGCTTCATCTCATATAGGGCTTCGGGGTTATAAGATGCCAACTTTTCGGTAAAAATGGCTATTTCTTTATCTAAATCTTTTAGGTTTTCAAAAACACGGGCGTAGAGACCTTTATCTTTTGCCCAATAGGCGTTTTTCCATTCGTGGGCAGCCAGGCTTAGTTCACCCAATGCACCCACACCAATTTTGCGTTCTACGGCCGGGGCAATTACAAAGGGGCCAATACCTATGCTAATTTCTGAAAGCTTTATTGCGGCCGCATCGGTAGCCATAGCATAGTCACAGGCAGCAACCAGGCCTACGCCACCGCCAACTGTTTTTCCCTGAATGCGGCCCACGATAAGTTTCTTACATTTTCGCATAGCGTTTAAAACTTTGGCAAAGCCCGAAAAGAACAATTTTCCTGCCTGCATAGTTTCAATCGCTACCAGCTCATCAAAAGAAGCACCGGCGCAAAAGGCTTTTTCGCCTTCAGATTTTAATAAAATAATTTTTACGCTCTGGTCTTCCGATAGTTTGTAAAACTCTTTCTCCAGTCGTTCTAATAAGTCTGAAGGGAAAGAATTACTGGCCGGATGACCAAATTCTAAATGAGCAATCCCATTTTCTATATGTGTGTATAAACTTCCGTTTTCTCGTGTGGTTGCCATAAATTCATTTTTCAGTTAGCTGAATACTCAAATTTAGAAAGATTAGAATTGATATAATCCTTTTTAGTTTAATAATTTAAAATTCAATTTTAGAACAGAAACCCTACTTCTAACATTGATATGATTCATTAAAAAATTGATCATCAGTAATTTAATTAAAACCCTGGAAAAGCTTATTTTCCTAGTTCGCCCAAACAAGCCTTATACTGCTAAAAAAGATTCTAAAGCCCTGCTTTGAAATCTTAACACCGCGATTTTTCAAAATTTTCCTGAGTCTCACTGCGACTGCCCACTGAGACTGTAAACTGAGACAGCCAACTGCCCAATGAGACTACCCACTGAATCATACTTCTTTTTGCAAATATTTCCTTCGGAATTTAATAACCAGTCCGGCACTGCGAATAAGCATCCAAACAAAAAATGCGATCCATATACCATAGAGTTGTAGCCCAAAATAATCTGAAATTAACAGGGCAGGGGTAAAGCCCAAAAACGTGGCCACAAGCAATAGGTTTCGCAGGTATTTTGCTTCGCCCAAACCTTTAAAAATCCCATCGAACATAAAGGCGATGGCATTTACCGGTTGCATTAATAACACGATCCAGAATACCGAAGAGAAAATGGCCAATACCGCTGTGTCTTTATTAAAAACCAGGCCAATTTCATTGTATAAAAGTCCGCAAACAGCCATAAGGATAAAGGCTATCAAAACCGCGTATTTGCTAATTTTCTTACTGAGTTCCCATAAATTTTTATAATCTCTGGCACCCAGTAATTTTCCGCCAATCGCGTTTCCGGCATTGGCATAGCCATCTATAAAAAAGCTAAAAAACAACCAGATATTCATTAAAATACTTTGTGCTGCGATATAATTTTTCCCATAATCTGTTGCATAGGCATTTGCCAGGTATATTGCGAAATTTAAAGCGGCTGTTCTTACAAAGAGGTTGGCAGCCATAAGCAAAAGACCTTTTAGCCTGGGGTTTATATTCAGACTTAGCTTTAAGTGGAAAGGTGTCTTTTTAAAGAAAAACCAGAGTGCCATTACCAGCATGGTCCCCTGCGCAGCAAGACTGGCATAAGCAGCGCCTTTTAAATGCATGGGAGGTATAAGGCCGTCTATACCGTAAACCAAAAGAAAGTCCAGGCCAACGTTAACAGCCGCGCCTACAAGGCTGCACTTCATTGCCCAAAGTGTATTTTGAAGTCCGCGAAATACACCAAAAATGGCAAAGGTTACTAAAGTTAACGGGTACCCTAAAGCCCGAATTTGATAATAGTCTTCAGAATATTGCAAGATCAAACCTTCGGCATTATAGGCACTAAAGATTGCTTCGGCAAAAAAAGCGGTAGTAGCATAAATCACCAGACTAAACGCAAAATTGAAATAAATGGTCTGGGGAATAAGTGTTTTTACCGCGTGGAGCCGGTTTGCACCTAAATGTTGTGAAACAATTGCAGAAATAGCGGTTTTGGTTTGTGCTACAATCCAGATAATAGCCGAAAGAAATGAACCCACAATTCCCGCTGCAGCAAGGGCTTCAACCGAGTTTTTTTCTACATTTCCAATAACCGCAATATCAGTGAGTGAGATAAGCGGCTCGGCAATCCCGGCAATGATGGCGGGGATGGCAATTCGATTGATATTTTTAAAACTAACGGAAGATTCCAAAAAAAACAATTCTTTATAATCGGCAAATATAGAATGCTTTCTTGTAAAGCCTCATTTTACAATTGATTTCTTAAGGGTTTTTATCGGTTTTTTCTATGTGATTTGATAGTGGTTTTTCATAACAGTGAAAAGGATATTCATTTTTATGCGGAAAATAAACGTCCCCAAGTTTTATATACCCCCGGGTTTCATAAAATTTCTGATTGCGTTTGTTCTTGCTAAATGTATCTAAACGTATGGAATCATAGTTCCTGTTTATAGCAAATTCCTCGGCAAAATCCATCATTTTTCTGGCGTAAGCTTTTCCCCAGTAAGCCGGATGCGTAGCGAGCCTATGCACATAAAGGTTGTTGCCGGTCTCGGTAAGCCAATCAATATTCTGGTAAACCTTATCCATTTTTGGGGTGAGCACAATAATGGAAATAATAACTTTTTCTTCCTCAAAAACATATAATTCCTTATTCTGAATATCGGCTTGAAGTTTTTCACGGGAAGGATAATGTTTGTTCCACTGAAGTATATTTTGCTCCTGAAGCGCTTTGGCACAGGCTTCGGTTAAGCTTTTTATTTCGGAGAGGTCGGTTATGCTTGCTTTTCTAATCATTTCTTAATTATAATAATAAATAAAAGTTCTTTGCTGAAATTTATAGAAAATTATTACATTTGCTCTCCAATTGGGGGATTAGCTCAGCTGGCTAGAGCGTTTGGCTGGCAGCCAAAAGGTCATCGGTTCGACTCCGATATTCTCCACAAAACCACCGTTTTTCGCGGTGGTTTTTTTATTTCTAAACTTTTATTTTTAAAATATCGAGAGCTTGTTGGATCTTGCCGATCTTGCATCATGAAGATCTAAATTCAGCATAAAAAAGGAAGTTGACTTAGAAGGGCTCATGGCGTCAAGCTGGTCTTCTTTCAGCTTTTAACTTGTTTAGCTTTTCAAAATCTTAGATTCTAAACTAAATTCAGAATGACGATTTATAAAAAAACGATCTTAAAAATTAATTCAAGACCGTTTTTGGTGAAAACATACTTTAGAAAAGCCTAAGAGTCGGCTTCATCATTATCTATATATTCATCTTTTAAGTCCTGGACGCTAGCAGCTAAAAACTCTGATGTCCTGTTTAAAACATGCTGAAACTCTTTTGATAATTCATCTTTATTCCACGGATGGGAAATACCAAAAACGTGATCGGCATTTTCAACTAAAAGCAATTTTGAAATTGCACTCCATTCAAATAAATTCCCGGCATCTGCAATAGAAACTGTAGTGTCGTTACTACCGTGCGCAATGAAATGAGGAATGTCTAATTTCTTAGCCGATTTTTTAATGTTTAGCCGCTCCCTATTTTCCCTAAAATTTTTGTAAAACTGATAATGATGGGGTAATTGCTGCCCTGTGCGGGTGTTTGTTATGTATTGCACACCTTTTTTCTCCCAGGCCTCCAGCTCTTTTTCTTTTGGAAAACGCGAGGCAAAGTCACTTACAGCGGCAAAAGTAATAAGTTTATTAATCCTTTCTTCTTCGGCAGCTTTTATAACCGCAATTCCACCGCCCCTTGAATGCCCAATTAGATTGATGCTCTTTACGTCTATTTGTTGTGCTTCCTGAAAATCTGGTGTTAAAACCCAGTCTATAACACTTTGTAAATCGTCTAGCTCTTTAATATAGTTGTTGTCTCCAAAAGCCTCTATATTTAAAAATTCGGTGGGATTATCGGGCGAAGTGCCATTGTGGGAGAAATTAAATTTTACAAAGAAATAACCTTTTTCGGCATAAAATTCTCCCATTTTATTCCAGGCTCCCCAATCTTTAAAACCTTTGTAGCCGTGGCAAAAAATAACGATTGGTTTTGGTTTTTTATCGTCCTTAAAAATCAGGTCAATTAAGATCGGCTTATTATGTTTTCCATCAATCTGCAGATTGGTTCTTTTTGTAATTTCCATAGACATTTATATTTCTTTTTCCTTGAAAGGAACCTGTGGATCGCAAATTTCTGTAATTAATTTTTTTAATTCCATTTCAAATGCATCCAGTGTTTCTTTATTTATAGCAGTTTCTTTATTTTTTGTTCTCGGTTTATCTTTTTTTGCGAATTTCAGGAACCCATTTTTTAAATTTTTAAACGAAATTATCCCTGCTTCAACTGGAAAATCCAGCGAATTCTGGTCATGTATCATTTTGGTGTATGCCAGTACCTGAAAACTCTTGCTGTATTTATCATAATCTGAAGTGAGATCTTCCCAATCTACAATTTCAATTTTATCCTGGGTTACCTTTCCCGTTTTATAGTCAATAATTCTGGTAATACCGTTAGTATTTTCTACTCTATCTACTTTTCCGCGCATAAATATCGGAAAATCAAGCTTCCCTATCTTAATTTCAGATCTTAAGTTTTCCTCAATTTTTAAGATCTTAATTTCTTCATTTTTAAGTCGTTCCAGTTCCTGATTTAAGAAATTACGAAGATAGCGTTTGGCCACTTCAAAAATCAATAGGTTTTTCCCCTGGTTAAGCGGCCCGTTTAAATAAGATTTTTTAAACTGAAGCGCGATTTCTTTCTCAATTTTTGCTTTAAAAGCTTCAATATCCTGTGCCGTAAGAAACTTATTCTCGAGGGGCTTGTAGAAGTTTTCTAAACTATCGTGCACGACAGTGCCCAGGGTGTTATAGGCTACCGTTTCCTCTACTTCCTGGCTGTCTCGAACGCCAAGTACGTACTGTCGGTAAAAATCCAGGGGGTTTCTAATATATGAGGTTAGGGCGGAAGGTGAGAAACCGTAAGCAGCAAGCGATTTTATTTTCTCAATAATTTCGGGCGTTTTCTTAATCTCGCGAAGTTCATTTTTAATAGCCGGTACTTTGGGGCTTACCGTGGTGTGTTTAAGCTGGTGTGCCGGCTGTTTTTCAATTTCCAATTGCGTGAGAAACCTGCTCTTTTCGCCCGAGTTTAAACCGTCGGTTTCTGTGTTGTAAAGCAAATGTATGTTTTCTGCCCGCTGTAAAAGCCGGTAGAAATGGTATGTATAAACAGCATCTTTTTCTTTGTATGTTGGAAGTTTATAAGTTTGTTTTAAATCGAATGGAATAAAAGAACTCCCCGATTTTCCCGAGGGCAAAACCCCTTCGTTAACCGAACAAACTATTATATTTTTAAAATCTAACGCACGTAATTCCAGCATTCCCATAAGTTGTAGGCCTTTAAAGGGTCTTCCCTGAAAATCCAAATTTTGAGTGCTTATTGTTTCTTTATAAAATTGGTAAAGTGAGCTAATACTTTTTAAATGCGGATAGGCTTTATTTAAATTTTCCAGTTTGTTAAATAACACGTGAAAATGGTATAAAAATTCCAGGGCAAGCTTACGTCCGCTACTCTTTAAATGACTTTTAATCTGGTTTATCATCTCCTGAAAAGCTTCCAGAGCTTTGGAAGGCGAATTCTCCCAGTTTGTAAAACAAGCTTTTACTACAGACTGTGCGGTACCTGAAAAAGCATTTATAATTTCTTTGGAAGATAAGTTTACTGTATTTTCTGACTGAATTTTTTCTATAAAATTCCGGTTTTGTTGCTTTAGTATTTCGTTTAAGGCGGGATGATTGATTACCGAAATAACATCTTTATAATAATAGGCTGAAGCTGTATGTTGATGAATTTGAAATAACTTATCAAAAAGGGAAGCTATGGGTGCGTTCTTAAGCGGGAACCCCATGGTAATATTCAAATCTTTTACATTTGGCGGCAAACTGTTTAGTACTGGAAGTAGAAGGTCCTCCTGACCCAAAACCACGGCGGTTTCCTGTAGGGTTTCTTCGTCTAATTCTGCCAGTAATTCCCCCAAATATTTAGCCTGGCCAACATTTTTAGGAATTCCGGTAAGTTGAATTTTTTTTGGTTTGTGATATTCACTTACCTGCAGCTTTGCCTTCCTTTTTTTGTAAACCGGCCAATCTTTCAAATACTGATTTATAAAAAGGGACGCATCATGTTGCCGATCTTTAACAAAAACCTCGTCGAGGTCCCAATAGATTTCGGCTATATCTTTTTCAAGTAAATGCTGAACAATTTGTTGTTCTGCTGTATTTAGTGCGTTAAAGCCAATGAAAACGTGTTTAGTGGGATGATTTTGAGCATAATCAATTATTTTTTCTGAAGCCAACCGGTAAATTAGTCCCTGGTAGGCGTTATTTTGGGAAAGTAACTCCTTTTTTAGTCCATCGTAATAAGTGGGCAAACTTTTCCAGAAGGCCAGGTAATTATTTATGAGCTCTGTTTTGGGCTCCTGAATAGACCAGTGTTTTAAGTCCTGAATGTCTGCCAGGTAATTAAAGAAGCTCTTATGGTCTATTAAGTAGCGATCAATTTCATTAAAATCGTGGATTAGGCTTTGGGCCCAGGCGGTAAAGGTTTCAAAATCTTCCTGTGCCTCTTCGGGAGTAACTGATTTATAAACCTTGTAAAACTCAAATAAGGTTATTGTATTATCTACTGTTTTTGCTTCCGAAATAATTTCGGTAAACTCTTCAATACTATAAACTTTGGGCGCAAAAATATGATACATGCCTAATGCCGAAAGTTCTTTAAGTAAAAAGCTTCCCGCTCGTTTGCTGGGAAGTATAAAAGTTATTTCTGAAATATTTTCTTCGGAAGAGATAAGTTCTTTAAGAACTTTTGAAATAAAAGATACCATAGCATAAAAATAAAAAACGCCCCGGAATCCGGGACGTTTTTGTAACATAAATATCCAATCTAATTGGAAGATTATTTATTCCATAGAAGAATCAGAATCTTTTACTTCTTTATTCTTATCTAAAGAAATTTCAACCCTACGGTTATCCTGTCTTCCAGCGGCAGTACTGTTAGTAGCAATTGGTCTTGATTCACCATAACCTTCAGAAGTCAATCTGCTGCTTTCTACACCATTTTCTTCTAACCAGGCTTCTACTGATGCGGCACGCTCACGAGAAAGTTTCTCGTTATAATCGGCGTTACCGGTACTATCTGTATGCCCTTCAATATGGAAAATTGTGTTAGGATATTCGTTCATAATGTCTGCAATAGACTGAAGTGCTTCTTCTGAATCGTCTCTAATCGTAGCTTTGTTCAGGTCGAACAATACAGTTTTAGAATATTCATTCAATTCAGAAATAACTTCTACGTCTGGCTCAGGACATCCGTTGTTAGCTGCAGTTCCAGCAACTTCAGGACAATCATCGTCTTTATCTAAAACACCATCACCATCCATATCTTCGTAAGGACATCCGTTGTTTTCAGCAGGACCTGCTTCGTTAGGACAGTCGTCTTCGTTATCGGCAACTCCGTCTCCATCGGCATCAGGACACCCGTTCATTTCAACAGAACCAGCTTCTTCAGGACATTCGTCTTGTGGATCTGGAACTCCGTCTCCATCAGTATCAGGACATCCGTCAAATTCAGCTAAACCAGCTTCATCGGGACAGTTATCCATACGGTCTTCAATACCGTCTCCGTCAGTATCAGGACATCCGTTAAATTCAGGTAAGCCTGGAGTTTCAGGACATTCGTCGTCTTTGTCGTAGATTCCGTCACCATCAGAGTCGGTACCACCAAACATGAATTTTATACCACCGGCGTGTTGAAAGTGGGTTGCACCATCATTATCAAAAACGTGCTTGTAGTTTGATTCAAGTGTTAAGGCAATGTTGTCGTTAAACCAGAAGTTTAAACCTACTTTACCGTTAAGTGTCGCTGCACTAAGGCCTGAAATTGGAATATCACCATTATCAGCAATGTTAGTGTAACCACCACCAATACCAACAACAGGATCAATCCAACCATCGTTTAGTAATGCTCTTAAGCTATAGTTGAAAGACCCATCAACAGCATAGTATGCCATTTGGGAAACTCCCATATCACCATAATTTTCAATTTGGTTTAAAGAACCCGCAAGTTCAAAAACGAAACCGCTTCCAATATAGCGTCCTACAGATAATCTTGATACAGAAGGTAAAATATTCCAGTGATCTCCTGTATTAAAATACTCGTCGAAAGTCCCTCCTAATGGAGCATCTTCACCAGTAGGGTAAAAATCTACCGCATTGGTCTGGACACCAATAGCCCAGGGATTGTTAGCATCCTGTGCCTGCACCGAAGTGATACCCAGAACCAACATTGTAGCGAATAAAATTTTGCTAAGATGTTTCATATTCAATAGTTTAGTTTTAAGTGTTAATTGTTAACAAAAGTATACCGTTGAAGCTTATCAACAAAGCTTAAAATAATAAAGTTTTCTTAATAATCCCTTTGATAGTCTGCTTTTTGAGAGCTTTTTAAGAATTGTAGACCTTTATTTTTGATAAATTTTCATTACAGTTTTCCCCCTAAAACACTATCTCTTAAATTACTCCTAATTCTTTCCCAACCCTTGTAAATGCTTCAATAGCTTTATCTAAATGCTCCTGCTCATGCGCTGCCGATAGTTGTACTCTAATTCTTGCTTTTTCTTTAGGAACAACCGGGTAAAAGAACCCAATTACATAAATACCTTCTTCCAGAAGTCTATCGGCCATTTTTTGCGATAATTTGGCATCATATAACATTACAGGGACTATAGCCGCTTCACCATCAATAATATCGAAACCTGCATCTTTAATTCCCTGTTTGAAGTATTTGGTGTTACTTTTTAGTTTTTCACGTAGTGTATTATCGTTTTCCAACATATCAAAAACCTTGAGGGATGCGCCCACAATGGCCGGTGCCAGTGAATTTGAGAACAAATAGGGTCTTGAACGTTGTCTTAATAATTCTATGATTTCTTTTTTCGCGGTGGTGTAGCCTCCCATTGCACCACCAAGGGCTTTACCCAGGGTTCCTGTAATAATATCTACTCTATCCAAAACCCCTTTTTCCTCCAGGGTACCAATACCTTTTTCACCAATAAACCCGGTAGCATGGCATTCGTCTATCATAACCAGGGCGTCATATTTATCGGCCAGGTCACAAATTTTGTCTAATGGAGCTACAAGGCCATCCATAGAGAAAACACCGTCGGTTACAATAATTTTAAAGCGAGCACCTTTTTCGTTGGCTTCCTGAAGTTGTTTTTCCAAATCGGCCATATCACCATTTTGATAGCGATACCTGGCTGCTTTACATAAACGTACCCCATCAATAATAGAGGCATGGTTTAGTGAATCTGAAATTATCGCGTCTTCTTTGGTTAAAAGTGGCTCAAAGATTCCGCCATTGGCGTCAAAACAAGCAGCATAAAGAATAGTATCTTCTGTTCCGTAGAAATCGGCTATTTTTTGTTCTAATTCTTTATGAATATCCTGGGTTCCACAAATAAACCTAACACTAGACATACCAAAACCGTGACTGTCCATAGTATCTTTTGCGGCTTTTATAACCTCTGGGTGGGAGGATAATCCTAAATAGTTGTTAGCGCAAAAATTAATCACTTGCTGCCCGGTAGAAATATTGATTACCGCATCCTGAGGGCCGGTAATTATTCGTTCTTTTTTAAAAAGACCGTCTTCTTTAATTTGCTCGAGTTCTTTTTCTAAATGTTGTTTTATCGATCCGTACATAATTCTATTTTTTTTACAAACTTACATTTCTTTTATACAAGGCGCACATTTAGCCTTTTATTTGTATACACAAGATTTTTACTGTTTACCGTATAACCCATGTCCTCCAAAACCTTAGCATAATTATTAATTTGTTTTTCGTGGGTAATATTAAACTTCCCGGTTTTGTAATCTATAATGTCCACTTGATTTCCCGAAAAATTAATTCTATCTGGTCTTAGCCTTTTGCCATCGGGAGTTAAAATATCCCGTTCATTATAATTTTTTGCTTCTTTGGTATAAAATGATAAAAGTTGTGGATGATTGGTGATTTCATAAAGTAAGACCTCTATTTTTTCTGCCGAATCTTTAGTAATTACACCTTCATTTACCGCCTGTTCAACAACCGGTTTAACCTGTTCTTTATAGTTGATTTTTGCCAGTAACTCGTGTAAAATTTCTCCTTTTTCAATCGCTTCTTCTTGTTTGCTGTCCCAAAGCATTCCCGATTTCGTAACGATATTAACCGCTTGATTTTGTGTTGCAGAAGAGTAAAAACTTTCTAAAACAATATTTTTAGAATTTGTTTCTTTTGAAGTATCAGGATTTGCTATTTCCCCAAATTCATAGGTGTTTTTATTAACATCCCACTTTCCGATTTCTTTTAAAAAGCCAATTAATAAGCCTGATGTCTTATGAGCTTTTTCATTGCCTTTTGCATCTATTTCCTTTTTGCTTAAAAGATAGAGTTGTTGCGAGGCACGCGTGCAGGCTACATACAGAACATTTAGTGTATCCAGCTCTTTTTGATAAATTAAGTTGGAGTAAATGTTTGAAGCCTTTGGACCCCAATTTAGCATTTTGTCTGTTGCGCTTAAATAGTTTACAGGAATATCATCTAAAGGTGGTTCCATGGGAAGCCAAACTGAATCCATTCGTGTGCTTTTGGAATCTGAATTTGCATAGGGGTAAATTACCACCGGGAACTCCAGGCCTTTAGATTTATGAATGGTCATTATTTGTACAGCATCTTCAGCTTTAGGAACCACTATACTTAAATTTTCTACCTCCTGTTTCCATAAATCAATAAAATCGGCTATTCCGGCAGTAGCCTTTTGCGTACTTTCAAAGATAAAATCAAGAAAAAACTGAACATAAGCATTAGAAGTCTTTACAAGTGAGAAACATCTAATAATATACTCGGCGGCTTCGTAGACAGAAAGTTGCTGTATTTCGTCCAGGTTAAAATTGATATTATAGTCTTTTAACCAATTAAAAAATAGTTTTCCGTCTTTTGGCAAATTAGCCGAAATAATAGGGTAGCGGTCTTCTATTTGTAGAAAATTGGCAAGAAAATCAAAAAGTTCAAGTTTTAAGTTGTTGTCTTTAGGATTTAGAGAGAATTCCAGTAAATGAGCAATAAAATTTACCTCCGGCGAATTCCCCACAAGCAAAGTTTCTGATGAAACCACCGGAACTTTATGTTCACTTAAATAATTTGCAATCGTAACCCCTTCTTTCTTTTTACGGGTTAAGATGCAGATATCCCCTTTTTTAAAATTCTCATGCTCCAGGTTTTGAATGATTTCCAGAATTTTTTCTGGATAGATCTCATCTTCTTCTGTAGAATTTTCAGCCTCTATAAAATCGATGTTTACATAACCAAAGTCTCCTGCCTGCGGACTTTGATTGCTTTCCTTGAATAAATTAGAGTAAGAAGGGTTTTGTAAAGTGCCCGCTGCATAATTAAATAAACTATTGTTGAAGTTTACAATTTGGCTTCCGCTGCGATAATTATTGGGAAGGTTTTCTACCTGCTTTTCTATACTAAAGGGGTTTGTATCCAAACACAGGTCTATAAATTGCTCGGCTTTTCCACCGCGCCACCTGTAAATTGATTGTTTAGCGTCACCTACAAGCATGGCATTGGCAGAATCCTGCGCGTTTTCTGAAGAAAGCTTATGGTCTATTAGAGGGATAAGGTTTTCCCACTGCATCTGTGAGGTATCCTGAAATTCATCTATAAAATAGTTTTGATAACGTTCCCCAAGTCTTTCGTAAATAAATGGAGCTGGCTGGTCTTTAACCTGGGCACTAATTTTAGGATTGAATTCTGAAATAAGAATTAGGTTTCGCTCTTTTTTTATAAGCTCTACTTCCTGGTTTATCGCATTGAGTAGCGAAAGTTGGGTTAGGTTCTTTTTGATGGCTTCTAGAAAATCAAGATTTAGATAAGCTCTTTTAGAAAGCTCAAAAAGGCTAACAATAAGTGGCTGAATACCGTCTAATGAATCTTTTACAGCTTGATTTTTATTAGATTTAGCATAAAGGGGGTCGCTTTCCAGTTTTATCATCCAGGCTTTTTCAAAGCCATCTATAGTTTTTTGATCTCTTAATTTTACAAAGTGTTTATAAACCAAACCACGACTAAAGTCTTTTTCTTCAATATTATTGCTTTCAACAAGCTCAAAAAATTCTGAACTGGTTTCTGCAATAATAGCTTTGGTTTTTTTAATTTCTAAACTGATTTTTTCCTTGAATTTTTGAAAATCTTCAGTAGTTTTTCCTTTGAGTTTTTTTAAGGCTTCCTGGTGGTTTTCCCCAATGAGCAATTCAGAAATTTCAAATAAATCTTTAGCAATATCCCAGCTTTTATCATCATCGGTTTTATTGATGGCAAAAGCCACCAGAACCTTTGTGAGATCTTTATGAGTCCCAGCTTTGGCAATAAGTTTATCTACTGCCTCTAAAAGAATTTGTCGCGTATTAAGTGCGATCTCAAAATTTAC
The DNA here is from genome assembly GCF_016236975.1 of Salegentibacter maritimus. Taxonomy (NCBI): domain Bacteria; kingdom Pseudomonadati; phylum Bacteroidota; class Flavobacteriia; order Flavobacteriales; family Flavobacteriaceae; genus Salegentibacter; species Salegentibacter maritimus. The sequence continues at coordinate 125,192 of NZ_JAEHNY010000008.1, forward strand.
AGGTAAGCCTAGATCTTTGGCAAAAGTTCTAAGAACCCGGTGGGTAAACCCATCTATGGTAGATACTTCAAAGGCCGCGTAATTGTGGATAATGCTTTTAAGGATTTTTGCAGCTTTAACTTTAAGTAACACCTCAGTTAGCCCGGTTTCTTTAGCAACAGCTTTAAAGAGCGGATTATTTTCAGAAGTCGTCTCTTCGTCAGTAAAGCTTCTTAAGCTACTAATAATTCTAGACTTCATCTCATCTACCGCCTTGTTGGTAAATGTGATGGCCAAAATGTTTCTATAAGCGTCGTTTTTTTCGCTTTTAAGTAATAAAAGTAAATATTCCTTGACCAGGGTGAAAGTTTTTCCCGATCCTGCAGAGGCATTATAAATGGTGAAATTGTTTGTCAAAAAAAGAATTTGGTATTTGTGAGTTTTTTCAATTTTAAAGGTAAAATAAAAATGTTTGTTGGTTTATATAGGCTTTTAAGTATTTTATAACACTAAAATGTTTTGATTAAATCGCTTAATACCTAAATTTGATCGAATTTAATACTAATCACTAAAAAAATATATTCAAATGGCTTTTGAGTTACCAAAGTTAAAATATGCTTTTGATGCATTAGAACCACATATAGATGCGAAAACCATGGAGATTCACCACGGGAAGCACCACGCAGGTTATACCAGTAAATTAAACGCTGCGATTGAAGGTACAGACCTTGAAGGAAAGACTATAGAAAATATCCTTGAAAATCTTGATAAATCGAATAATGCTGTAAGAAACAACGGTGGAGGTTTTTATAACCATAGGTTGTTTTGGGATATTATGTCTCCAGATGGTGGAGGAAAACCAGAAGGCGAACTTGCTAAAGCAATAGATGCCGCTTACGGTTCTTTTGAAGCTTTCAAAGATGAATTTTCTAAAGCAGCTGCAGGACAATTTGGTTCTGGATGGGCGTGGCTTTGTGTTCATGAAGGCGGAAAAGTAGAAATTTGTTCTACTCCAAATCAGGATAACCCTTTAATGCCAGGAATTGGGTGTGGAGGAACTCCTATCTTAGGATTGGACGTTTGGGAACACGCATATTACCTAAACTACCAAAACCGTCGCCCAGATTATATTGACGCTTTCTTTAATGTTATTGACTGGAAAGAAGTTGGAAGCAGATATGCTAAACAGAAATAAAAAATAGTTATTTCTATAATATTAAAAAGGCCGCCATTAGTGCGGCCTTTTTTATTGGTGCCGCCAAAGGCTGTAATACCTTGAGGTAGTATACTTAATTTTATCAATAAAAAAAGGCGGGAATAAACCCACCTTTTTTTGCCCCAAATCTACCATGAACTTAACCTACTTATGTTATGGTGATTCTAAAGTAGAGTGAATAAATCTTGATTACAAGTTTTTTAGATGAAAGGGCTATTTTCTTGTTAAAGTATTGATAGTGAGGGGGAATTGTAAGAAAAAATGAATTTTATGTACGTTGTATCGTGGGAAAAACTTTTTGGATGAAAGCTTTAGAAAATACAAAGGGCATAAAAAAAGGCAGATCATAGATCCACCTTTCTTTGCCCCAAATCTACCATGAACTTAACCTACTTATGTTTATGGTTCTGCTAATGTATGTAAAGTTTGTCCTGCTAGAAATCATTTTAGATGAAAGGCAGAAATACTAGTTAAAATGCATTTAGTAGGCTCTACCCTCGTTACCTTCATAAAAATTAATGAAAGCTCTATTCACAACCCGGTTACCTCCAAAGGTTGGATAGTTCCCTGTAAAATACCAATCTCCAAGATTTTTAGGGCAAGCCTTATGTAAATTATCTACAGTTTGGTAAATCACTTTTACCTTGGCATTTACATCGGTATCGCAAAGCAATTCTGAAATTTTATCTGAAATCTGTTCATCAGTAAAAGGTTCGTAAATTTCTTTTACAAAATTTTTCACTTCTTCATCGGCCAGGTTCACCTGTAGTTTACATTTTTCATATACTTTTTCTACGATATCATACTGGTTGTTATCTTTTAGAAGCTCTAGTGCTGCTCTAAAAGCTACAAGACCTTCCAGGCGTGCCATGTCAATTCCATAACAATCAGGATAGCGAATTTGCGGTGCTGAAGAGACTACTACAATTTGTTTGGGGTTTAACCTGTCCATCATTTTAATGATGCTTTTCTTTAAAGTGGTTCCCCTTACAATGCTATCGTCTATAATAACCAGGCTGTCTTCGGGTTTAATCACTCCATAAGTTACATCGTACACGTGGGCTACAAGATCGTCCCGGCTACTGTCTTCTGTAATAAAAGTTCTAAGCTTTACGTCTTTAATCGCAATTTTTTCGGTACGTAACCTATGAGCCAGGATTTCTTGCAATCTGGCATCGGTTAAAGTTTCTTTTTCGGCAAGAATAGCGTCATTCTTTTGCTTGTTAAGTTCGTCCTGTGCGGCTTCCACCATTCCATAGAAACTTGTTTCTGCTGTATTTGGAATAAAAGAGAAAACGGTATTTATGGTGTCGTGGTTTATAGACTTTAATACTTCGGGCATCAGTAAACGCCCAAGCATTTTACGTTCTTTATAAATCTCGGCATCACTTCCTCGTGAAAAATAAATACGCTCAAATGAACAGGCTTTTCGTTCTAAGGGTTCTAGAATTTTCTTAATATTTACCTCTCCACTCTTTTTGGTAATAATAGCATTTCCGGGAGGCAGCTCATGTACATCGTCAAAATTTACGTTGAAGGCAGTTTGAATTACCGGTCTTTCTGAAGCCACAACTACCACTTCGTCGTCTTTATAGTAATAGGCAGGCCTTATTCCGGCGGGATCTCGTAAAACAAAAGAGTCTCCGTGACCAAGCATCCCGGCCATCGCATAACCACCATCCCAGTTTTTGGAAGACTTTCTAAGAATTTTAGCGAGGTTTAATTTCTCTGCGATAAGAGGGGAAGCAGCTACTTTTGAAAAGCCTTGCTTTTTTAATTTTTTATAAAGTTTTTCTACTTCAGAGTCCAGGAAATGGCCAATTTTTTCCATTACGGTAACGGTATCTGCTTTTTCTTTTGGGTGCTGCCCAAGTTCTACCAGGTTATTAAAAAGCTGGTTTACGTTGGTCATATTAAAGTTTCCTGCCACAATTAGATTACGGTGCATCCAGTTGTTTTGTCTAAGGAACGGGTGTACACTTTCAATACTGTTTTTCCCGAAAGTTCCGTAGCGTACGTGCCCAAGGTAAACTTCACCTACATAAGGAATGTTCTTCTTTTGTAGGGCAACATCATCGGCATATTCGGGATTGGCTTTGATTTCGTCATTAATCCTGCCATTAATTTGTTCAAAAATATCCTGAATTGGCTGGGCTTCGTTAGATCTAATTCTACTAATATAGCGATCTCCGGGAGCGGTATTTAACTTGATATTGGCAAAACCGGCACCATCCTGGCCGCGGTTATGCTGCTTCTCCATCATTAAATACATTTTGTTTATTCCGTAAAAGGCAGTACCATATTTTTCTTTATAATACTCCAACGGTTTTAACAATCGTATTTGGGCAATCCCACATTCGTGTTTTAAGGCGTCACTCATAATTAAAGGATTTGAATCCTGTTTTATATAAAAAATGCCCTGAAAATTCAGGGCATAGGTTTAGGTTAATGCTATTTCAAACTGAGTTAATTTTTTGAACTCTTCAAGGCGCGAATCAACTTCTTTGCCTGAAAGCTCTTCCATTCTTTCGGTGCCGAATTTTTCAACACAGAAAGAAGCAAGGTTAGCCCCGTAAATAATAGCGTTTTTCATATTTTCAAAACTAATATTGCCAGACTTTGAAAGATAACCTGCAAAGCCTCCTGCAAATGTGTCTCCGGCGCCTGTAGGGTCAAAAACCTCTTCTAAAGGAAGGGCGGGAGCAAAAAATACCTGTTCTTCGTGGAATAATAATGCGCCGTGTTCTCCTTTTTTTATCACTACATATTTAGGCCCCATGGCAGCGATTTTTTTAGCAGCTTTTGCTAAAGAGTATTCTCCCGAAAGTTGCCTGGCTTCTTCATCATTAATAGTAATTACATCTACTTTGCTAATTACTTTCATCAAGTCTTCCAATGCATTGTCCATCCAAAAATTCATGGTGTCAAGAATGGCCAACTTTGGAGATTCTAGTTGTTCCAAAACGCTAAGCTGAACCAATGGATGTAAGTTGCCTAGCATTACAATCTCGGCATCTTTATAGTTAGCTGGTACTACCGGTTTAAAATCTGCCAGAACATTTAGTTGTGTGTCTAAAGTATCTCTGGAGTTAAGGTCGTTATGGTACCGGCCGCTCCAAAAGAAAGTTTTTCCACCGGGAACTACTTCAATTCCGTCTATATTTATATTGTTTTTAGTAAGCAGGTCCAGATATTCTTGTGGAAAATCGTCTCCCACAACAGATACTACTGCGCTGTCTACATTAAACTGTGAAGCCGAAAGCCCAATATAGGTTCCTGCGCCTCCAAGAATTTTATCGGTTTTTCCAAATGGAGTTTCAATAGCATCAAAGGCTACAGTGCCTACAATCAGTAATTTACTCATAGTTTTATTTAAAAAATGTGCTGCAAATATACAGTTTGTTTTTCAAGGGCTCAATCAAAATTACCCGATAATAGCGATTTAAATAGCAAGTATTCCGTATGAAAATACGCCTGGGTTTTTAATAATGCCTTTTAGGGCTTGCTTTAAAGGAACTTATCAAAAAATAAAGTTGAATCTAACTTTGTTGAAAACCTTCATCTATTAATAGTTTTTTTTCTTTTGAGGCCGCTACCGCTAAAGCATCACAACGTTCATTTTGTGGATGGTTGTTATGTCCTTTTATCCATTTAAAACTTACAGTGTGTTTTCGAATTTCTTTTAAAAGTTCTTTCCAGAGATCGGCGTTCTTTCGGTCTTTAAAATTTTTCTTTTCCCAACCAAAAACCCAATTTTTGTTTACGGCATCGGCCACATATTTTGAATCTGTAAAAACAATGGCTGTAATGCCGGGCTTTTTTAGCTTTTTTAAAGCATCAATTACCGCGAGTAATTCCATCCTGTTGTTGGTAGTGTGTTTAAAGCCTTTTGCAAATTCCTTGCGATAGCTTTTTCCTACCCATTCCATTACAATGCCGTAACCACCGGGGCCCGGATTTCCCCTTGCAGCACCATCGGTATAAATGTGCACCTGGGCTGTTTGCATTAATGCGATTTCTTTTGAAGTAATTGTTGAATAATTTCCGGAAAATGCTTGTATTCTAATTCGTGTATTTTTTCGGCAAGCGTTTCAGGAGTGTCGTCTTCTGAAATGTTTGTTTTAGCCTGAAAAATCACTTCTCCTTCATCGTAGTTTTCATTTACGAAATGAATGCTGATGCCGCTTTCTTTTTCCTTATTTTCAATAATGGCTTTATGCACATTCATACCATACATACCTTTTCCTCCATATTTTGGAAGCAGGGCAGGGTGAATGTTTATAATTTTACCGGGAAAGCTTTTTAAAATGTCCTGGGGAAAAATCCACATAAATCCGGCTAAGACAATTAAATCTGGATTTATATCTTCCAAAATATGCAGAACATCATAACTATTGTAGAGTGCGTCCCTATCAAAATGAAGCGCCTTAACATTTAAATTGTGGGCTCTTTTCAGCACTTTGGCCGACCGTTTATTGGAAAAGACCGCTACAACACTGGCATGAGGCGAGTTTTTAAAAAATTTAATAATATTTTCGGCATTGGTTCCGGAGCCGGAAGCAAATACAACTATTTTTTTTTGGTTAAAATCGGTTGGAGTGCTCAAAATAAGCTTGTTAACAATTATTAGAGTGTAAAATTAAGTCCTTTCAATGAAATTTATGTAAATTACAGCCACATTTTTAAAGTAAAAATCGGTTTTAAAATAAAGTTTTTTATTTTTGCCACCTAATCAAAATTTAAATAAAAATATTATGTCAGACATTGCATCAAGAGTAAAAGCGATTATCGTTGACAAATTAGGTGTTGACGAGAACGAGGTAGTTAATGAAGCGAGCTTCACAAACGACCTGGGTGCTGATTCATTGGACACTGTGGAATTGATCATGGAATTCGAAAAAGAATTCGACATCCAGATTCCTGATGACCAGGCTGAGAACATTGCCACAGTAGGTCAGGCAATTTCTTATATTGAAGACGCAAAAAAATAAAAAGAGTATAGACCATATGGAGTTAAAGCGAGTTGTAGTAACGGGGCTAGGAGCCCTAACCCCCATTGGTAACAATATTGAAGAATATTGGGAGGCTTTGGTAGCTGGAAAAAGTGGTGGTGCACCTATTACCTATTTCGATACTGAAAAATTCAAGACCAAATTCGCTTGTGAACTCAAAAATTTTGATCCGCTGGATTTCTTTGATCGCAAGGAAGTAAGAAGGCTGGACAGGTTTGCCCAATATGCCATCGTAGCTTCAGACGAAGCCATAAAAGATTCCGGCATCAACCTGGATACCGTAGATAAGTATCGGGTTGGTGTAATATGGGGGGCCGGAATTGGCGGATTGGAAACATTTCAGAATGAAGTTATAAATTTTGCTGAAGGGGATGGTACTCCAAGATTTAATCCTTTCTTTATTCCTAAGATGATTGCAGATATTGCCCCGGGTAATATCTCTATTCGTCATGGGTTTATGGGTGCAAATTACACTACTGTATCGGCCTGTGCATCGGCGGCCAACGCCATGATAGATGCCTTGAATAATATTAGGCTGGGGCATAGTGATATTATTGTATCTGGAGGTTCTGAAGCAGCGGTAACTTTGGCCGGTATGGGTGGTTTTAATGCTATGCATGCGCTTTCTACCCAAAACGACAATCCGGAAACGGCATCAAGACCTTTTGATGCTACCCGCGATGGTTTTGTTTTAGGAGAAGGTAGTGGGGCGCTTATTCTGGAAGAATATGAGCACGCAAAAGCCAGAGGAGCTAAGATTTATGCAGAAGTACTTGGAGGAGGTTTGTCTTCTGATGCTTATCATATGACGGCACCTCACCCTGAAGGAAATGGAGTGGTTGCGGTTATGGAGAATTGTCTAAGAAATGCAGGTATGAAGCCTGAAGATGTAGACGCCATTAATACGCACGGAACTTCTACTCCTCTAGGAGATGTGGCCGAATTGAAGGCTATAAGCAAAGTGTTTGGTGAACATGCCAAGACAATAAACATCAATTCAACAAAATCAATGACCGGGCATTTGCTGGGTGCTGCCGGAGCGGTAGAAGCTATTTCGGCAATTTTATCTATGCAACACGGTATAGTACCACCTACTATTAACCACGAGCATAAAGATGAGAATATTGATCCTGAATTGAACCTTACTTTAAACAAAGCTCAGAAACGAGATGTAAAAGTTGTTATGAGTAATACGTTTGGGTTTGGAGGGCACAACGCTTGTGTTTTATTTAAAAAGTATGATGAATAACCAAATATATTATGGGTGTTATTCGAAATATATTAAATTCCCGCTCTGGTAAAGGCGGGAATTTTTTTTCGGTTTTACATAAAATACTTGGTTTTAGGCCCAAGAACCTGCTTCATTACGAGAAGGCGTTTACCCACCGCTCCCTTAATATGAAAGATAAAAAGGGTAATGCTATAAACTTTGAACGTATGGAATTCCTGGGAGATGCCATATTAAGTGCGGTTATAGCTTCTCATCTTTTTAAAGCAGTCCCCGGGGGCAATGAAGGTTACCTCACCAAAATGCGTTCTAAGGTGGTTAGCCGGAAGCATTTAAATGAGCTGGGCAAAGACCTTAAGCTCATAGACCACGTACAAACCAATATTCCTAAAAATCAATTTGGCTCTAATATTCATGGAAATTTATTTGAGGCTTTAATTGGCGCCATATATCTTGATAGGGGATATAAGTATTGCAAACGCTTTATATACGAGCGTGTAATAGATCCTTATGTTGATATAGAACAATTGGAAGGCCGCGTAATAAGTTACAAAAGTCTTTTTATAGAATGGTGTCAAAAAGAAAAACGAGAGTTTGATTTTGAGGTTTATGAAGATACGGGCAATGACGATGTTAAACATTTTGCCGTAAAATTGAGGTTAGACGATAAGGTGGTGGCCAAGGCCAGAGCCACTTCTAAAAAGAAGGCAGAAGAAAAAACGGCAAAAAGAGCTTATTACGCGCTTCAAAATAAAATTACTTAAAATCATGAAAATTACTATAAACTAAAACGTTTTCGTATGTAATCGTAAAGTTTTGAAGAGATAAAGCTTCATTTTTCTCAATCTTAATCTTATCTTTAGCCTTAAATTAAAAGCTATGCAATTGCATAAAACGCTGCTTGAAGATGTTGAGGAAGACGATTTTGGATTAATTGCACTTTATGGTGATTTAGAAGATTATAAGATGGCTTATTTGCTAAATAAGTATCTTAAACTTCAATTAAAGAGAGAGCGCAGGGATTTAGATTTTAACCATAAACAGGTTAAAGCCTTTTATGCTCATTATTCTTTTAAAGACCTAAAAAATTTTAGATCTTATCATCTGGTGGCTAACAAATTTAAAGGAGAATCCAAAAAAGTATTAAGTTCAGGTTCATTGTTTGAAGAAGAAGAAGTTAGACCCCTGCAGGTAAACCTGGTGCCTGAGTATAAGAAGGTTGATTTCTTTCTTAAAATAGATGAAGAACTTAGTGAAAAAGACCTCAATTTACTTGTTAATGCCATAAGCCAGATACCACCGGTTAGAGCAGTTTATAAAATTGACACAGATTTACTGAAATCCAAACAAAATTTAATTTTTGAATAATGCCAACAAATAAGAAGACTAAAATAGTTGCTACCCTGGGACCGGCAACTAGTTCCAAAGAAACTTTAGATAAAATGCTCCAGGCCGGAGTAAATGTTTTTAGAATTAATTTTTCCCACGCCAATTATGATGATGTAAAAGAACGCATCCAAATGATTAGGGACCTTAATAAGGAGAAAGGTTACAATGCCGCTATTTTGGGAGATCTACAGGGCCCTAAACTTCGTGTTGGGGTAATGAAAGATGAAGTGGTTGTTGCCGAAGGCGATGAAATTGTTTTTGCAACCGGTAAAGAATTTAAGGGAACTGCAGAACGCGTTTATATGAATTATGAGACTTTTCCGCAAGATGTATCAGCGGGAGAGCGTATTCTTTTAGATGACGGAAAACTTATTTTTGAGGTATTAAGTTCTAATAAAAAAGATGAAGTTAAAACCCGTGTTATTCAGGGCGGACCTTTAAAATCTAAAAAGGGGGTGAACCTTCCAAACACTAACATCTCACTCCCCGCATTGACTGAAAAGGATGTGAAAGATGCGATTTTTGCCTGTGAGATGCAGGTAGATTGGATAGCACTATCTTTTGTACGTCACGCCGAAGATTTAAAGGAACTTCAGGAGTTAATTAAAAAGCATAGTGAATACAAAATACCTATTGTAGCTAAGATTGAAAAGCCTGAAGGTGTAGCCAATATAGATAAGATCGTAGCCTATTGTGATGGTCTTATGGTAGCCAGGGGAGACTTAGGTGTAGAGATACCTGCACAGGAAGTTCCTCTTATTCAAAAGAAATTAGTACTTACGGCTAAAAAAGCCCGAATCCCGGTAATTATTGCCACACAAATGATGGAAACCATGATCACCAGCCTTACCCCAACCAGGGCCGAGGTAAACGACGTGGCCAACTCTGTTATGGATGGTGCTGATGCGGTAATGCTTAGTGGGGAAACCTCGGTAGGACAATACCCGGTACAGGTAATTCAAAAAATGGCACAAATTCTGGTATCTGTAGAGAACTCGCCATTGATTAAAGTTCCTCACGACCCGCCACACGTACGTACCAAGCGGTATATTACAAAGGCGGTTTGTTACCACGCGGCACATATGGCCAACGAAATAAAAGCAAAGGCTATTTGTACCCTAACCAATAGTGGTTATACAGCCTTCCAGATTTCTGCCTGGAGGCCCGAAGCACATATTTTGGTGTTTACCTCTAATAATAGAATCTTATCACAACTAAGTTTACTTTGGGGGGTGAAGGCCTTCCATTACGATAAGTTTGTAAGTACCGATGAGACCATTGAAGATATTAACCGAATTGCAAAAGAAAAATCTTTTGTGGAAACGGGCGACTTTACCATTAACCTGGCAGCAATGCCTATAGGTGAAAAAGGAATGGTAAATACCTTAAGGGTTTCAGAGATAGAATAAGTTCTAGCTATTTTAAAAAGTAAGCCACGAATACATAATTAGTGAATTCGTGGCTTTTTGTATTGACAGCGACAATGGGCATAATGTCCCGAGACAGTTTAATCTGTAAATTTTTACTACTAAATTTAGAAAACAGGTTTCTACATTATTCGTATTTGGAATGATGGTTTATGCAGTCCAAAACGAAATTTTAAAACTCAAACTTTAACTGCACTTCTATTTTCTTTTCCTCCTTTGGTTTCTTTTCGTTCTTGTCCGTATTTAAATTGGAAAGCGAAATTCCCAAAAGTCGAACCGAATCTTTCATCTTTTCCTGATATAATAATTCTTTAGCGTTTTCAAGGATTAATTCTTTGCTGGAAATATAAAATGAAACGGTCTTGCTGCGGGTTTGTTGGGTAAAATCACTGTACTTAATTTTTAGGGTAATAGTTTTACCGGCAACCTTACTTTTTTTAAGTCGGCGTTCTATTTCTTCGGCGATATTTTCCAGCCTTTCCAACATAAAGATTTCCGAAGAGATATTTTCATTAAAAGTGCGTTCGGCACCCAACGATTTTCGTATGCGGTTTGGTTTGACCTCGCTTAAATGAATTCCGCGAACTACGTTAAAATAATGCGCACCGCTTTTCCCAAATTTTTCGGTTAGATATTCCAAGCTTTTGGTTTTTAGGTCTTTCCCGGTAAAAATGCCCAGCTTATACATTTTTTCGGCCGTTACTTTTCCCACGCCATGAAACTTCCTGATATCCAAAACCTCTAAAAAGGCTTCAACTTCCTCAGGGTTCACCGTTTTTTGCCCGTTTGGTTTATTAAAATCACTGGCGACTTTCGCAATAAACTTATTGATAGAGATCCCGGCCGAAGCATTTAAACCTGTTTTCTCTTTAATTTTCTCCCTAATTTCTTTCGCGATAAGGCTGGCGCTGGGATTTCCTTTCTTATTTTCGGTAACATCCAGGTAAGCTTCGTCTAAAGAAAGCGGTTCCACCAAATCTGTATATTCATAAAATATCTCCCTAATTTGCTGCGAAATTTCGCGGTAACGGTCAAAACGGGTTTTTACAAAAATTAGATGCGGGCAGTTGCGTTTTGCAATTACGCTGCTCATAGCGCTTTTTACGCCATATTTGCGAGCTTCATAACTTGCTGCACTAACAACCCCTCTTTCTGAAGTTCCGCCCACAGCAATGGCCTTACCTAGTAATTCGGGATTGTCCAGTTGTTCTACCGAAGCGTAGAAGGCATCCATGTCTATATGAATAATTTTGCGAATGGGAAGTTTTTGGCTCACTTTACAAATTTAGTGAAACTTCAACTTGTCGTGATATAAGAGACAGCAAATTGAATAGGTAAACTTATCTCCTGTGCAGGCAGGAATTTCTTTTTAAAATTAATTTTAGGTGAACCTTCACCCTTTTAACCAGGTATGCTTTCTTAAAGTTTCGTTAGGGCATAGGTAGAGATGGCTTATTTTGTTTATATTATTTATTGGCACCGCCAAAGGGTCTAATACCCCGAGGTAGTTTACCGAAAGCTATTATTGTTGCCAAAACAAATTAGTAACCAATTAAAAAAAAGAATACAATGCCAAAAACAGCAATAATTTTAGGAGCTACCGGACTTACCGGAGGAATTTTACTTCAGCAATTACTGGAAGACGAGCGCTATGAAAAGATTAAACTTTTCTCAAGAAACTCAGTAGAAGTAAAACACCCTAAAATTGAGGAACATTTAATAGACTTATTCAAACTGGAAGATTATAAAGATAAATTTAAGGCAGATGAGGTTTTTTGCTGTATAGGTACCACCAAAAGTAAAACACCAGATCACGAAACCTATACACGGATAGATCGCGGAATTCCAATTACCGCTGCGAAATTGAGTAAAGAGAATAATATTGATACTTTTCTTGTAATTTCTGCGCTGGGTGCCAATCCTAAAAGTAGGGTGTTTTATAATCGTACCAAGGGGAAGATGGAAAAAGAAGTCTTGGCGCAGCAAATTAAGAATACCTATATATTGCAGCCTTCGCTTATTACCGGTGAGCGAAAGGAGAGTAGGAGTTTTGAAAAAATAGGAAAAATAATGCTGAATTTTATTAATCCGTTTTTTCTTGGAACTTTACGAAAATATAAATCTATTTCAGCTGAAAGTATTGCCAAAGCCATGGTAGCCATTGCCAATTCACCTGAATTGGACGTGCAAAGAATACCTTCAGATGAAATTAAAAACATAGCACATAAAAATTAGATGCAGGAAATAGAACGTAAATACCTTGTCACTTCAAAAGATTTTAAAAGAGAAGCTTTTAAGAACTTCTTTATAAAACAAGGGTTTTTAAATAAAGATCCGCAGCGAACGGTTCGGCTAAGAATTACCAACGATACCGCTTTTTTAACGATTAAAGGAAAATCTTCGAAAAGTGGATTATCCCGATTTGAATGGGAAAAGGAAATTGATATTAAAGAAGCTGAAGCTCTTTTTAAGCTTTGTGAACCGGGTATTATAGAGAAAACCCGGTATTTGGTCCAAGCCGGGGAGTTTGTGTTTGAAATTGACGAATTTTATGGAGATAACGAAGGTTTAATCGTTGCCGAAATAGAACTTAATACAGAAGCCGATTCTTTTAAAAAGCCAGATTGGCTGGGAAAGGAAGTTACCGGAGACGTAAAATATTACAATTCGCAGTTAAGTGAAAAGCCTTTTAAAAATTGGTAGTCCTCACGTTATGAGAAAATTAATATACATATTCGTATTACCGCTTTTACTGGTTTCCTGTAACGAGCTACCCAAACAAAAACGTGGCTATCCGCGGGTTGAAAAAGGTGTGGAGGAGAGATCTAAAATCAATATAGATTCCGTAGAAAATGATCTAAAGCAAAAAGGCTATCAAACCTTTAGGTATAAAGCCGATGACACCACCTATTTAATGCAACAATATTATATGGTTTTTCTAAAAACCGGAGAAAATAGAAGTCAGGATTCTACCGAATTAGCTCGTTTGCAAAAGGAGCATTTGGCCTATTTAAGCAAGATGGCTAGTGAGGGCTATGCCAGTTTAATGGGGCCTTTTGGCGGTAACGGGGAAATTCGTGGAATTGCAGTTTATAATACCGCCACCCTGGAGGAAGCCGATAGTTTGGCCAGGCAGGACCCAATGGTGAAAGCTGGTAGGCTGGAGGTTGAGGTTAACCCGTGGTGGACCGCCAAAGGCGGAAAATTAAACTAAATTTTAATCAATTGAATTTAAAAATTTGAAGTATGAAGATTGAGCAAATAGATGAAGTTACCAAAGGATTTTTTAAGGCTGTAGAGTCTGGGAAACAAGCAGGGAAGATAGAATACACCTGGGCCGGAAAGAATAAATTTATAGTAGATCACACCGAAGTGAACCCAGAGTTTAAGGGAAAAGGTGTTGGTAAGAAATTGGTACAGGCAACGGTAAATTTTGCAAAAGAAAATAAGTTAAAAGTAATCCCTCTATGTCCATTTGCTAAAAGTGTGATTGAAAAAACATCGGAATTCCAGGAAGTACTTGCTTGATTTTTAATGATGTAACTATGAATAGTAACTCCCTTCCTGATTTAAAATTGATGTATTGTGATTTACATTATGACTTTGAATTGATAACTTCAATTATATCCGCCTTTTGCAATACCCCAGATTGTCTCCAAAGTTGCTGGCCATTTTTAAATAGAATCATGGTGGGAACTCCACGAACCTGATATTTTCCTGCCAGTTCCTGGTTTTTATCTACATCTATTTTTACAATTTTTACTGTATCGCCTAGTTCGGCTTTTACTTCTTTTAGAATTGGCGCAAGCGTTTTACAGGGGCCACACCAGGTTGCGTGAAAGTCGACCAATACGGCCTTTTCACCTTTTATAATATCATTAAAATTACTTTTCATAAGTCTTGGATTAAGCTTTTTTAAAGCTACTAAATTTCGTGCTTTAGTCGAAACCAAATTGTTTTTATAACAAAAAACAGCCACGAAATTCATCCCGTGACTGTCTTTTCAACAATTAACAAAAATTCAAAAAATTATTGCCAGCCTCCACCAAGGGCTTTATATAGGTTTACTATTGCGTTTAATTGATTGTACTCTGCATTAATTAAATTTAACCTTGAATTTAATGCGTTTTCTCTGGCGGTTAAAACTTCAAGATAATTGGCCAAACCATTATTCAGCAGTTCTTCTGAGTATCCGGAAGCTTTATTATAGGCTTCATATTCATTATTTAGTATTTCAATACGTTCTGTACTGGCAGTGTAATTAGAAAGTGCATCAGAAACTTCCCTACCGGCTACCAATATGGCTTTTTTAAAGTTCAGCAAAGCTTGTTGTTGCTGAGCCTGGGAAACTTCATACTGAGTTCTTATTTGCCTCTTGTTAATGATAGGTTGTAATAAAGACGCTCCTAAATTGGCAAAAAGAGAGTTTGCATTTAATAATTTATCTAACTCTAAACTTTGGAAACCTCCCGAGGCAGTTAACCTAAGAGAAGGGTAGAAGTTTGCCCGTGCTGCATTGGTAAGCTCAAAAGCGTTAATAAGCCCATATTCTGCGGCAATTACATCAGGCCTGTTTCTAAGAAGTTGAGAGGGTACACCGCTATTAAGCGAAGTGTTAATACGTTGCCTTGATAACTCACTTCGTTTTATATCCTGAGGCCCTTCGCCCAACAGAATGGCAAAAGAGTTTTCAAGCAAGCGAATTTGATTTTTAAGCTGTACCACTAAAGCTTCGGCTGTGTGCAACTGTGCCTTGGTTTGTTGTACACCAACCTCGGTAACATTACCGGCTTCTTTTAAAGCCTGTGTAGTTTCAAGGCTGCTTTTTCTATATTCAAGAGTTTGCTCTGAAATTCTAAGTTGTTCGTCCAGGCTAAGTAACTGGTAATAGTTACTGGCAATACTGGCAATAAGCTGTGTTTTAACCGCTTTATGGGCGGCTTCACTTTGCAAATAAGCAGCAGTAAAAGCCCGATCGTTACTTCTTATTTTCCCCCATATATCTGCTTCCCAGGAAAGGTTCCCGGTTACATCATATTGCGTGATGTTTCCGTTGAAAAAGGAACCAAATTGACTGTTTCTGGACAATATTTGGTGACTTACAGAAGGCCCTGCGCTTAAGGTTGGAAAATAACTTGCTTTCCCTTGCTTTACGTAAGCTTCAGCTGCCAGCATTTGCTGAATAGCAATTCTAATATCAATATTGTTTTCCAGCCCTTCTTCAATATGGCTTTTTAAAATAGGATCGGTGAAAATCTCCTGCCAGGAAATCATCGCAATATTTAAAGAGTCTTGCGGAAGTTTATCTGTTCTATAGAGTTCTTCCGAAATTTCTTCCAATTCAGGACGTTCGTACTCCTTGGCTGCAAAGCAGGAAACCAGTAGAAATGGTACGGCTCCTGCTAGCAACAATTTATATATTCTATTTTTTTTCATTTTTATACTTTTTCAGAAATTGATTTCTTTTCTGTTTGGGCTGCTTCCGGTGCTCCCGAAATTTTTTCTTGTAACCATTGGAATATGATATAGAGAATAGGGATTACAAAAACACCTAGAAGGGTTCCTATCAATAAACCTCCTACAGCTCCTGTACCAATAGAACGGTTTCCAGCTGCTCCTGTTCCGCCTGCAAAAACCAAAGGCAGTAAACCAATAATAAATGCGAATGATGTCATTAAAATTGGTCTTAACCTAACCTTAGCACCATCTAGTGCGGCATTTACAATAGAAAGCCCTGCTTTTCTTCGTTGCATGGCAAATTCTATAATTAGAATTGCGTTTTTAGCAAGCAATCCAATTAACATAATCAAAGCAATTTGGAAGTAAATATTTACCTGAAGTCCGGCAAATTTGGTAACCAAATAGGAACCCATTACTCCTACAGGCAGCGAAAGTAAAACGGCAAAAGGAATAAGATAACTTTCATATTGAGCTGCAAGAATAAAATACACAAACAAAATACTTAAAATTAAAATAAATGTAGATTGGGAACCAGCCGATATTTCTTCACGTGTAAGTCCGCCATAATCTATGGAGAAGTTAGATGGTAAAGATTCTGCACTTACTTCCTGAACAGCAGCAATAGCGTCTCCCGAGGAATAACCAGGGGCCGGAGCACCGTTTATGGTTGCCGAGTTAAATAAGTTAAACCTTGTTACAGATTGTGGCCCATAAACTCGCTGTAAACTCACAAATTCACTTAAAGGAGCCATTTCTCCAGATTCGTTCCTTACATAAAGAGAGTTTAGATCATCTGTACTTGCCCTATCTTCTGGGAAAGCCTGAACATATACACGGTATTGTTTACCAAACCTAGAGAAGTCTGCAGCGTATATACTTCCAATATAGCCTTGTAAAGTAGAGAATATGGTAGAAATACTTACACCGGCCTCTTTAGCTTTGGGGATATTTAGCTCCATCTCGTATTGTGGGTAGTTCGTATTGAAAGAACTTTGTGCATACTGTATTTCTGGCCTTTGTGAAAGGGCAGCGATATAATTTTGCGTTTGTTCATCCAGTTCCTGGAAGCTACCTCCCGATCTATCCAATAGTTTTGCTTCAAAGCCTCCGGAAACTCCAAAACCTGGAATACTGGGAGGGGAGAAGAATAGCATTTCTGCATCGGTAAATGAAGCTCCAATTTGGAATAGCTGTGCCTGTATAGATTCTACAGAGAGATGATCTTCTTCACGCTCACTCCAATTATCTAATTTAACAAAACCAAGCGCAAAGTTACTTCCTGCTCCACCAATTAAACTAAATCCATTTACTAAAGAAACACCTTTAACTCCTTCAATTTGCTGCGCTTTCTTTTCTAATTGTGATGTAATTCCTACCGTTCTATCCAGGGATGCTCCTGCCGGTAATTCTACATTTACAAACAATATCCCCCTGTCTTCATCTGGAACAAATCCAGTTGGAGTGGTTTTAGCTGCCCAAATAATTGCCACAACCGAGGCTACAAGCGTAAGGCCTGTAATCCATTTATGCCTATTTAGAAAGGATAGTGAATTTACATACTTATCTGTAGTTACTTTAAAAGCTGTATTAAAAGAGCTGAAAAATCGTTGTAAAAAGTTCTTTTTCTTATACTCTTCATCTTCCCGGGGTGGTTTTAGGAAGATTGCACATAGTGCCGGACTTAAAGTTAAAGCGTTTACCGCAGAAATAGCAATGGCTACAATAAGGGTAACCCCAAATTGTTCATAGAAAACTCCGGTAGGCCCGGTAATAAATGTTACCGGAATAAAAACTGCACCCATTACAAGTGTAATAGAAATAATAGCTCCGGTAATTTCGTCCATAGCTTTTCTTGTGCCGGTTAAGGCATCTTTGGCCCCTTCTTCCATTTTTGCATGAACGGCTTCTACAACCACAATGGCATCATCCACAACAATACCAATGGCGAGAACGAGAGCAAAAAGCGTTAAGAGGTTTATGGAGTATCCAAAAAGGTTTAGGAAAAAGAAGGTACCTATTATGGAAACCGGCACGGCAATAGCCGGAATTAATGTAGACCTAAAATCCTGAAGGAATATAAATACTACAATAAATACCAGTATAAATGCTTCTATAAGAGTAACTATTACCTTGTCTATAGAGGCTGTTAGGAACTCGTTGGTATCAAAATTTATATACACCGAAAGGCCGGTTGGAAACTCCTTTTCCATTTCTTCCAGCTTATCGTGTATATTTTCAATAATTTCCTGGGCATTTGAACCTGGTGTTTGGTATACTGCCATGGCCACACCCGGCTTTCCGTTGGTGTATCCAATAACATTGTAGCCTTCAGCATCAAGTTCAACTTCTGCTACATCACCCAACCTTAAAAATTGACCATTATCAAGTGCTTTAATGATGATATCTTTATACTGGTCTTCGTTTTGATACCTTCCGCTATAGCGCAGTACATACTCGAAAGCCTCGGCATTGTTTTGACCCAGAGAACCGGCAGCCGCTTCCTGGCTTTGTTCATTTATAGCTCCAATAACATCGGAAGGAATTAAATTGTATGCCGCCAATTTTTCTGGCTGAAGCCAAATACGCATGGCATATTTCTTAGATCCAAAAACATTTACATTACCAACTCCTTTAATACGTTGTAATTCTGGAATAACGTTAATGTTAAGATAGTTTTGAATAAAAGTGGCATCGTATTCTTCATTTTCTGAAAGTACTGTGAAGAACATCAATGCACTGGTTTGTTCTTTTTGAGTGGTAACACCAGATTGCGTAACCTCCTGTGGAAGTAAGGGAGTGGCCCTGGACACCCTATTTTGTACGTTTACCGCGGCAATATCGGGGTCAATACCTTGTTCAAAAAATACCTGAATGCTGGCACTACCATTATTACTGGCAGTTGAGGTAATGTAATCCATTCCTTCAACTCCATTAATTTGCTCTTCAATAGGAATAATAACACTTTCCAGTACCGTTTGAGCGTTGGCACCGGGGAAGTTTGCACGAACCTGTACGGTTGGCGGAGCAATGTCTGGATATTGGGTTACCGGAAGCGTTGAGATTCCCAGAATACCCAGTATCACTATTATAATGGAAACAACCGTAGATAATACCGGTCTTTCTATAAATTTCTTTAGCATCTTAAAATCTTATTTAAATACTCTATTAATGGAATTCGCAATACTGTCAAAAGGAATTTCTTGCGGTTTTATAGGGGTGTTGTTTCTCAATTTGGCAACGCCCTGGGCAACAATTTTATCGTTATTTTCCAGTCCTGATTCAACAACTATAAAATTATTTACCCTTGCGGTTTCTTTAATTGTAGTAGAAACAGCAATGCTATCGCCCTGAACTTTGTAAACATAGGTTTTCCCTTGTTGTTCAAAACTTGAAAGTTCGGGTATTAAGAGCACATCTTTATAAGTTTTTGGAATTCGAATCTTACCGCTATTTCCGTTGGACAATAGTTGGTTGGGGTTTGGGAATTTTGCTCTAAAAGTAACCGAACCTGTTGAAGGATCAATTTGTCCCGAAACAGTTTCTATTTTACCTGTTTCGTTATATTTCTCGCCGTTAGCAAGGATTAAAGAAACTTCAGGAAAATTGGCTATTTTTTCTGCAATAGTATTTCCCGCAGTTTCCTGAATAAAACTCATATAATCTTTTTCATTCATAGAAAAGAAAGCGTAAACCTCATCGGTTTGGGAAACGGTTGTAAGTGGAGTAGGGTCGCCTGGAGAGACCAGGGCTCCATTTCTATAATTAATATTGCCTACATAACCATCTACCGGACTTTTAATATTGGCGTATCCTATACTGGCAGCAATACTATTGTAATTGGCCTCTGCCTGAGAAAGTTTCGCTTTTGCAGTCTCTAGCTGTACCTTACTAATAATATTTTTTTCAACAAGGGGTTTTAGTTTTTCTACTTCTACCCGGGCTGCATTTACATTGGCCTTTGCAGCTTCGGCATCGCCAGATAAAGATTCGGTTTCAAGTTTAAACAGGAGCTGTCCCTTTTTAACTTTTTCTCCGGCATCAACCAAAACATTGGTGACATATCCGGGTACCTTTGCACGTACTTCACTATTTACAACACCTTCAATACTTGTTGGATAAGAAGTGTGTCCGGTAACTGTTTTAGTAGGTACGCCTATTACGGGAAAAGGCCTTGGCCCCTGGGCTCTTTGTTGTGCTTTGGTGCCATCTGAGCAAGAAGTAAAAACTCCCGCACTTAGTATAAAGAGACTAAAATAAATTATCTTTTTCATTGCTATGCTTATCTAGTTATTTGTTTATATTTTCTTTTAATTTATTTACTGCTGCGATTGCTTCCTCCAGAAAAGTGAGTAAACTTCTTTGAAATTCCAGGTCAAAATTATCTTCATTATCCAGCTTGTTCATTTGGGTTTTATATTCCAAAACCTCTAAGTGAACCGTTTTTTGAGCTTCCCATTTGGCGGTCATTTCATCAATGTAATTCAACATTAAATCTGGTTTTACAATAAAATAGCGTTTGCGATCCCCGGCTTTTGTGTAGTATTCCATACGGTTTGTTGCCTGTAAATGATCTAAATGCGTAGAAACAGTACTTTTACCTGCGTTTAAATTAGTAACAAGCTCGTCAAAAGTAATTCCCTTTTTTCCTGTAATAATAGCCGTAGAGAAAATTCTTGCCGCTACTGGGGCTAACTGGTGTTCTTTTTCTAATTGAACGCCCAGTTTTTCAATAAGTCGCTTTTTTTGCTTTTCTAATTCTGTAATATTCATTATTGGAATTTGAGGCTGCAAAAATAATATTTGGTTCCGAATAAACCGAACCAATAAGTTTTAAATATTTGTTAAATCGCGTCAGGCAAGGATTTAAGGAAGTTTAATTCATTAGATTTTAGCACGAATCCGGCGCGAATCATACTACGTTTCTCCTGATAATTCAAGAGACTTTCGGCATGTCCTTTAAACCACTCCAGCATCAAATAGATGTTTGAAGAATTAAATGGTTTGTACATTAAACGGGTTTGTAGCGTACCATTCCAGTCTTTTGTACCTTTTAACAACATTAAATCTATATATAATTCGTTGGGTATAATGTTGTAAGTGAGGTTAAGTTTTCCATAGCCTATATATTCCATTAAATCGGCATTATCTTCATATTTAAAAGGAACCCAGGCCTTAAGGCTTAAAAGAAGTCTTTCGTTTAATGCTGTATGATATCCCAGGGAAACTTTATTCCAGCTTCTGGAATAGATGCTATCACGACCATTAGATTCGTGTTCTATTTGAAAGAATGCCATGCCGGCTAAATGATCGTTTTGGTTATAAATAGGTTTGCCAAGCGCAATTCCGGGCTTAAAGTTAATCTCTCTAAATGGACTGGAAAATTTATAAATATTCCAAAAAGCCTTTTGGGTATAGGTAAGAAACAAATGCGTGTCAAAAGGAAGGGTATTTCTGGTAATTAGGGCTTTAAAGCTAATTTGATATTTTGCATCGGCAGTTTCTGACGAGACCTCTTTATTGGTGGGGATGCCGGATATAAAATAATTATCCTTATGAATAGAAAAAACAGGCATTTTTTCTAGTGTATCATTTATTTTATCGCGAGACAATCTTTGGGAATAGCCCTGAAACGTATAAAAAGTGAAAAGGATTATTAAGGAAAAGCTGTATTTACTATTCATTTTCAATTGAGGTTAAAGGATTAAAACAATTCACTCTATATTAAACCCTTATTTTTTGGAAAGGTTTACAATGAATGTTAGAAGCCACAGCGATTACAGGAATACGCCAATAGGTTTTTTGGTACCGGTATAAAAACAAAAAACTGGCTAATTTTAATTCTTATAAATTCCTATTTCTAATTTTCCATTTTTATTCATTTTAGCCCGGTACATGCCTGCAGTATTAAATTCCATAGAAACATTTCCCTGGTGATCTATCGCGATAATCCCGCCACTACCTCCAAGTTCCGGATTCTTTTTTTGTATTACTTCTTTTGCAGCCTGTGCAAGACTCATTTTTTTATATTCCATAAGTGCAGAAATATCGTAAGCTACCACACCGAGAATAAAAAACTCGCCCCAACCGGTTGCAGAAATCGCTGCGGTTTTATTGTTGGCATAGGTGCCGGCTCCAATTATGGGTGCATCGCCTATGCGCCCCCATTTCTTATTCGTCATTCCCCCGGTTGAGGTTCCTGCGGCCAGGTTACCGTTTTTATCTAAAGCGGCACAACCTACCGTCCCAAATTTTGAATCTTTAATAAATGGATCTACAAAAGCGGTCTTGCCATCGTGGTCCAGTTCTGTTTTTTCGGTGTTTTTTGCTTTTAAACGTTCCAGGCTTTTAAATCGGTTTTCGGTATAGAAATAACCCGGATCTACAATTTCCAGGCCGCGTTCGGTTGCAAATTGCTCGGCACCTTTTCCCGAAAGCATGACGTGTTCGGAGTTTTCCATCACTTCCCAGGCTAGATTTATAGGATTCTTCACGGTAGTTACTCCCGATACTGCCCCGGCATTTAATGTTTGCCCATCCATAATAGAAGCATCGAGCTCATTTTTACCTTCGTTAGTGAAAACCGCTCCTTTTCCGGCGTTGAAAAGTGGTGAATTCTCCATGATATTTATAGTTCGCTGTACAGCCTCAATGGCAGTTCCGCCATTCGCTAAAATTTCATGGCCGGTTCTTATGGCTTCTTCCAGCTTGGCTTTATATTCCTGCTCCAGGGAATCGCTCATATTTTCTTTTAGAATAGTACCTGCTCCCCCGTGAATTACGATGCCAAAATTCGCTACGGAATCCTGTTGTTTTTCGGTATTATTGGTTTGTTTCGTTTCAGGTTCCTTATTAGTGGAGGTATTGCAGCTTAAAAAAAGTGATAAACTAAACAGTAGAATGATTTTTTTCATAAAATGGTATTTTTCCTTCCAAGGTAGGCATTTGTATATTTTGTATTTGCGCCAGGGATAGCAGCGTAAATCCCACAGGCGCAACAAGCGCCGAGGAATTGCAGCGAATAGCCCTTTAAGGCGCCCAAAAAGATAAGGAAATTGCCCTTTCTTTTGCGCTTTAAGTTGTAATTTTAAACAATATAATTATAAAATCATGGCAGTAAATAAACCTTTTAACCTTAATAAATGGATAGAGCAAAATCGAGAATCGTTAAAGCCACCGGTTGGTAACCGAAACCTTTATAAAGAATCTGAAGATTATATTGTGATGGTGGTGGCCGGGCCAAATGCGCGCAAGGATTACCATTATAACGAGACCGAAGAGCTTTTTTATCAGCTAGAGGGCGAAATTGAAGTGCATATTCAGGAAGATGGAAAGAAGAAAACAATGCAATTAGGGCCGGGAGATATGTATTTGCATCCGGCAAAAGTTCCGCATTCCCCGGTTAGAAAAGAGGGGTCTATTGGTCTGGTAGTGGAAAGAAAACGTGTACAGCTAGATGCAAAAGATGGGTTGTTATGGTTTTGTGATGCGTGTAACCATAAGTTGTACGAAGTTTATTTTCCGTTAAATGATATTGAGCGCGATTTTTTAAAACATTTTAAACATTTCTACGGAAGTAAAAAGTTGCGTACCTGTGATAATTGTGGCGAAGTGATGCCGGTAGATGAAAGATTTGTGATTGATACAGAATAGTCTTTAATTTTGTTATTTTAGCAGTAAACACACAAAAGAACAGATAAAATTTACAACTTAATGAGTGAAATAGCAGAAAAATTCGGAATTAAGCAAGCTTTAAATGATCTTGGATTGCAGGAAACCAACAACGGAACCTCTACCGGAAAAGATTTTTTTAGTAGCGGTGATGTGATTGAATCGTATTCTCCGGTAGATGGTGCGCTTATTGGAAAAGTAAAAGCCACGAACAAAGAAGATTATGAAAAGGTAATTAGCACAGCTACTGCAGGTTTTAAAGAATGGCGTACCTGGCCGGCACCGCAGCGAGGAGAGGTGGTTCGCCAATTTAATGATGAATTAAGAAGGCTAAAAGAACCTCTTGGTAAATTGGTTTCTTACGAAATGGGAAAGTCATACCAGGAAGGTTTGGGCGAAGTTCAGGAAATGATAGATATCTGTGATTTCGCAGTTGGACTTTCACGCCAATTGCACGGATTAACCATGCATTCTGAACGCCCGGGGCATAGAATGTACGAGCAATACCATCCGCTTGGAGTGGTTGGAATTATTTCGGCGTTTAATTTTCCCGTTGCTGTTTGGTCCTGGAATACTGCTTTAGCCTGGGTTTGCGGAGATGCTTGCGTTTGGAAAGGATCAGAAAAGACTCCGTTAACTTCTGTAGCCTGTCAAAATATTGCTGCTCGAGTTTTTGCTGAAAATAATGTGCCGGCAGGGATTTCTTCATTGATCACCGGCGATTATAAAGTGGGTGAAATGATGACCAACGATAAACGGGTGCCGTTAATTTCGGCTACGGGTTCTATTAGAATGGGAAAAATAGTTGCCCAGGCCGTTGCCGCCAGGTTGGGGAAATCTTTGCTTGAATTAGGAGGAAATAACGCCATAATCGTAACCCCAGATGCCGATATTAAAAATACGGTAATCGGTGCTGTTTTTGGAGCTGTGGGTACTTGTGGGCAGCGTTGTACATCTACCAGAAGATTAATTATTCACGAATCTATTTACGATAAAGTAAAAGATGCTATTGTAAAAGCTTATAAGCAACTGCGTATTGGAAACCCATTAGATGAAAATAATCACGTGGGGCCGCTTATTGATAAAGATGCTGTGAAAAATTACCAGAACGCATTGGATAAAGTAGTTGAAGAAGGCGGTAAGATTTTAGTTGAAGGCGGTGTGCTGGAAGGTGAAGGTTATGAAAGCGGTTGCTATGTAAAACCGGCAATTGCCGAAGCTAAAAATGATTTTGAGATTGTGCAGCACGAAACTTTTGCGCCGGTACTCTACATTATGAAATATTCTGGAGATGTTTCTAACGCCCTGGAATTGCAAAATGGGGTAGTGCAGGGGCTTTCTTCAGCAATAATGACCAACAATTTAAGGGAAGCAGAGCGTTTTCTTTCGGTAGAAGGTTCAGATTGCGGGATCGCCAATGTAAATATAGGAACTTCAGGTGCTGAAATTGGGGGAGCTTTTGGCGGTGAAAAAGAAACCGGGGGCGGCAGAGAATCCGGTTCTGATGCCTGGAAAATATATATGAGAAGACAAACCAATACAATTAATTATACTACCGAGCTGCCTTTGGCACAAGGGATTAAATTTGATTTGTAGTATTTAATAAAAGAATCGTCACCCTGAACTTGTTTCAGGGTCTAATAAATATATAAAAATGACTTAACTTCTGAAATAATCTCGATGCTTCGGGACAGAATGACGAAGCAAGCTTGATTGGAATTATAAACCAAAAAAACCTCACAGCATTAAAAAGCTGTGAGGTTTTTTTCTCAGATTTTAGCACTTTCAAAAATAGGCCTTCCATAATATTTTTATATTTTGGGGTCATCCAAAAAAAGATGAGCAATGAGTAAAATTGATGATGAAACAATAAAACAGGAACATCAAAAACGGCAGGAGAATTTTGAAGAGGAAGATGTACATGGGGTGCTGGAAGATGAGGAGGAAATAAAATCTAAATTTGAAAGTAAAGGGAAATTGCAGCGATATGTAGATGATGCGCAATTACTTTTTAACTTATTACGGGATTACGCAAGCGGAAATTACCGGGAAGTCCCTTTTAACGTAGTTGCGGCTATTGGAGGAGCTTTACTATACGTGCTTTCACCATTAGATCTAATCCCAGATTTTATTCCAATTGTTGGGTATTTGGACGATGCGGCAGTAATTGCGTTCTGTCTAAATCTAATTGAAAAAGACCTGATTACCTATAAAGTATGGAAAGCAGAGCGTGCCTAAGATTTTATATCGCATTAAAATCAATAAAAGTAGTTTTGCACTATTATGAAAAAGCACAACCCTAAATCATTTATGAAACATACAATTTTATTTTTTGCCTTATTAATTCTAACATCCTGCGGAGTTCAGAAAGTTCCACTAAATGAATTACATACTTTGGAGCCAGTCAAACTTTACGAAAATTCAAATGATTTCCTAAACAAACAACCGATGGAAAAGGAATTAGGAATTTTGGTAAAAGACAAAAGCGATCAACACATAACTACAAAAGGAATATTTGACTTAAAAACTGGTGAAAAAAGCAAAAATGGAATTTCAGCTTGGGCTATTGAATACAATAAAGATCATTATTTCAACTTGGGATATTCAACCGATGTGAACCATTGGGGTTCTTATGCCAAATTTGACATCGAAGGAAAATATTGTGCTATAATCATAGACGAAAATTCACCGTATATTCTCAAATCAACGAGCCAAACTTATGGTGGAGGACTTGCAGGCGGTTTAATCGCTGAATCACTAAAATGGGGAAAAAATTGGAAAGACGAAGAAGGTAATAAAAAAAGAATTTTATTTATCGACACAGAAGATATCCATAACAAAATGATGAGTCGGAATGAAAGCGCTCACGGAAATTATTTTACGAAAAAACAATTTAAGAAAATATTGGATGAGACAGGAACAGTTTTAACTGACGAAAAAATAAAAGAAATTGAATTTCATAGAATAATCGAACTGATTAAAAGTGCTAATGAAAAATAACTATGCAACAATGTATCCTATGAAAAGCCCTAGTAGACTTCTTTAAAGTTAATGTTTTATTTTTAATTACCTTATATTGTTGATTTTAAGGTGTTAAATCGTTAATGATTGCGGCTAAATACTTAATCGAAATTCAATATTTTTAGCTAAATTTATTTTAAGCAGACAAAACCTGGTAACCCAACCCGCATCTAGCCATACTCAGAATTGTTGGCAGCAACGGCAGAAATTTTCACTAATTAACTACAACAATTATGAGAAATTTTCTTATTAGTTTGTGAACTAAAAAAACAGTTTAAATTCAATTCTCCTATTTTATAAATATCTTTGGAACTATGTATAGAGAAAAATTAAAATTTATAGACCTCTTTTGTGGAATTGGAGGTTTTCGCATTGCATTTGAAGAAGCCTGTGAGGAAAATGATATTCAACCACAATGTGTATTCTCATCCGACATTGATAAATTTTGTCAAGATTCTTATGAAGAGAATTTTGGAGATAGACCCTTTGGAGATATAACTAAAGTTGATGAAAAAGATATTCCAGATCACGATATACTTTTCGCAGGTTTTCCTTGTCAACCATTTAGTATTATTGGGCAAAGAAAAGGTTTAAACGATACAAGAGGAACTCTATTTTTCGACATTGCACGAATAATTAAAGAAAAGAAACCAAAAACATTTATTCTTGAAAATGTTAAACAATTAGTTGGCCACGATAAAGGAAAAACTTTAAAAGTAATATTACAAACTTTAAAGGATTTGGGCTATCAGGTTCAATATAGTGTTTTAAATGCTTTAGATTATGGATTACCGCAAAAGAGAGAAAGAGTTGTAATTGTAGGACATCGTGAACCAATTATGTTTACTTATCCCGACCCAATAAAGCCTTACAAGCCATTAAATGAAATCTTAGAAAAAAAAGTTGACAAAAAACACCTTGCTTCTGACTACATAAGAAAAAAAAGAAAAGAAAGCCATAAATCTTCATATTACCCTTCAATCTGGCACGAAAATAAATCTGGAAATATTTGCTCTTATCCGTATTCCTGTGCTCTAAGAGCAGGAGCTTCGTATAATTATTTACTTGTAAACGGAGAGAGAAGATTGACCCCAAGAGAAATGCTGCGATTACAAGGATTTCCTGATAGTTATAAAATCGTTGTAAGTGATGGGCAAGCGAAAAAACAAGCTGGAAATGCTGTTCCAGTTAATATGGTCAAAGCGGTTATAGAAAAGCTTTTACCTTACATTGCATCTTCATTAGATCAAACTTCGGTTTTAAGAGAATATGATTTAAAATATAACCCCAGCTAAATGAGTAAAAAACAATCTCCCAAACTACGAACAGTAAATAAATCTATCGCGGCATATCCACTAAATGACTTTAACAATGAATTCCCTTATATCCTTGGTCAAGAAATAGTTTATTTGCTTGCAAGTAAGGGAAGAGCTGAATTAGAAGGCTCTGAATGGGAGCAAATATTTGCCATTTGTATTGGAGCAGAATGGAAACCTTCAAATGTAGGTTTAGATGATGTGGTTATGGGAAATACAGCTTGGGGTGCGAAAACGGTTAAATCTGGAGTAAAAGATTTCAGAAACTTAAAACAAATTCGATTAATTTCTGGAAGAAATTCTCCAATTTACTCTTATGGTGGAACAATTGACACCTCTGCTGATCCTAATATAATTGGTGAACAAGTTTTAGAAATATGGAATGAACGAGTTTCTGCTATTAGAGAAAAATACAAGCATTTAAGAACAGTAGTTTTGGTAAAATCAAATGACCTTTCACAAGTTGCTGTTTTCGAATTTGATACTATTAGATATGACCCAGAATTATATGATTTTAAATGGAATCCAAGAGGTAATTTAGAAGGATTTGAAAAAAATGCAGATACAAAAAGATTTACATGGCAGCCTCACGGCTCCCAATTTACTATTCACGAAAATGTTCCTGCGCATACTTTAATACTTAAAATTAAACAACCGGAAAAACTTGATAAGGAAAAGATTCTAAAAGCAATTGGATTCGAAAAATCTTGGGTTACAATCGAAAGAAAGTAAAAAACCTAAGACAGTTAATTGCCAATAAGCGACAGTTTTAGAAAGAAAATAAATAACCTACCAACAAACCAATATTAAGCCCACAAATTTGCGTTCCAACTCTACCAATTGGTAATAGACCACTACTTAAAAGTCAATTTTCGTCAAGCTGAACTCGTTTCAGCTTCTAACATGTCATTTGATTATCAACATATTAGGTCTCCGAATAAATTTCGGAGCAGGCTCTGAACTAAATTCAGGATGACGATTTTGATTTTTCAGACAGCCTCCTATTTTATAAATTTTTCAAATGATTATAGCCTTCCGTTGGCTTCTACCCATTTAAAAGTATATTGATCTTCCGGGATAGCCATTCTTCCTGCAATTCTTCGCATTCTGTCTGGCAATTTCATCAAATAATCCCTTGCTTTTTCGGCCTCATCGGTTAATGAGCGCATTTTATCTATCTCCCAATAACCGTTTAGTTTTTCAAGGATTTCTATATAATCGTAGGTTGTATAAACGCCAAGTCTTTGTGCTGCGTTCGAGAAATTTTCAAAAGCTTCGGCAATACCCTGGCCGCTTTCTCTTAGAAATTGAGCCGGCATTACTATTTTTTTCTTCATCATATCGTGAAAAGCCAGCATCATTTCACTGGGGTCATGTTCAAAAATTGTTTTTACGAATTCCCGATAGGCCATATAGTGCCTCATCTCATCTCCTGCGATGATATTACACATTTTCCCCAGCATTTTATTGCCTTTCTTTTTAGCCAATTGCCCAACTCGCTTGTGAGAAATATTGGTTGCTAGCTCCTGAAAACTGGTATATACAAAGTTTTTGTAAGGATCGCGACCGGTACCAATATCAAAACCATCGTTTATTAAATACTGTGTGGTCTTTTCAATCTCACGCATATTTACCCTTCCTGATAGGTAGAGATACTTATTTAGGGTGTCTCCGTGGCGGTTTTCTTCACCGGTCCAGTGGCGAACCCATTTAGACCAGGCGTTTTCCTCACCGCGCATTTTCCCATGCTGTTCTACCCCTTCCATATCCATAAGCCAGGACTCATAAGTAGGTAATGCTTCTTCGGTAACCATATCGGCCACTAAAACTACCCAAAAATCGTATTCAAGCTCTTTTGCTTCTTCCCTAATTTGGGTAATTTGATCCATATAATTTTCTCCCTGTAAGTTTGGAAGAAGATCTGTGGGTTGCCAAATATCTTCTACTGGAATAAGATATTTTTCAATGAAATCGTCTACCTGTTTTTCAACGGTATTCATTACTTCTAATCTAATATTGTCGAGGGCCATTTCAGTTTGTTTTGAAGCAGAAATCTAAAAATTCTGCCGGTATTAATCAACTCTTAAGCAAGAATTGGATTTAAAATATGCTGTTTAAAAATTTTTACTTGCAAATAAAGCCTAAAATCCTAGAGTTACAAAGATAAAAAGAGAAAAGGCATTTTGTGGTAAATTCGTCTTAATTTCTGCCTTTTTCACTTGGATAAAATTTATAAACAGGTTCACTTTGCCAAATTTCTTTTGTATTTACTTCCATAGCCGAGAGCTTGCCCTTAAAGGCAGCACCGGTATCTAAATTCCAAACACTGGCTCGTTTTATGGGAGTGGTTTCATTGATTCTGGTTACCGGGGTGTGTCCAATAAAAATTTCATCAAAAATTTGAAATCGTTTTGGATAATTTGTATCGTTTGGGCTAATAGACCCATCCATAGAGAGTGCCATTTCCCACAAAGTTCTATCCCAATAAAATCCTGTTTGGTGGTATTCCTGTTCCGGGCCGTGTTGATTGGTAAACCCGGCATGTACAAAAAGCCTGTTTTCCTTGTCTATATAGTAATTTAGCATCTGATTGTAAAACCTGAGATGTGTTTCTATTTCTTCTGAAGAAAAATCTCTGTACGCATCAATACTGGATTGCCCGCCGTGCTGCAGCCATTTTTTATTGAATTCCCCGGTTTCCAGCCATCTATGAGTAAGATCATCATGATTGCCGCGTAAAAAAATACAGGTATTTTGTTTTGCGAGATCTATAAGGTAAGAAACCACGTTGGCCGAATCGCTCCAGCCGTCTACATAATCGCCCAGAAATATTAACTTATCGCTTGGGGTTACCTCTATTTTTTCCAGTAGTTGTATTAAAGCTTTTAGCCCGCCGTGAATGTCTCCAATAGCAATATTTCTACCCATTTTAATTGTATTTTACTTTTCTTAAAATTCGCATACTTTCTTTATAGTAATTATAAACTTCCCGACTGTATTCTTTTAAATATGGTTTTGCTTCTTCCAGCTTATCTATGGCTTGCTCAAAATTATTTAAATAACATAGCAAATAGGTGGAAGGTAAATTTTTAAGGTCTTTTTTTTGTTGATTGTTTAGTTTAAGCTTCTTTTTTAGTCTTTCAACCAGGCTATTGTTTGTGTTGTAAATATGATAAAGTGTCTTTTTGTCGAACTTTGGTGGTTCAAACAAAAGCTTACTTTCAATATCGTAACTAACATTATCTTTAAAGTTTATAATAACTTCTTCCAACGGATAAAATTTATACTTGTCGTGCAGGCCTAACTGCACATATTCAAGGATTTTAAACTCGTTGTTAGAAAGGCTAATGCTTACCTGGTCCATATCTGAATAGAACAATTTCACCTGTTCGTTAATTAGCTCTATATCTACCCTGGAGTAAAAAGTTTCGTCTTGTGATTTTATCTTTTTTCCGGCCCAACAAACCACAAAATATTCTTTAAAAACTTTATAAGTAGCGTTATAGTCTTTTCTTTTTTGAAGAAAATCGAATACTCCGTCCAGGGTTAACTCAATATTGTTGTGGGAATGTTTTTCTATGGCCGCAACTATTTCCGAGTTCACATTTTTAATTTTTACATCAAAAACCTTGGGCATACTAATGCTTCCTTCCCTAAAAAAGACCGAACCCCCATAATATTTCCAAATGTTCTTTTTAAGCGAACATATTTTTCCATGATTTGGTCTAATACTTACCAGTCCAACAACCAGTTTACCTGGTAGGTGCGGAAAAGGGATATTCTCGTAAGAAATTAAAGGCGGATTGCTTAAATAGGCATTTACGAGATTCTGAATTTTGCTATCGTCAAAAAAATCAGTGCCAACAATACTATTGTCTTCATCTCTTACGCCAATAACGATATAAGAATTGTTTTCGGGGTTAGAATTAGAAAGGGCGCAAACGTGTTTTAGGAATTTGGCTTTTCCTTCTTTCTCACCAATATTAAGCTTCAGTTTTTTGTCATAAAAACTGTTCTCATCGTTGTGAGCAAGTAGATTTTTTATTAAAAGCCGTTTGTTGATCATAATTTATTTGTCGTTTCTACTAAAAGTTAGGCTCCCTTCCTTATTAGTTTTTGTAAGTATATATATCATAAATTATATTTTTCAATTGTAACATAGCCATTGTTAGACTGTTATTTTTATTGTGCAAAACCTGAAATCCCCCCTCTTTTAATGCACCTAGACGCGTTTTTGTTTTTTAGCATGCCATTTTGGTAATCAATGCTATCTTAGTAGGTTTTTTTAGTCACTAAAGTAATTATAAGTAAGTAGCCTAACTTTAAACATGTCGTTTAAAGTCGTGTTAAATTTAGTTAATCTCAGGTTTAAGATATAATTTCTTTCAATGTGCTGCGTTTTGCTCACTAAACAATTAATTAACCTAATTAAGATACAAACAATGAAAAACCTTAAGTTAAAAAGTTTATTGCTTGCAGCAGTAGTTGCCTTTGGATTTACAAGTTGTAGCGATGATGATGAAAATGGAGGAGCAGAAGGAAACGCCCAGTTAACCCTTAGAATGACAGATGCTCCCGGTGATTACGACCAGGTTTGGGTAGATGTGCAGGACGTGATGATTAAAACTGAAGCTCCTGTTGGTGAAGAGGAAGCTGAATGGGAAAGCCTTGCCAACGTAGAAGCAGGGCGTTATGATCTTTTACAATTAACCGGAGGGGTCTCTCAGTTATTGGCCGATGTAGAAATTCCGGCTGGTTACCTTGATCAGGTAAGATTGATTTTAGGACCCGATAATGCTGTAGTGGTAGATGGAGTAGAAATTCCTATGGCTACCCCAAGTGCACAGCAGTCTGGTTTAAAATTAAAGGTAGAGCAAGAGCTTGAGCCAGGGGAAAGCTATGAATACCTTTTGGATTTTGATGTAGATGAATCTGTGGTAACCACAGGAAACGGAGGTTATATTCTAAAACCGGTAATTAGAATGATGGCGATGGCCAATACGGGTTCTATTGTGGGCGAAATACATCCTACCGAAACAAAGTCTTTAGTAAAAGCCCAGAATGCAAGCTATACCATTTCGGCTTATACAGATGAAGCTGGAAACTTTGTATTACACGGTGTTCCCGCGGGAACTTATAAAGTAACCGTTACTCCAGATGCTGAAACTGGCTTGGAGGTGAAAACAATAGATAATGTTAAAGTAGAGGAAGACACTCCTGTAGATCTTGAAACAATTTATTTGGAATAGATAAAATTATTCCTATCTAAAAAAAGAGCGGCTAATAAAGGCCGCTTTTTTGTTTTTTAACCATACATTAACAGCCTATACGCTAATAATTTTCCAATTTGCGACACGAATTTAAGGTCTTTAATACGAATAAAATGATAGATAACAACGCCTCTGTAGATATAGCGAGTTTAAATGAAAAAATTGAGAGGGAGAGCGCTTTTGTAGATTTGCTAAATACCGAAGTAAACAAGGTAATAGTTGGGCAAAAGCACATGATGGAGCGCTTGCTTATTGGTTTGTTAGGGCAGGGCCATATTTTGCTTGAAGGTGTTCCCGGTTTAGCCAAAACACTTGCTATCAATACGCTTTCTAAGGCTGTTCACGGTAGCTTTAGCAGAATTCAGTTTACACCAGATCTTCTGCCGGCAGATGTTGTAGGAACACTAATCTACAACATGAAATTAAATGATTTTAGTATTAAAAAAGGACCCATTTTTGCCAATTTCGTATTGGCTGATGAGATTAACCGGGCTCCAGCCAAGGTACAATCGGCTTTGCTGGAAGCTATGCAGGAAAAACAGGTGACTATTGGGGAAGAAACATTTATCTTAGATAAACCATTTTTAGTAATGGCCACCCAAAACCCGGTAGAGCAGGAAGGTACCTACCCATTGCCTGAAGCGCAAGTAGACCGTTTTATGTTGAAAACCGTTATAGACTATCCTGAAATTAACGACGAACAACTAATTATGCGTGCCAACTTAAAGGGTGAATTTCCAAAGGTGAACCCTGTGGTAAGCATAGAGCAAATTTTGCGTGCGCAGCAAACGGTGCGGGAAGTGTATATGGATGAAAAAATAGAAAAGTATATCCTGGATATTATTTTTGCTACCCGTAATCCCGAAAAATATAATTTAAAAGATCTAAAACCGCTAATAAGCTTTGGTGCCTCCCCGAGGGGAAGTATTAACCTGGCCAGAGCTGCAAAATGCTATGCGTTTATTAAGCGCCGTGGGTATGTAATTCCCGAAGATGTACGAGCTGTTGTTTTAGATGTACTTCGCCATAGAATTGGAATCACATACGAGGCCGAAGCAGAAAATGTTACTTCAGAGGATATTGTAAACAAGATAGTAAACGAGATAGAAGTTCCGTAGAAAAAAGTTAGCAGTATCCAGTTGCGTTGGTAGCTGTACTGTTAAATACTAACTTGTATACTGCATCTACTTATCTATATTGAATACTGCAAACTGAGACAGCATACTGCACACTAAAAAATGGATACCAAAGAGCTCTTAAAAAAAGTAAGAAAGATTGAAATAAAAACCCGGCGTTTGAGCGATCACGTTTTTGGCGGGGAATATCATTCTACTTTTAAAGGTCGTGGAATGACTTTTAGTGAGGTGAGACAATACCAGTTTGGGGACGATGTTAGAAATATAGACTGGAATGTTACCGCTCGTTATAACGAGCCTTTTGTGAAGGTTTTTGAAGAAGAACGTGAACTTACCATGATGCTTATGGTAGATGTTTCAGGTTCTGAATTCTTCGGAACAAAAAATCAGCTAAAAAAAGAGGTTATTACCGAAATTGCAGCCACTTTGGCTTTTTCGGCCACCCAAAACAACGATAAGATTGGGCTGATGCTTTTTTCTGATAAAATAGAGCTTTATATTCCGCCTAAAAAAGGGCGGTATCACGTATTGCGAATTATAAGGGAGTTAATAGAGTTTAAACCACAATCTAAAAAAACCGATATAGCGGCGGCCATAAAATATCTTTCTAACGTCATGAAGAAAAAGGCCATTGTTTTTATGCTTTCTGATTTTATGGACGATGAGTACCAGCAAACCTTAAAGATTGCAGGTAATAAACACGATGTTACCGGGATTAGGGTTTTTGACCCGGCTGAGGAGGAAATCCCTAATTTAGGCCTTGTACAAATGTTGGATGAGGAAACCGGAGAGTTAGTAACGGTAAACACCGGTTCAAAAGCGGTTAGAAGGAATTATGCCGAATATTATCGAGGTCGCGCAGCTTATTTTAATGAAAGTTTTACGCTTAGTGGTGCCGGGGTGATCAATAACCGAGTAGACGAAAGTTATGTGAAGAAATTATTGGGTTATTTTAAAAGAAGAGGCTAGAAAGAATGAAGGAAAAGTCTTTAATAACTAAATTTAAGTTTGGGGCGGCAAGTTTGCTGCTTTTCTTGTTGTTTCCTTTTTTGTCTTTTGCACAGCAAGCAAAAGTAAATGCTGGAATAGACTCTACTTCTATAAAAATTGGCGAGCAAATTATCTTTAGTATTGAAGTAGAAACCGATTCTACCAATTTGGTAGTTTTTCCTGAAGGACAAACTTTCAAGCCTATGGAAATGGTGGAATCTTTAGGGGCCGATACTACCACGGTTGAAGATAGGTTTAAACTTTTAAAAAAATATTCGCTTACTCAGTTCGATTCGGGAGCTTACACTATCCCGCAGCAAAAAGTAATTATTCAAAACCGGGAATATTTAACCGATTCTTTTAGGCTTGAGGTAGCCAATGTAAAGGTAGATACCACCCGGCAGAAAATGTACCCTATAAAACCGGCAGTAGATGTGCCGAAAGGCTTTGAGTTTCCAAAGTGGATTTGGTGGCTTCTGGCCGCTCTGGTATTGCTTGGTGTTGCTTTTTATTTCTTCAGAAGAAAAAAGAAAAAGCAGGAAGAAGTGCCTGAATTACCTCCATACGAACAGGCAATGCTTGAGTTAAAACAGCTTGACGACTCTTCTTTATTGCCCGATAGGGAAATAAAGGAGTACTACTCACAGCTTACTTTTAGTGTTAGGAAATACCTGGACAGGAAGATTTACGACAGGGCACTGGAGAGCACTACTTCAGAGCTTATTGCTTATCTGGAATTAAGAAAAAAAGCAGGGGAATTAAGTTTAAAAGATACGTCTATAGGCAATCTTCAGCAGTTATTAAAACGTGCCGATTTGGCCAAATTTGCTAATTCCAGGCCCGATGTGATTACCGCAAAAAGCGATAGGACCAAAGTAGAACATTTTATAAAAGATGTTAGGCAGGTGGTTCCTGAACCAACCGAGGAGGAATTGATGCAGGACGAGAATTACCGAAAGGAAAAACTACAGCGTAAAAGAAGAAATAAGATTATTGCAATACTTGGGGGAGTAATAGTTGCAGCACTTGTGGTAATTACGGTGCTTATAAATACTAAAGGTTTTGACTTTGTAAAAGATTCGGTTTTAGGGAATGAAACCAAAGAATTACTGGAAGGTGATTGGATTAGAAGTGAGTACGGTACGCCCCAGGTTAGCATTATCACTCCCGAAGTTTTGGTAAGAAAAACGGTAGATCGTAATGATGAACTCCAGGAAATGTTATTGGGCAGTGAAACCTTTGATGCGGGAACGCTTGAAGGAAATTTATATACCTTACTTATTACCGGGCCTGTAAACCCACAAGGCGATTTCGATTTGCAAAAGGCCGTAGATGGTATTTATACCTCCCTGGAAGCCAGAGGGGCCAGGAATATTATTATAAAGCAGGAAGATTTTTCTACTATAAATAATACCGAAGGAATAAAAGTATTTGGAACTTTTAATCTTGAAAACCCGGTAACCGGCGGGCCGATTAAAAAGGAATATGCCATTTTAAATTTTGGTGCCAATGGCGGTTTTCAACAAATTATGGTAGTCTTTAATGAAGGAGATGAATATGCCGAAGAAATTTCACAACGTATTGAGAATTCGGTTCAATTAAAAAATTAGGTTAAGTAATGTTTGCTAATTATACATTCGAAAATCCAGAATTTTTCTGGTTGTTATTGCTGCTTTTGCCGGCAATAGCCTGGTATTTCTGGAAGCGTAAAAAGCAAACTCCAGAACTTAAAATGTCTAGCGTTAAAGGTTTTAAAGTAAAGCAA
Organism: Salegentibacter maritimus; assembly: GCF_016236975.1. NCBI lineage: Bacteria > Pseudomonadati > Bacteroidota > Flavobacteriia > Flavobacteriales > Flavobacteriaceae > Salegentibacter > Salegentibacter maritimus. The sequence goes on from NZ_JAEHNY010000008.1 coordinate 162,069, forward strand.
TCCCTGCTTTCAAAACTAAAACCTGTGCTTTTTGTATTGCGCTTACTGGCTTTGGCGCTCTTAATTACTGCTATGGCAAGGCCAAGAACCGTAGATGTTACCACGCAAAGTAGCAATATTCGAGGAATAGATATTGTGATGGCCATAGATGTTTCAGCAAGTATGCTGGCGCGTGATTTTGAGCCTAACCGACTTGAGTCTGTAAAAGAAGTTGGGGCCGAATTTATTGAAAACCGCCCAAATGATAGGATTGGTCTAGTGCTTTTTGCCGGTGAGAGTTTTACTAAAACACCAATTACCAGCGATAAGAGTATTGCTTTAAGGGCTATAGAGGAAATTGAGTATAGCAATGTTTTACAAAATGGTACGGCAATAGGTTCTGGTTTGGCAACTGCCGTAAATCGGTTAAAAGATAGTGACGCCAAAAGTAAGGTAATTATTCTATTGACCGATGGGGTAAACAATTCAGGGTTTATAGACCCTAAAATAGCCAGTGAACTCGCAGTAGAATTTGGGATTAAAACTTATACTATAGGAGTGGGAAGTAACGGCAATGCATTGACACCGGTTGGAACTTTACCTAACGGAAGATTTCAATACGGGATTCAAAAGGTAGAAATTGACGAAGCTTTATTACAACAAATTGCCGCAGATACCGGAGGCGAATATTTTAGGGCTACCAATAATGAAAAACTGGAAGAGATTTATGAAGAGATAGATAGCCTGGAGAAATCTGAAATTGAAGAATTCAGGTATTATAATTATACCGAAAAGTTTAGGCCTTATGCTTTGTTGGCATTGGGCTTACTGCTTTTTGAAATAATCTTGCGATACACCGTATTTAGAGGTTTTATTTAAAACTTGAATGGAAGTTTAATGATCTTAGAAGAGAAAATATATTTATGGTTTTTACTGCTTATACCGGCGGTCCTTCTGTTGTACCTTATTTTTAGGATATGGCAAAAACGCGCCCGTTCTAAATTTGCCAGGCCAGAACTTTTAAGCTATTTATCGCCTAACAGGTCTTCTTTTAAACCTTTGCTAAAGTTATTGCTGGTTTTATTGGCATTGGGCGCCCTTGTAATGGGACTTGTAAACCCTAAAATAGGTTCGCAATTAGAAACCGTAAAGCGTGAAGGCGTGGATATTGTTTTTGCGGTAGATGTTTCTAAAAGTATGGAGGCAGAAGATATTGCTCCAAACCGCTTAGAAAAATCGAAGCAATTAGTTCGGCAAATTATTGGCGATTTAGGAAGTGACCGTGTGGGGATTATTGCTTATGCCGGTAGTGCTTTTCCGCAACTGCCAATCACCACAGATTATGGTGCTGCCGAAATGTTCCTGGAGAGCCTAAATACCGATATGATTTCTTCCCAGGGTACGGCGATTGGAGATGCTATAGACCTTGCCATTGGTTTTTTTGATGATAATCAACAAACCAACCGGGTTATGTTTATTCTTAGTGATGGGGAAGATCATGGAGGAAATATTGAAGATATGGCCAGGCAGGCTTCAGAGGCCGGGATTAGAATTTATACCATTGGAGTAGGTACAACCAAAGGCGGGCCTATCCCTATAAAAAGAAATGGTGTAGTTCAAAATTATAAAAAAGACAACCAGGGAGAAACGGTAATAACCAGGTTAGATCCTGGTGTTCTTCAAGAGATTGCAAAAGAGGCCAATGGTCAATATATCGATGGGAGTGTCACTGCAGAAGTTACCGAGAAAGTGCAGGAAGAGTTACTTGGCATTGAAAAAACAGAATTTGAGGCCAAGCAATTTGCCGATTATAAATCGCAGTTTCAGTGGTTTGTTGGTTTGGCAATTTTATTGCTGTTGTTAGATATATTTATGCTGGAAGGTAAAACCGGCTGGATAAGAAAACTTAATTTATTCAACGAAAAAAGAAAAACGGGGGAGTGAGCTAATGAAAGGTTCTTTAAGACACATATTACTCGATAATAGCGGCTTGAAGGTTTTGGGGTTTTCCCCTAAACTCAAATTGTCCCTTTTCTCAGTACACCCCATAGGGTATCTGAGAACTAGTATATTTTTAATTTTTGGCTTTTTGTTTTCATTTCAGGTTGTTGCCCAACAACAAAGCGATAAAGATAGAGAGCAAGCCCGGAAAGAGGCATTAAAATTTATGAAGGAGGCCGATGAAGCCCTTGGTGAAAACAATTTTCCCGAAGCAGAAGCTGCTTACAGGAAAGCCATCGCAAAAGATCCTGAAAACAGTACTGCCAGATATAATATGGGAAATATGTATTATACCCGCGAAAATTCACCGCAGGCAGCACAACGATTTAAGCAGGCTGCCGAGGTTGCCGATACAAAAGAAGCAAAACACAAAGCAAACCATAACCTTGGAAATGCTTTTATGAAGCAGAAAAAGTATCAGGAAGCTGTTGAGGCTTACAAGGATGCTTTAAGAAATAAGCCTACCGATGATGAAACCCGGTATAATCTGGCCTTAGCTAAAAAGATGCTGGAACAGCAGCAACAAGATCAAAACCAGGACGGAGGCGATAACGAAAATCAGGATCAGGAGAACCAGGACGAGGAGAATCAAGATCAAAACCAGGATCAGGAAAATAAAGAAAACCAGGAGAATCAAGATCAGGAGAATCAGGGAGAAGGAGAGAACGAAGGAGATAAGGATCAACAAGATAAAGATCAGGAAGAGCAGGAAGGCGACCAGGACGAAAAAGAACAGCCAGACGACGGGCAGGGAGACCAGGAGGAAGAAGATAAACAACCTCAACAAGCCCAACCTCAGCCGGCGCAAGGACAGTTGTCTCCAGAGCAAATACAGCGTTTGCTACAGGCAATGAACAATGAAGAAAGAAAAGTACAGGATAAAATAAATGCAGAAAAACAAAAAGGTGCCAAAGTGAAATCTGAAAAAGATTGGTAAAATTTTTGATATATTTCTTGCCAAAATCATACTTATCTTAAAGAAAGGGATTTTACAGATGAAGTTGAAATTTTTAATACTCAGTGTTATATTTTTTACCGGCCTTGGTTTGCAGGCCCAGGTGAAATTCGAGGCTAAAGTGAGCAAGAATAAACTAGGGGTAAACGAACGTCTTAGGATAGATTTTGAGATGAACCAGGATGGTGATAACTTTCGTCCACCTTCTTTTGATGGATTTACCGTGGTTGGTGGGCCAAACCAGGCGGTGAGTAACCGTTGGATTAATGGAAACCGCACTTATTCCAAAACTTATTCCTATTACTTACAACCTAACTCAAGGGGTAATAAAACCATTGCCCAGGCCGAAATTACCGTAGATGGCAAGGTTTATAAAACAACACCTATAGATATCCAGGTAACCGCAGCGGTAGATAAGCCTATGGATGGGGATAATTCAGAATTAATAGCTTCAGATAATTTACATTTGGTGGCAGAAGTTTCTGATGCAACACCCTATTTAAATGAAGGGATTACGGTAATTTATAAACTCTATGTGAGTCCGCGAATTAGCGTTAGTAATTTTAGAGAGGTAGATAGTCCTAAGTTTAAAGATTTTTGGAGTCAGAATATCGAAATAAGGGAATTAAGGCCCGAAAATGGAGAATATCAGGGAGAGCCTTATCGTTATGTAGTCCTTAAAAAAGCAGTGCTTTATCCGCAAAAAACCGGAAAATTGGAGCTAGAGCCACTTACCTTGTCGGTTTCGGTAGATGTGCCCAGTGACAGGCGTGATATTTTTGGAAGTAGGATTTATAAAACCATCAATAAAACGGTGGCAGCCGGCACCAGAACCATAGATGTAAAAGCCTTACCGGGGAACAAACCCGCCGGATTTAACGGTGCGGTTGGAAAATTCAGCCTGAATGTAAGTACGAATAAAGACCAACTAAAAGCTTCAGAATCTTTAGAGGCCAAAGTGGAAATTAGAGGAAATGGAAATTTAAATTTATTTGAATTACCGGCGCTGGAAGTACCTTCTTCATTAGAAATGTATAGTCCCGAAAGAATAGAAAACGTAACCACTACGCTTAATGGGAAACAGGGAAGTATAATAGACAACTACACCATTGTGCCAACAAGAAAAGGGCAATATCCTATAAAACCCCTTAATTTCTCTTATTTTGACCCACAAACCGAAACCTATAAGAGCCTGTCTTCCCAGGAAATTATAATAGACGTAGAAGAAGGCCCAGCGTTGGCGGGGGGGAATACTATTGCTGGAAACAATAAGCAAGCTTTAAACCTTCCTTCAGAGCAATTTAGGTTTATAAAAACAGCTACTAATTTAAAACCTTTAGAGCAGCAGGCATTTTTTAGGTCCTGGACCTTTTGGGGGTCTTTAGTTCTGCCTTTTGCTGCAATTCCGCTAGTTGTTTTATTCGGAAAAAGAAGAGAGGCCAAAGCAGCCGATGTTACCGGAAGCAAAAGGAAGAAAGCCGATAAACTGGCTCGAAAATATCTTTCGGAAGCAAAGAAGAACCTTGGTGATCAACAAAGTTTCTATGAGGCTTTAGAGCGAGCTATGCATAATTATTTAAAGGCGAAGTTACATATACAAACCTCTGAAATGAGCAAAGAAAGGATTTTAGAGATTTTGAATGAAAAAAATGTAGCCAGTGAAACTTCAACAGAATTTATAGCGGTATTAAAAAGTTGCGAGTTTGCCCGTTATACACCTGCCTCTAATACAGCGCAGCACGAAGATTATGATAAAGCGGTGAGGGTAATTTCAAAACTTGATAAAGATTTGTAGTATGAAAAAACAGGTATTGATATTGCTCCTATTTTTATCTTCTTTGGCGCAGGCCCAAAATACAGCGCTTTTTGAAGAGGCCAATGAAGCCTATGCCAATAACGATTTTGAAACTGCGGTAAGCAAATACGAAAAGATCCTTGAAAACGGAGAGACTTCGGTAGCGGTTTATTATAATTTGGGAAATGCATACTATAAGCTAAATAATGTAGCGCCCAGCATTTATTATTTTGAGAAAGCGCTCCAGTTAGACCCTACTGATGAAGATGTACAAAACAATATAGAGTTTGCACGAAGCATGACTATTGATGATATTCCGGTAATAGAGGAAACCGGTTTTCAAAAGACTATTAATAGCTTTATCTCTACTTTCTCATACAATACCTGGGCCTTTATAGCTATTGCTTTATCGGCGATTTTTGTGGTGTTGTTTCTACTCTATTACTTTAGCAGGACATCTTTGCAGAAACGCATTTTCTTTGGCCTGGCGATGTTTGTTTTCGTATTAGGGGGTATGTCGGTTTTTTTCGCATTTCAGCAACAGGAAATTCAGTTTAATAATCAATTTGCGATTATTTTTGCTGACGAAGCCCCGGTAAGAAACGAACCTTCACAAAGGGGCGATGCGGCATTTAGTCTTCATGCCGGAACCAAGACCAAGGTGCTGGAAGATTATCAGGGGTGGTTTAAAATAGAGCTTTCTAACGGCACCCAGGGCTGGATAGAAGGCGATTATTTGAAGCAACTATAAATTGTATCAATATTAGTTTAACATTAAAGTATGACTTTTTCTTTTTAGTTAAAAACATTTCTCATTATTTTTGCCGCTATGAAAATGTGGGCCTACATTCTAAGTTTTATTTTTATGGCATTTATTGCTACTCCAACCATTGTGGCCTATATTGATAATTCTGTAGACATATCGTTTGCCTTTAATGTAAATGAAGAAGAGAGTTCTTCTAAAAATCAAATCAATCTTGAATTCAATCTGGAAAAGCATAATTCTAATTATGCCAGCATACAATACCTACAGAGGAATACATTTATAAAAGATTATTATTCACATAGCTATCCCAGCGTTTTTTTGGATGTTATTTGCCCGCCGCCCAAACAGGCCTAATCTAATTTAAACCTTTTCTGAATTTTTATAAAGCTTATGCAATTTTTGCAAAGAGCCTGCTGTGATTTAATTGTACATGCAGGATAAAATTCTAATCAATTATTTTTTTAAAATTAGACTAATAGGTCAATTCAGGGATGCCCAAACTTAATATTAAGGGTGTGTTCCTGAAATGTTTTGATCTTCAAAATAAAAAAGCGTTTTATGTTTAAACATCTAAATAAAGATTTTCCGGCGAGTATTGTAGTGTTTTTTGTGGCCATTCCCTTGTGTTTAGGAATTGCCCTTGCCAGTGGAGCCCCATTATTTGCAGGTTTAATTGCCGGTATGGTTGGTGGTATTGTGGTGGGAAGTATTTCTAACTCTCAACTTGGGGTAAGTGGTCCCGCTGCCGGCCTGGCTGTAATTGTACTGGGAGCTATTCAATCTCTTGGTAGCTATGAAATATTTTTAGTGGCTGTTGTAATAGCCGGACTTCTTCAAATTATTATGGGAGCTTTAAAAGCGGGAATAATTGGATATTATTTCCCCTCTTCGGTAATTAAAGGGATGCTTGCCGGTATTGGTATTACCATTGCTATTTCCCAGATTCCAAATGTGCTTGGCTTTTCGGCCGATTTGGAGATTTTTTCTATAGACGGCGGTATTGGTGCTGCCCTGGCGAATATTGCAGATAACCTTCATTATGGTACTTTACTAATTAGTTTCGTTGCCCTGGGGATTCTATTGTTATGGGAAAAAGTACTTACTAAAAAAAGCAAGATTTTTAGTATTGTCCCCGGTCCCTTAGTTGCTGTTGCTATGGGGGTGGTTTATTATCTTGTGGTAGATGGGCCTACTTTTGGAATTAAAGATTTTCAATTGGTTTCTGTACCTGTACCCGATAGTGCAGCTTCTTTTTTTGGACAATTTTCTATACCCAATTTTGCAGAAATTACTAACCCCGAAGTTTGGGTGGTTGCAATAACTATAGCAATAGTTGCCAGTTTAGAGACTCTATTAAGTGTAGAAGCTATAGATAAAATAGATCCACTAAAAAGGACTACAAATACCAACCGTGAGCTTTATGCACAGGGTGCTGGTAATATGGTATCGGCACTTATTGGAGGTTTACCGGTTACTCAGGTAATTGTAAGAAGCTCAACAAATGCACAGTCTGGAGGAAGAACAAAGATGTCTGCCATTTTACACGGTTTCCTAATTCTGTTCTCTATTATTGCTATTCCAACGGTATTAAATATGATTCCTTTAGCCGTTCTTGCCGCCGTACTTTTACTGGTAGGCTACAAGTTGGCTAAACCGGCTTTATTTAAGCAGATGTTTAAATTAGGGAAAGGTCAGTTCCTTCCTTTTATAATTACAATTCTTGGAGTGGTGTTTTTAGACCTTCTTATGGGAATAGGGCTGGGTCTTGCTGTAGGTATAGGTGTTATTTTAATTAATAGTTACAAGAACTCCCACTTTTTACATAAAGAGGGGTACGATATTAACGATGGTAATTATAAAATTACCCTTGCCGAAGAACTTTCTTTTTTAAATAAAGGAGCCATTTTAAGGGAGTTAAATGAAATACCAAAAGGGGCAAGCGTTTTAATTGATGTTAGGCAAACTAAGGTGCTGGATTATGATGTTCTTGAAATTTTAGATGAATTTGCAATAAAAGCCAAACGTAAAGATATTACTATTAAACTGGTATCTGGTAAAGGGGAAGTTACAAATCCCAATAGTTTCAGGAGGTATTTCGGGTTGGACGTACCGGTATAATCCCGGGAGCTAGAAACAACTTTGTTTGTGGTAAGAGGAGGTTTTCCTGGCTAGGCCTCCTCTTTTTTGTTTTCAAAAAGATCACTTTCTTTGTCTAGTATCTTCCTGTCTCTTGCTTCCCTAAGAATAGAAGGGAGCAGCATAGGAGCAATAACTTTAACCGGGTTGTAAAGCTTCGATTTTTCAAGGCTTTCTTTGCTAACCAGATTAATCTCTTCGTTCGTAGCAGCAAAAAACATAATTATTACACTGGCAATAAATGTCATTTTTAGGAGTCCGAAAGCGCCACCCAGTAATTTATTTACAATGCCTAATGCCGCAAAACCGGCTACTTTAGTTAAGATTCTACCGGCTAGTGAGATTAGGAAAACAATAAGGATAAAGGTGATGGCAAATGCAATTAGGTTTATGTATTCTGAATCCCAGTTCATATTTTCAGCAAAGAAATCACTTAAAATATAGGAGAAATGAATAGCCCCGTAAATTCCGGCTACTATACCCACAAGAGAGGCAATTTCAGCTAAAATCCCTCTAAAAAAACCTCTAACGAGTCCGTAAAGTAGAATCAGGGCCAGGACAATATCTATTGTGTTCATTTTTCAAATATAGTAAAATACCGGTGGTGGTCTTTAGGCATGCAGTGACAAATAGGGCTAGAGATAGTATTAAGAATAAGGCCAAATATTTTAAGTCCTGGTATGGCTTCATTTCAAAAAGGAAGATATTATCTTTGTGGCATGACACGAGACGAAAATTTGAAAGATAGATGGGAGGGTTTGCAAAAGAAACTTTCTTATCAGTTTGCCGATGGGGAATTAATGGATTTGGATGCGATAATTTATGTTATTGGTGTGCAGGAATTAGGGCAGCCGCATAGGAGGTTTAAAAAAGACCATAAAATAGACCTAATGCACATTGCCATTTGCCGTTTGTTAGAACCTTATGGCTATTATGAGTTTGATTATTTTGATGAAGATGGATGGCCGCATTATAAAACTTTAGAACAGTTGCCCAGTCTTAAACCGGGAGAACAATCGGTTTTAATGAAAGAGGCCATTGTAAATTATTTTATCAATAATCAATATATAGATTAAAGTAGCTATGTGCTGCCTAAAACTACATTTTTACTAAATTTGCCCTTTTGAAAAGAAAAAGATCTCATGATAGATAAAATTAAGCAACATATAGCTGAAGTAGAAGCTTTTAAAACCGAGTCGGCCAAAGAAGTAGAAGCATTCAGAATTAAATATCTCGGTAAAAAGGGGATTTTAAACGATTTCTTCGCGTCTTTTAAGCAAGTGCCAAACGAACAGAAAAAGGAGTTTGGGCAAACTATAAATGCCCTTAAAAAAGCTTCAGAAGCTAAAGTTGCAGCCTTAAAAGAAAACCTGGAAAGCAAGCAGGAAGAAAAAGGAATTTACGGAGATCTTTCAAGGCCCGGCGAGCCTATCGAAATTGGAGCCAGGCATCCTATTTCTATTGTTAAGAATCAAATTATTGAGATTTTTTCCAATATAGGTTTTAATGTTTCTGAAGGACCGGAAATGGAAGACGACTGGCATAACTTTACAGCCCTTAACCTTCCTGAGTACCATCCGGCACGTGATATGCAGGATACGTTCTTTATTCAAACAGATCCCGATATTTTACTGCGCACCCATACTTCTTCTGTGCAGGTGCGATATATGGAAAACAATCAACCGCCAATTAGAACTATTTCTCCGGGACGCGTTTTTAGAAACGAAGCCATCTCGTCACGTTCACATTGTATTTTCCACCAGGTAGAGGGTTTATATATTGATAAAAATGTGAGTTTTGCCGATCTAAAGCAAACTTTGCTCTATTTTACAAAGCAACTTTTTGGAAAGTCTAAAATTAGATTGAGACCTTCTTACTTCCCATTTACCGAACCAAGTGCCGAGGTTGATATTTACTGGGGCCTTGAAACTGAAACCGATTACCGAATTACGAAAGGAACAGGTTGGTTAGAGATTATGGGTTGTGGAATGGTAGATCCAAATGTGCTTAAAAACTGTAATATAGACCCTACGGAATATTCAGGTTTTGCCTTTGGTATGGGAATAGAGCGTATAGCTATGTTGCTGTATCAAATTGGGGATATTAGAATGTTTTATGAGAACGATATTAGGTTTTTAGAGCAATTTAAATCGTCGTTCTAGCTGCTTTAACCATAGCCTGGGATTATAATAATTGTAACTATGAAAAAGCTTGGGTTAATTATTTTAGGGGTACTTGCCCTTGCGGTTGTCATTATTTTAATAGCAGTAGAAATAATTGAAATTACATTAGGAAATATTTTATAAGCAGTTAGGCTTTCTTCCCAAAAATTGTTGAAAAAAGCCTAAAAATAAGGTTGAATACCAGTGAAAAAAGATATTGACATACCTGTAGTAGAAGAGGTGTACGTAGCCGCTGTAAAGGTTTATAATGAATCTTTTAAAGTAGAAGAGTGGAATGCCTATCTTATAAACAATAGAGACGAGGCCATTGAAATGGCTCTAATTGTAAGCAAAGGTTACGATGATAAAAAACAGACCTCTGTTATACGCCATAAGTTGGAAAAGCTTCCTTCTAAATCTTTTGCAAAAATTGAATTCCTTCAAGAAGAAGTTCTAAAATTGAACAACCAGTTTCAGGTAACTTTTTTCGCTGGTGGTAAAATGTTTGAAAAGAAATATATATTCAGAAAAAATAGCGTAAACGAAAAGGCATTACGTGAAATTCCTATTATTCCCAATAGAGGGATTCTAGCCGAATAAACCGCTTATGTAAGCTTTTCGGCTAGCTTTTTAATTACTTTTTTAGGGTTTTTACCTTCGTAAAGAATTCCGTACACAGCATTAATTATAGGTGTTTTTGCCCCTTTATCTTTGTTTATTTTATAAGCACTCTCGGTAGCGTAATAACCTTCTGCAATCATGCTCATTTCCATTTGGGCACTCTTTACGGTGTAGCCTTTACCAATCATATTTCCAAACATACGGTTTCGGCTAAATACAGAGTATCCCGTTACCAGAAGGTCACCAAGGTATGCAGAATCGTTAATGTTACGCTTCATATTGTGTACTTTCTTGATAAAGCGTTTCATTTCTTTTATCGCGTTACTCATCAACACACTCTGGAAGTTATCTCCATAACCTAATCCGTGAGCTATTCCGGCGGCAATTGCATAAATATTTTTCAGCATTGCTGCATATTCGGTTCCCGTAACATCGTCGCTTAGCTTACACTTTATGTATTCACTGCTTAAATTATCTGCAAGTAATTTGGCTTTCTTTTCATCGGTACAGGCAATAGTGATGTAAGAAAGTCTCTCCAGGGCTACTTCCTCGGCGTGACAGGGGCCTGTAATAACCCCAATATTATCGGCGGGAACCTGATGGTATTCTTCAAAATGCTCACCTACAATAAGGCTACTCTCGGGTACAATTCCCTTAATTGCCGAAAATATAATTTTATCTTCCAGAGAGACGGTTAAAGCATCTAATTCCCGTTTTACAAATGCTGAAGGGATAGCAAAAATAAGGAAATCTGCCGCGGCAACTGTTTTATTAATATCATTACTAAGTTCTAGCTGGTTAATATCAAATTCAACCGAGCTCAAATAGTTTGGATTATGATCTTGTTTTTTAATATGTTCAATGGCATAATTGCTTCGCATATACCAATATATGGTATCTACGTTTTCACTAAGCATTTTTACAATTGCAGTAGCCCAGCTACCGCCGCCAATAACGGCAAACTTTGGGGACTTGTTCATAGATTGATTTTCTGTAATCCAAAAATAAACAATTTTCTAAGTATATCTAAAAGCATAGGGTTTATAAAGCTATTTATTAATTATTAGCTAAAAAATTGTCCTAAAAGTTTAACATATATAAATTTTATAATTCACAATTCTAAAAGATTTAGTGCGTTAGTCTATTAACAAAGAGCTTTCTTTTAATAAAAGGATTTTCTTAGTTTTTGGTTGGTTATTTAGTTTGAAAACCGCAAATGCAAAATTTAACTCTGCTTTGCGGTTTTTGTTTTCTTACAGTAGGCTGGCAAAAATCTAACAAAGTTTTAGGAATTAAAACAAGTGTAGGATTCTATTTCTTTTGTATTTTTCGGTGTAATAAATTAATTATCAGTGTTATGGGGGTGTTTTCATTTATAAAAGATGCCGGAGAGAAAATATTTGGTAAGGTGAAGGAGCAGGAAGAAGAGAATATAGAAGTATCTGAAGCAAAGAATGAGATATTACGAAAAGAGAATGTAAAGGCTGCCAGTAAACTACTGGAGATAATAGAAAAATTTGATCTTTCTGTAGAGAATCCGGTAATTAATATTGAAGGAAATACGGCTACTGTATATGGGTTGGCAGATTCTCAAGAAATTCGTGAGAAAATTGTTCTTTTAATAGGAAATTCTGAAGGGATTGCAAGGGTAGATGATAGGTTGGCCGTGAAAATAGAAGCGCCCGAAGCTAGTTTTCACACAGTAGAACGTGGTGAAAATTTAAGTAAGATTGCTAAAGAATACTATAAAGATGCCAATAAGTATATGGTGGTTTTTGAAGCCAATAGACCAATGCTTAAAGATCCGGATAAAATATATCCCGGCCAGGTTTTAAGAATTCCACAGCAACAATAAGAAATAAAGATTAAAGACTGTTTAAAGTTTTGAGGTTGTTACATTGAGGGCAGTCGACGTCCTAAAGCTTGTAGTTCCACCATGAAAAAAGTAGGTTCAATCAGCTAAGTAGAACGGCCAAAATAAGATTTTAAACAGTCTTTTGTTATTGAGTGCTGTTGGATTGAGTTTTAATTGGTTTTTTGAGATTTGGGGAATAATCTCCAGGAAAGAAAGATAAAAATTAAAAGAAGAATAATTTCTCCCACAAAATATCCCCAACCATATTCGGTTAGGTTATTGAGGTCTACCAAAGCAATTTTAAATACCTTCCAGGTTAAAAACAGGGAGATTATAATACAAACGAAGAAAAAAAAATTTTTCAATTGAATAGGATATTTAAAATCCGGTGGGCTATAAAGTGCCCACCGGGTTTTTATATTTCTTATTTTGTTACAGTAGTAGTAGTTGGGCTATATAGACCAAAGGTAAGAGCTGATACTAAACCATTCACGAAGGTTTGTCTGGTGTGCACATTGTAGTTTTCTGCTCCTTCAGCCATTTCTTTAGAATCAGAAACTCCTACTGGTGCCAAACCGTACACTACGTAATGGTTCCATTCAGTTTTTTCCTGATTTCCCTGAGCGCCTTCACCTACAACACTTGTGTAAGAATAGCAAGAAGTTAATAAGATAGAAGCCACCGCGGCAACCATACCAAGTTTGGTAGTTTTTTTAATCATAATGGATAAAATTAAATTGTTAAAAAAATATTTTTTGAGTAGGGTGGCGCGAAATTAGTAAAAAATCTATGTTAAAATAGAATTACCTATAAAAATTCATAAGTTTAATATAATCCCAAACAGATTGGGTTAACAAGGGCTTTATAAATTTATCTTCTTTTACCGCTCTTCTTATAAATGTTGAAGAAATTTCAACCACGGGAGCGTCTACCCGTTTAATTTTTGGATGGTTTTTAAACTCATTTTCAACCTCTCCTCCAGAAATTCGGGGGTAAACATAGATTTCATGATTTTCTAAGATTACCTCATAATTCTTCCACTTGTGAAAAGTTTTTAGGTTGTCTTCCCCCATAATTGGGCAAAAGGTATTGGTAGGATATTTTTCCTGAAGGTGTGCCAGGGTAATACAGGTGTAATTTGGTTGGGGCAAGTTAAACTCTACATTAGAGGGTTTTAAATGTTCATAACCTTCACAGGCTTTATAAACCATGTCCAAACGATGGTGATTAGCTAAAAGCGTACTTTTCTTTTTATGTGGATTATGAGGTGTAACTACTAACCAAACTTCGTCTAAATCTGAAAACTCTGCCATGTGGTTGGCGATAATAAGATGCCCGGTATGAATTGGATTGAACGTCCCAAAAAACAAACCTACTTTCCTATTCATTTTTAGCTGGTTTTTTTGCACCAACATAACTAGCCACCAACTCGTAAGCTTCTTTTAGCGCAGTATCCAAATGATGGTTCTCAATAATAAAATCAAATTGCGGAGCCGTGGCCAATTCGATGGAGGCCTTGGCTACACGCATATTAATCTTGTCATCGGTCTCAGTTTTACGTTTTTTCAGCCTTATTTTTAATTCTTCAATACTTGGGGGCTTCACAAAAACCGCCAGGGTTTTATCTGGATAGATGTTTTTTATATCCAATCCACCAACTACGTCTATATCAAAAATTACGTTTTTTCCCTCGGCCCAAATACGCTCTACTTCACTTTTTAAAGTTCCGTAAAAATTATCCCGATATACTTCTTCCCATTCCAGGAATTCGTCGTTTTTAATCTTTGTTTTAAAGTCTTCTAAAGATAGAAAATAATAATGCTGTCCATCTTTTTCATCGCCCCTGGGAGCGCGCGAGGTTGCAGAAGTTGAAAATTCCAGATTTAGCTCTTTGTGCTTCAACAAATGTTGAACTATGGTTGTTTTTCCCGATCCAGAGGGGGCCGAAAATACAATAAGTTTACCATTACCCATTTAAAGTACGTTTAAAAGTTGTTCTTTAATTTTTTCAAGCTCGTCCTTCATTTGCACCACTAATTGCTGCATAGGGGCATAATTAGATTTGCTGCCAATGGTGTTGATCTCACGCCCCATTTCCTGAGAAATAAAACCAAGTTTTCGGCCGTTAGAATCGGGTGAATTTATGCTTTCGTTAAAATAAGCAAGGTGGTTTTCCAGTCTTACTTTTTCTTCGGTAATGTCAAATTTTTCAATATAGTAAACCAGTTCCTGTTCAAAACGGTTTTCATCTACATTTTCCTTAAGATCGGCAATCCCTTTTCGCAGGCGTTCTTTAACGGCATCAATTCGCTCGGGATCAATCCTTAGAACCTCCTGCAATAAGGTCTCAATATTATTTACCCTAAGTTTTAGGTCTTTTTCCAAAGCTTTTCCCTCGTCTTTTCTAAACGTATTGATTTCCTCTAAAGCTTCAATTACGGCGGCTTCAATGGCTTTAAATTCAGATTCATCAATCTCCTCACGCTCGGTGGTAACCGCATCAGGCATTCTAACAGCCATTTTCAGCAATTCGGTTTCGTTGCCGTCTACAATATTCTTTAATTGCTGTATATAATTTTTAACTACGCCGGTGTTTACAGAGGCTGTAGTTTCTTCACCTGTAATCTCTACATAGAGGGAGAAATCTACTTTTCCGCGATTAAGCGATTTTGAAATTGTATTTCTTAGTTGAAGTTCTTTTTCGCGATATTGCGAAGGAATTCGGGCGTTTACATCAAGGTTTTTGCTGTTTAGCGATTTGATTTCAACGGTTATCTTTTTGGTTGGGAGTTGCGTTATGCTTTTCCCAAAACCTGTCATTGACTGGATCATGAGTGATTTTTAAGCTTGTGCAAAGATAATCAATTCTATAGCAGTGCAAAGCCGCCAAAAAGGTATTTTGTAGATTCTAAAACTTTAGCGGAAAGCTGCGCAACTAATCCGTCAAATCTGCATCGAATAAAAACACAAATAACGTAGTATGAATAAAATACTCATTTTACTAATACTGGGAATTGCCTTGTTTAGCTGCTCTAGTGATGACACTAATGAAAAACAAAACAACTGTGATCTAAAAACTATAATTAGCACGGAAGATTATATAGAGGCGCCTTCTAATTTTTTAACTATTAATAGTTTAGAGATAAACAATAACTGTCTAAAAGTTAATTTTAGTGCCGGAGGTTGTAATGGAGATACCTGGGAAGTAAAACTAATTGATTCAGGAGAAATTTTGGAATCTGGGATACCACAAAGGAATGTAAGATTGTCGTTAAAAAATGAAGAGTTGTGCGAAGCTTACATCACAAAAGAACTTACTTTTGATATTTCGAACCTAAAAGTTAATGGAAACAAAGTTCAATTAAATATTGAAAACTCGGGTGAAAGTATTTTGTATGAATATTAAATTGTGGGGCAATCCATATGCTTAACTACGCCTAAGGACTTTTTGGGTTATTATTTTTAAGCTTGTTTTAATTCTTCTATAAAGGCCAGGGCTCTTTCTTCGTGATAATAGGCTTTATTATGTTGAATATAGCCTACGTGCCCGCCGTGTTTTGGGGTTTCTAAATAAAGAAATTTAGATTTTTTAGCTATTTCTTCAGGATAGGAATGAGCCGAAAGAAAAGAATCGTTTTTTGCGTTTAACAGAAGCGTGGGAGTGGTTATATTTGATAGAAAACCTATACAGCTGCATTTTTTATAATAATCTGCTGCATCTCTAAATCCGTGTGCCTTGCTTGTGTATACTTCGTCTATGGCCAGCAGCGAATTGCATTGTGTGATCTCTTCTTTAGTAATCTTTTGGGGAAAATGGGTTTGCCTTAGTTCTAGCTCTTTTTTCAGGTTTTTTAAAAAACGTTTTGAGTATATAAAATTACGGGTTCTATTAAGCTCTTTAAGGGAAGCGGCAAGGTCGCAAGGGGTAGAAATGGCTACCGCCGATTTGATTTCGGAAGGAATATGAGCCTGTTCGCCCAGATATTTTAACAGTAAATTTCCACCCAGGCTAAAACCAATTAGGGCTATTTTTTTATACTGGTTTTCCTGTTGTATAAATTTTATTACTGCTTGTAGATCTTCGGTAGCGCCTCCGTGGTAACTTCGGTATAGCCGGTTCATTTCTCCGCTACAACTTCTAAAGTTTAGAGAAGCCACATCCCAACCTTGGTCCTGAAACTGTTTTGCCATTCCCAGCATGTAGGGTCTATTAGCATTTCCGGCAAGCCCATGAAGTAGAATTATAATTTTGTCATTTTTTGGAGAATAAAAACCCCGCTCCAAATCTAAAAAATCTCCATCGCTTAATTCTATACGGTCTGCAGTATGAAAACTATAAGCTACTTTTCTAAGTGTAGCGGCATAAATGCTGGCTATATGAGCGTTTTTGAAAATCCCGGGCGCTTTATATTTAGTTTTAAGTATAGGCATAGCGTGCAAAGTTAAGTAGTATTATGCTAAGGGAAGAATCTTGTTGATAAGTCTATAATCTATATGTGATTTTCCAAAGCTTATTTAGAGAAAATCAGGTTGAAATAAACCTCCTGCATTTTAAACTGTAGTATACTGTACAGTAGAAATTTTTAAAATACTTATGCATGCATTCTAATTATGCTTAGTTTTATTGAAAAAAGTAGAAGAGAACATGTACACAAAAGAATTTGAAATACGCTGGAGCGATATAGACGCCAATAGGCATTTGGCCAATACGGCTTATGTAAATTTTATGAGCCATACCCGAATGGCTTTTTTAATGGAAAATGGTTTTGGCCAGAAAGACCTGGCTAGAGAAAACATTGGTCCGGTGGTATTTTATGAGCATATTTATTATTTTAAAGAAGTGTTTGCCGGGAAACCTATTAAAGTTACTTTACAATTAAAAGGTCTTGCCGAGGATGGCATGTATTTTGAATTTTTGCATAATTTTTATGATGAAAATGGTCAAAATTTTGCAAGCTGTGAGATGATGGGGGCCTGGATAGATTTAAAAGAAAGAAAGCTTACAAAACTCCCCAAAGCCCTGCGTGATAACCTGGACAGTTTGGGCCATACCGATGACTTTAAAATTTTAACCAAAGAAGATACCAGGAAATTTGGAAAACGTCCACAACACGTGGAGCCAGAGAAAATAGGACTCTAAAAATCCCTTTTTTACACTTAATGACATTTTCTTATCAAAAAGCATAATTTCTATATAAAATCAGACAAAGAACAAACCCGGGAGATTCTTAAGTTTTCCGGGCTTGCTTTTTTTATTTTTTTGCTATTCGGCCTAATAGCTATATTTTTTGAATGGTATTATTTACCCTTGTTTATAGCCCCGCTTATACTTACTTTGCTCGCGCCATTTATAGATACGCCCCAGGGTAAAAAACAAGGTAAATTAATCTATTATACTCCGCTTTTTATTGCTGAAAAAGAGAAAAATGAAAAAATTATAATACACGGCGGAACCCTATTTGATTACTATTATATGATTGATAGAAATTGGAAGGGAAAGCAACGTATACGATTTATCCTTAATCAATATATTTTAGGTTTAATAGAACTTGGCGATTCATACAGCGAAAAAGAAGCAGAAAAAATAAGCTTGGAGGGTACAAGTTATATTCTTAACGACCGAACTGCCGAAAAACTGGGTTTCCAAAAACAAAGAACCAATCTGCTGCAAAAAATCATTCTTTTTTACAATTATGGGCAGATACTTCTGGCAAATTCAATCGCGAAAGGCAAGCTTAGTTTTCCTGCAATTGGTAGGGTAAGTACTTTTACCGCACCCCTTTCAGTAATTAAGGCCAATAAGGCTTATTTAAAAAAATTGGCTAAAAAACTAGAGGATTAAAATTAAGACCGAACTTCGGTTTTCTTTTTGGTTACCATATAAACTCCTATAAAAACTAATATGGCCGCAACTGCTTTTACCAGGTTAAGCTCATCGGCGCCAATTAAAATGGCATATACAATCGCAATAAGCGGTTGTAGGTAAATAAAAACACTTATGGTAGATGCCGAAAGTTGTTTTAAAGCATAGATATTGAGTAAATAGGTAGAAAATGTAGTTCCGGCTACCACAAATGCCATTTTCCAAATAGCATCAAACGGTAAACTGCTCCAGTTTACTTCGGTAAATTCGCCAATGGTGATGGGGAAATTGATAACAACCCCAATAAGAAATAACCATTTCATTAAAGTAAGCGCGTGATATTTTGCAGTAAGTGGTTTTACCAAAATAAGATATAGCCCATAGCTAAATGCGTTTACTATAAAAAGTACATTTCCGAGGGGAATATTGGGTGCATTTTCGGTACTATCGGTGCTAAAAAGCACCAAAACCAATGCGCCGGCCAGGCCTACAATAATTCCGAGTGTTTTTAATAAAGTGATACGTTCCCTTATTAGAATAGATGCCAGGATAAGCACCATAACCGGGGAAAGTGTTACAATTACCGAACTGTTTATAGGAGTAGATAAGCTTAGCCCTTTAAAGAAAAATAGCATGTTAATGACCATTCCAAAAACGGCACAACCTAAAATCCTGGGCCAGTCTGAAGTAGCAATTTTTTCTTTAGGTCCCAGCCAGCTAATGCTCCAAAAAAGGATTGCCGCCCCAAAAACCCTTAAAAATATAAATCCAAAGGGTTCAATATAGGTAGGCATCACACCTTTGGCAATAGTATGGTTAAGGCCATAAATTGCGCCGGCGCCAATGGCCGCAAGTATGGCCAGAAAGCGTTTCTTATCCATGAATAGCAGCTTTAGCCGCCGCGACGGTTTTTTTAGAATTGCCTATAAAAATTTCGTCATTATAAATAATCACGGGTCTTTTAAGAAAAGTATAATGATCTAAAATAAGGTCTTTATAATCCTGTTCAGAGAGCTCTTTTTTATTGAGTTCCCTTTCACGATATAGGCGTGCCCTACGGCTAAATAATGCCTCATAACTTTTGGCCAGCGCGTGCATCTCTTCTACCTGTTCTTTGGTAATTTCTTCTGCTTTGATGTCCTGAAGCTCAAAAGAGTTTGGCAATTCCAATTCCTTTATAATCTTTTGGCAGGTGTTGCAACTGGAGAGGTGATATACTTTTTTCATAGCTAGTTTAATTAGTAGTTAAGCCATTCGCTTACTTTATTCTTCGGAAAAGACAATTTTAATTCCCCTTCGGCATAACTGGCGGCTTCGTAGCGATTATAGACCAGGATGACCCTATTTTTGGTGACAGCTATATTTTCCGGAAGCGCAAATGTATCATTTTCAAAGAAAAATCCTTTGGCATTAATGTTTTCCCCTTCCGGAATTTTGTATTTTTTCCTGAATTCTTTTTCAGCATAATTTCGGAAAGCATCCAGGTTCGAAAACAAATCTTCATGATCTAATAATTCGCCTGAGGCAACATCAAAATTAGCAAAACGTTTAGCGCCATAACCGTGGGCACCCCCGGTAAAAATGTAGAAATCTGTTTCCAGAACCAATAAATCTTTAGTTTGGCTCAAAACCGATTGAGAAATTTCAACTTCGTAACCAATAGCAGAATTTGGAAAATCCTTTTTAAAATTCTGATAATCTTTAATAAATTCTTCTACGGCTGCTTTAACACTTTTGTTCTCCGTAGTTTCTTCAGCATTATCAAATATCTTAATAAGGTTTTTTTCGTTATAACGATTCATTGCCAGGGCAGCTTCGCGATCTTCCCTAAACTTTAAATAGTTTACCCTTATTTTTGGGCATTTGGCATTTTTACAATCTTCAAAATCCTTAGGTAATAGGCCTTCATCATAAAAGCTTAAGGCTTCCATATCACCTTTTACCTGATTTACACTCGTATCAGATTTTTCATCGCGACAGGCACTTAGGAAGATAAAAATAACAAGGAGGGAAAGAAATTTTCGGCACATAAAAAAAAGCTGTTAAATAAAGTGAATAAAGATAAACCTATTTTGCGTAAAGACAATGAGCCTGTTACTTTTGCTATAAACCTGAAAATTATGAAATTTAATACCAAAACAATACACGGGGGGCAGGAAAATATAGATCCTGCATACGGTGCTGTGATGCCACCAATTTATCAAACCAGTACTTATTCACAAAGTACTCCAGGAGGTCATAAAGGCTATGAATACTCCCGAAGCGCAAACCCTACAAGAACAGCCCTGGAAAAGTCTATTGCCAGTATTGAAAACGGAAATTTTGGTTTTGCATTTGGCTCTGGTCTTGCTGCTATAGACGCTGTTTTAAAGCTTTTTAAGCCCGGGGATGAAATTATTACAACCAAAGATCTTTACGGTGGATCTTACCGCTTGTTTACCGGTATTTTTGAAGATTTTGGTGTTAAATTTCATTTTATTGAAATGAATCAAGCCGAAAATATTAAAGGCTATCTAAATGAAAATACCAAATTAATTTGGATAGAGACACCTACCAACCCAATGATGAATATTATTGATATTAAAGCGGTGGCTAAAATCGCGAAAGCTAACAATTTACTGTTAGCGGTAGATAATACTTTTGCCACGCCTTATTTACAACAGCCTTTGGAGCTTGGTGCCGATATTGTAATGCATAGCGCTACAAAATACTTAGGTGGTCATAGCGATGTGGTTATGGGGAGTCTGGTTGTTAACGAAAAACAATTAGCGGATAGAATTTACTTTATCCAAAAGGCCAGTGGAGCTATTTGCGGACCACAGGATAGTTTTTTAGTGCTGCGAGGAATTAAAACCCTGCACCTTAGAATTCAACGGCATTGCGAAAATGGAGCTGCAATCGCAAAATTTCTAAAAACGCACCCAAACGTGGGAAAAGTATACTGGCCGGGTTTTGAAGATCATCCAAACCACGAGATCGCGAAAAAACAAATGAAAGATTTTGGAGGAATGATCTCTTTTACCACAAAAGAAAATACACTGGAAAGTGCTACCAAAATCGTAGAAAAACTAAAGGTATTTACCCTGGCCGAATCACTGGGAGGTGTGGAATCTTTAGCCGGGCACCCTGCAAGTATGACTCACGCATCTATACCCAAAGAAGAAAGAGAAAAAACAGGAGTGGTAGATTCTCTTATCAGGTTAAGTGTAGGGATTGAAGATGAAGAAGATTTAATACAAGACCTGAAGCAAGCTTTAGGCTAGTTGGTTTTTCGAGGGAGAGAAGTAATCTTTCCATTTGTAGTAAAGGATATATAGGTTACTTCACTCTGTTCATAATGAATTTTATATTAGTAAATTAGGTCAATAAAATAAACCGTCAGGCTGAATTTATTTCAGAATTAAACAAGTTAGAAGCTGAAGCAGGCTCAGCTTGACGAACTCAAAATAGAGTTTTTTAATTATAATCAATTAGAAATAAGTTGCCGCGAATTGACTAAATCACTTTCTTTAAAACCCAAATCAATCTTTTTACTTCATCTAAAGAGTTATAATGAACCAAACTAACTCTCACAACCCCATTCTTTTCTTTTAAACCTGCGTCTTCAATTAACTTTTTGGCATAAAAATCCCCAAACCTAATCCCCACGCGATAATCATCTACACGTTCAACAATTTCATCACTTTTCATCTTGCTATGAACAAATGAAATGGTGGGGACTCTTTTTTTTCTATCGGCAGTGGCTTTTCCAATAATTTGAATATCTGGATGTTCAGATAAATAATTAATTAGGGGTTTACTAATTCGCTCTTCATGCTTGCTAATATGCTCAAAGACCTTATTCATCTTGTCCTGGAAACCTACTTTTTTCGCTTTGGGAAATTCGTTTTTGAATAATTGTTCAAAATATTCTGTAATTCCTAATAGGCTGTAAGTGAGTTCAAAATTGAAGTTTCCTGGTTGAAATTTATAGGGCACATCTTTTTTCTTAAAAAAGTAATGGTTTATACCGTCCATTTGGTATAATAAATTATATCTACCATACATAACGGCCAAGTGGGGGCCAAAGGTTTTATACCAACTAAACACATAAAAATCTACATCCAGCTTTCTAACATCTATACGCCTGTGCGGAGCGTAAGCTACTCCATCTACACAAATAAGCGCACCTGCTTTGTGTACGGTTTTTGCGATTTCTTTTATAGGGTTTATACTTCCTAAAATATTGGATGCGTGGGTTACAGCTACGAGCTTAGTGCGTTTGGTGAGTAGTTTGTTGAGGTCGCTTAGTTCAAGCTCCAGGCTTTCGGGATTTGCTTTCCAAAGCTTTACGTTTATTCCTTTATTCTTTAAATCGGTCCAGGGAGAAACATTGGCTTCGTGGTCTGTATTGGTAACAATTACTTCGTCACCTTCCTTCCATTGCTTGCTAATACAAGTGCTTAAAATTCGTAGTAGCATACTGGAAGAAGGCCCCATAACCACCTCTTCAGGTCTTGCTGCATTTATATATTCGCATACTTTTTTGGTGGCATAATTGAGTTTTTCTCCTGCTTCCCTTGAAACTTTGTAGGAAGCACCTAACTGCACATTATGGTGTAATAAATAACCGCTAATGCGTTCAGCTACTTTTCTTAAAGTTTGCGAACCCCCGGCATTATCCATAAAAGTGAATTCTCTTTCCAATGCCGGAAACTGGCTTCTTACATATTCAATATCCATTACTCTAAAAGGCTTTCGTTGAATAATTTTAGAATTCTTCTATATTCATCTGTCCAACTGCTGGGTTCTACAAAGCCATGATCTTCTACCGGGTAAACTGCCATTTCCCAGTTTTCTTTTCCTAATTCAATTAAACGTTGGGAAAGCCTTACCACATCCTGAAAATGAACATTTACATCTACCATTCCGTGGGCAATTAATAAATCGCCTTCCAGGCCTTCAGCAAAATAAATGGGAGAAGACCTTCTATAAGCAATAGGATCGGCGGCGGGTTCGTTTAAAATATTGGAAGTATAACCGTGATTATAATGCGCCCAATCGGTTACCGACCTTAAGGCGGCACCGGCTTTAAAGGTTTCGGGTTCTGTAAACATTCCCATTAAAGTGATGAAGCCACCATAACTTCCACCGTAAATCCCCACTTTTTCGGGGTGTATTCCGTGATTCTTAACTAAATATTCCACGCCATCTACCTGGTCAGTAAGGTCTTTTCCACCCATATGTCGGTAAATTCCTGTTCTCCAGTCGCGACCATAACCAGCGCTTCCGCGGTAATCTATATCTATAACAGTATACCCAAGGTCTGTTAAAAGGTTATGGAACATATATTCCCTAAAATAGCTGCTCCACCATTTGTGTGCATTTTGCAGGTAGCCCGCACCGTGCACAAAAACCACGGCAGCGTTATTTTTTACATCGGCTTCAGGGGTATATAGCCTGGCCGGAACCATAGCACCGTCCCTGGCTTTAAACTCTATTAACTCAGGAGTTCTCCAGGGGTAACTGCTAAATGCTTCAGATTGCCCTTCTGTTAGTTGTTTGGCTTCAGCATTTGCTTTTGTCTTCTTTAGGTATAATTCCCAGGGCTTATTGCTATAGGAATATAAAATGGCCATGTGTTTTTCATCTGGAGAAAGATAAACATCATTATTGCCCTCCATTTTAGTTAGTTTTTCCATCTTACCGCCCATCACCGGCATCTTATAGAAATGACGTTCACCGGGTGCAACCTCTGAAGTGGTTAAAAACCAATGCTTTTTGTTATTAGAAAGCTCGGGGTCAAAAACTTCAAAATCTCCCTGGGTAAGTGCTTTTTTGTTTCCGGAGGTAACATCCAACAGGTAAAGATGAGAGTATCCCGTTTCTTCACTTTGAAAATAAATATGTTTATTATCTGGTAACCACCCCATTTCTTCCCCTCCGTAAAAGGTGTAGCCAATTCCGGGACCTGCAATCCAGGCTTCGTCACGCTGGCGATCTAGTGTATTTAAGGCGCCTGTTTCAAGGTTGATTTTTGCTATCCAGCGGTCTTTATTGTCTTTAGACCTAATATTAACTACAGCGTGCTCGCCGTTTTCTGAAAAATAAACCGTAGTTGGAACTACTTCCCTCTCGGTCTCTTCCCAGTCTTTATCGGGGTAATCTTTAACGTAATCCGGTAAATCAGTAATTCCGGGAAGTTCACTTGTGTTTAAGGTGTAAACCGTGTCTTTTTCGAAATTGTAAATAGCAAGCTCAACTTTAGTATTATTCTCACCAACCTTGCTTCGTGCGGGCAGGTTTACGGTGTATCCAGATTCATCTACATAATTTGGAACTGCAGTATTTTCGCCGCGTTCACGGGTAATAAGTTTAAAAGTTGCAAATTTTGCATCAGGCGAAACCTGAAGGTTACTTAGGTTTTTATCTTCAAGGTAGAAGCTAAATTGTTCCTTTTTAGCCGTGGCTTCCCTGTAAGCTTCTTTATTTTCTTTGTTGGTTTTTCGCTGATTTACCACTTGTAATAGTTCCAGGTTTTCGTCTCTTATCCAGGCATTTTTTTCTGAAACTTCTTTTTCTTTCCCGTCTTTTGCTGTACCGGTTTTAATATTGGTAAGTTGCTTAATACTACCTTCTTTTCTATTATAAACAAAAGCATTCTTATCTAAAATAAAGCTGACTTTGTCCTCGTTAGCAAGGAATTTTGGGCTTTCAATTGCTTTTGAAAGATCAAGGAGTTCTGTGGTTTTTCCGGTTTTTATATTATAAAGCTTAAGGCTTCCATTCTCCCCAAAAATCTTTTTAGTTCTATCTTTATTGAAATCGCCATATCGCGGACTTAAATTTTGCTCTTCCTTTAGATCTACCTTTTTTATTTTTGAAGGATTTCGCAATTCAATCTTGTAAAGTGAATCAGAAACATTCTGCTCAGGATTGTAATCAAAATAAATGGTTTCACTATCGGCATTCCATTTTATATTAGAGGGGAAATTCCCCATCCAATTAGGGTCTTGCATTACTTTTTCTACCGAAAGTTCACTGGTTTGGGAAACTCCTGTATAACCAAAACTTAAGAGTGTTAAAAAGAGAACATGAAATTTAAACTTGAAGGAATAGGCTAAAATCTTTTTCATCAATTTAAGGAGTTGTGGGTTTATTTTTTAATAGCAGGCGGCAATATAGTTAAAATGCTAAAAATGATAAAGCTTAAGCCTTAAGATAGATTAGATATAATTGATATCTTTAGCCTTTATTTTTAAAAATTGATTAAAACAGTATGAAGAAAAATTTACGTACACTTTTTAGTTTATTTCTTGTGGCCGGCACATTACAGGTACAGGCTCAGCAAGAAATGGTAGACAAGATTGTAACCGAGGTCAATGAAAATTCAAGATTAGAGGAGCTGGGTCACGAAATGATAGATGTGATTGGCCCTAGATTGGTTGGGACTCCACAAATGAAAAATGCACATGACTGGGCGGTAAAAAAATATGAAAGCTGGGGAATTTCTGCCGAAAATGAGGAATATGGAACCTGGCGTGGCTGGGAACGTGGAATTACCCATATAGACCTTGTAGAACCAAGATTAAGAACCTTGCACGGAAGACAATTGGCCTGGAGCCCTTCTACAGGAAAAAAGGGCGTAACTGCCGAGGTAATGATTTTGCCGGAAGCAAGTAGCCCTGATGCTTTTGCCGATATGCTTTCTTCAGTTAAAGGAAAATTTGTGATGATTTCGGTAAATGAACCTACCGGAAGGCCACCATATAACTGGGAAGAGTGGGCCACAGAAAAATCGTGGAAGAACATGCAAAAAAGCATAAAAGAAACCGATTCTCTATGGAGAAGCCGAGTTCAAAATACCGGTTATAGCTATCGCGAACTCCCAAAAGTTTTGGAAGAAGCCGGTGCAGTGGGTATTGTGACTTCTAACTGGTCTCACGGTTTTGGTGCTAACAAAGTGTTTGGTGCATATACCAATGATATTCCTACTATAGATCTTTCTTTAGAAGATTATGGATTGCTTTACCGTTTAGCAGAAAACAATAATGCGCCCGAAATAAAGGTAGTTGCCCAATCTAAAGATCTTGGAGAAATGCCAACATTTAATACCATTGCAAGGATTGAAGGAACCGAAAAGCCTGAAGAGTATGTTGTTCTTTCGGCACATTTTGATTCCTGGGATGGTGGTACCGGAGCAACCGATAATGGGACCGGGACTATGGTAATGATGGAAACAATGCGAATCTTAAAGAAATTATATCCAAACCCAAAGCGAACTATTATAGCCGGACACTGGGGTGGAGAAGAGCAAGGGCTTAACGGTTCTCGTGCTTTTGTAAAAGATAACCCCGAAATTGTGGCTAATGTACAGGCTTTGTTTAACCAGGATAACGGAACCGGAAGGGTAAAAACTATTAACGGACAAGGATTTTTGCATGCTTACGATTATATAAGCAGTTGGTTAGAGCCGGTGCCTCAGGAGATAAAATCTGAGATTGAGACTTCCTTCCCTGGAACCCCTTCCAGTGGTGGAACAGATCACGCTTCTTTTGTGGCCGCAGGAGCACCTGCTTTTATGCTGAACTCTTTAAACTGGTCTTATTGGGATTATACCTGGCATACCAATTTAGATACGTACGATAAAATTGTTTTTGATGATGTACGCAGCAATGTGATTTTGACTGCTATTATGACTTATATGGCGAGTGAAGATCCTGAAACTACCTCACGAGAAAAGGCCGTTTTGCCAATTAACCGAAGAACCGGTGAGCAAATGACCTGGCCTGAGCCAAGAGATGGAGAAAGAAGAGGAGGATTAGATTAGGCCTTTATTAATAAAAAGCTTGACGAACTAAAAAAACGTCATTACGAGGGACAAATAATCTGTAATTTAATGGCAGATTACTTTACTCCGTTCGTAATGACGTTTTAATTTATAGAATCTTCTAGATTTAACCTTTCAAATCAGCACCTACGGGAATGCTACAATCGTGATAGGGCTCCCCATGTGCAGGGTTTTTAGTTGTTTTGTCTTCCCTAAGCCTTATGGGAGATGAGGTCATTTCCTGTTGTTGGCTTGAGCTGTTTGACTCGGTTAAAGATGCTCCTACCGGCATATCACAACGATGTCCGGGTTGGCCATGTGGAGGGTTGACATCTGGGGTTTCTGAGCTTCCGGGGTTATTCCCTGTCATTTGAGTATTTGTTGTGGTTTGGGTTTCTTTAGCAGTTTTCTTTTCTGCGTCTTTACAAGACGTAAAAGCCGCAAGTGATACAACGGCAATTCCCAATAGAATTTTATTAAAGGTAATTTTCATAACAGCATTATTTTAAGTGATAAAGATACTAAATATGTGTAGATTACTCAGTAAGCATCTCTAATTCCCCCTTACTAAGATTTATGAGGCCAGCTTTGGGCAAACGCTTTAGCATAATTTTCCAGTTTTTATCTTTATCAAAGATTCTTTGAAAAATTTGTTTTGCTTCTTCCAGTCTATCGCTATTGGCAAGGGCTACTGCTTTCCAGAATCGCATTTCCAGGTTGTTTGGAAACATGTTTTCGGCGGTGCTGTATTGTTTCAGTGCTTCTTCCACATTCCCCGTTTCCATAGCGAGATCGCCACGATTCATAAACTGGTAAGCCCGGGCTGTTCTTAGCAACCGGTCCAGTTCTTCTATCGGGTTTTCGTGATCATCTACTCTTAGGTCTATTTTTTTATCCTTCCAGGCTTCTTCAACTTTATCTGGTCCAACCACAATTAATGCGGCCGATTGTTTTCCGCGGATATCCCCACCGGCTTTTTGAGCAGCTTTTAAAACCCTAAGTACCCTTTCGGCCAGGGGTAGGTTAATATTTTCGGTAAAAGCTTTAGCCATTTCAGGCACAACCTTGTCGTTTAACATCATATTGGCCTGAACTGAAAAATTTTCACCCGTAATATGGCTCGCTTCAGCTACGCAATTCTTACCGGTATAGGCTGCATTTTGCCCAAATTTATTTAGAATGGCCAATTGCCTATAATCACGGGCTTCATCGTTATTAATAAGGCTCTCTAAAGCTTCTTCGGGAGTATAAGCTTTGTTTAAAAGTTTAAGACCTTCCGGGCCAAAAGCCGGGTTTACAAACGACTGCGTAGCAACTACACCCACTCCCGATTTTCCCCAGGCTACTAGTGGTCCTACCGAAAACCAATGACTTTGAACACCAACAGCCATTTCTCCGGTTTTTGCATCCCTGGCAACAATAGAATAGGTATGTGCAAATGGATCTCCGCTAATCTCCGGATTTTGGGCCTGGCCATTCAAAAAAGATATGAAAGTGATAACCGTAAAGAGTAAAAAATTTTTCATAATACCTGATTTCTGTTTAAAACCAAGATAACGAAACTTTACTCGATAATCTAGATTAAATGTTTCGAGGCTTGCCTCTAAATTCAAAAAATTCTCATTTAATACCTCGTTGGCTTCCCGGGAAATAATTCACTAAATTCTCTTTTTGTGTTTTAAGACACCACTTGATATAGAAATGATTTATAATTGTTTTGCATTGGTGACCAGAATATAGAGAGGCCCGCCATCTACTGGATAACCATCTATCCTTGAGCCGGAAACCGTAACTTTTTTTCCGATAAATTTATCCAGATCTATTTTGTCGCTTCTTAACGCATAAAATTCATTTTCCGTTTTTAGAACATGTGTGCCATATTGATAAGAAGTAATTCCCTGGCTTTCTATTTTACCGGTAAGTTCCATTTGGCCTTCTGTCTCCTGGCGGTTACAGGTATTGGCAAAAAAGATGAGCGCTGTAAAAAAGCTTAGGGCAAAAAATTTCATAGAGGTTGATTTTAAAAATATGTCTTTAAGATTAAAGTTAAAAAAAGCCGGGAAACTACCGGAAGTTTTAAGTTTTAATATGATGAATTTCTGAAAACATTATTATTTTTGTGGCCCTTATAGGGCCTCGTAGTTCAACGGATAGAATAGAAGTTTCCTAAACTTTAGATCCAGGTTCGATTCCTGGCGAGGCTACTTTTTTGGTATCCTAAACCGTTAGATACATTAAACTCTCTTTCGTAATAGCAGAATAAATGTTTGCCTTAAGGCTAAATGTGGCTTTATATCCAGTTTAAGCTTGCCCCAGGTTATTTGAATCTTATGAAGATGTAATAATAGAGGTAACTTTGTTAGCTGAATATTATTTCTTGTTGTTTTTATTTTAGGTGTTATAAATAACCCTATATTCTTTTCTAGGTTTAAATATCTTATTGTCAGTATGTTAGATGCAATTTTTTTCTACACCTCTTGTGCTTGTAATGTGTTAATTGTTCTATCACCCCCCCTGGTTTTTAAAAGAGTTGGTTTATATTTGTAATCTT
Organism: Salegentibacter maritimus; assembly: GCF_016236975.1. Classification (NCBI taxonomy): domain Bacteria; kingdom Pseudomonadati; phylum Bacteroidota; class Flavobacteriia; order Flavobacteriales; family Flavobacteriaceae; genus Salegentibacter; species Salegentibacter maritimus. The sequence continues at coordinate 191,562 of NZ_JAEHNY010000008.1, forward strand.
TTCTTTACAAACTTTTAATACTATTCAAAGTAAAACCTACTTATTTTGAGTGGTATTAAACAATAAAAATTCTGGTTATCAGGTCGTTATATTTCTTTTTTCTTTTAAATCTTATTTTTTGGGGCACTAACTTATGTGCAGCCAATAGTTTGCAACAGGATAAAGGTTTGCCTGAAATAAGTGTTATTACAGATAAAAGTGCACTAAAATATATAAATGAGGCGCAGGTACTTATTGATATTGCCGAATATGAGAAAAGTTTAAGCCTTTTAAAACTTATTTCTAAACAATATAAGGGAGATAGTAAGGAAGTAAAGGCTCGAATATTAGGTGGGTTAGCAAGAAACTATTTAAATATTGGCCTTTTTAAGGAAGCCGTAAAAACCTGGAGCAAGGCTGTAGAACTTTGTAAGGGGCTTGAGAACGGAGAATATCTTTCTGCTATTTTTTATAATAATATCGCAAGTGCCTTTTTAAAATTAGGTGAGTCGGAGAAAGCAATTATCTATTATAAGAAATCTTTGTCTATATACCCATTTTCTTCAACATATCGGGGCTTATCGAAATTAGCAATAGATACAGAGAGTGATTTTGATTTATCAAAGTCATATTTAGAGGCTGGCGCCGAATTTATAAGGGATAACAGGAACCTTAATGGCTATGCAGACGCTTTGGATAGTAGTTATCTTTTTAAGTTTGATCAAGCTACTATTTTAAAAGGTTTTGCCTATCATTATTTTAAAATGGGAGATGTTGAGACCTCTATAGATAAATACCAACAAGCATTAGATATCTCGAAAAGATTAAAGAGAATAAGCCTAAGTGTTGAAATTTTAAAAGAAATGGGTTATGTGTATAGAACACAAGGTGACCTAAAAAATTCGAATAAATACTTTGCAGAATATATTCACCTCAATGATAGCCTAAGCATGGCAAAAATGAAATCTTTAAGTATTCCTCTTAGAAATTTTATCGTAGAGGAAAATAATTCTAAAGAAATTGATGTCGACTCTAACTATTCTTTCGTATTTGGGGTATCTGCTTTAGTTGGAACTTCGTTTGTTTTACTTTTTATAGTTCGGCATAACAGCAGGCAAAAGAAAAAAATAGAAATTTCCAGAAAAGAAAAAGAGCGTTTAAAACAGAGTTTGAATGAAAGCTTTGATGAGGTTATAGATTTAGCAAGAAATAATGATCCCGCTTTTCTAGGAAAATTTAAACAGGTATACCCAAGCCTTTATGGAAAGTTAAGCGCTACAGAAATAAATTTAACCGATTCAGAAATCGCATTATGTGCTATGATTTGGTTGAAATTCTCTACAAAAGAGATTGCTCAATTCACATTTGTTCAACACAAAACCGTACAAATTAAGAAATACAGGTTGCGCAAAAAACTTTCTTTACCTAAAGGAACAGATTTGTACAAATGGATGGCTTCTTTGTAATTATCTGCTCGTAAGCTGTTTGAGTGTTGTTTTATAGATGTAGTATCTATGTAATACCCGTGAAACGGGCTTTATCTAGTTATATTTTGCAATTTCGCGAAAAATTTAAGCCTAGAATTATTTTACCGTTTAATCCAAAAAAAATCTTGGTGTAAACCATTTCTAAAAGTACTTTCTATGAAGAAACTATTACCTCTGCTATTTATTTTTATTGGCTTTTCTGTTAGTGCCCAGGTGGGTATTGGAACCGATATGCCAAATCCTTCAAGCCAATTGGAGATAGTAGCAAACGATAAAGGTCTATTAATACCTCAGGTTGCACTTTTAAATTTAACAGATGAATCTACAATTACCAATGGGAATGTAGAAAGTCTTTTGGTGTTTAATACCTCTGCTAACCAAAGTATGTCACCGGGGTATTACTACTGGTATAACGGTAGCTGGAAAAGAATAGCTACTTCTAATGATCCTACTTCTAATATCCCCGATAATATAGTTATTTGGAATGCCGAGAATCAGGAGTTTGTTTATTTAGATCAGGCGGGAGATCGTATAAGTATAAATTTAGATGAGATTGTAAACGAAAGTATTACTAAGCTTGTTGATAATTTAGATGGAACTTACACTTACACCAGTGAAGATGATACAATTACTACCATAAATGTTCCTGCCGATGTTATAAGTAATATAGATAATAACGGAGATATCTATGAAAGAATTATTGAGCTTATAACCAGTAATTCTTATATCTCGAATATAACCGATAATGGTGACGGGACCTTTAATTTTACCGATTCTGAGGGGAATACGACCGAATTCGATGCTAATACTACCAGTCTTGTAGATAACGCCGATGGGACTTATGATTTGACTAATGCTAATGGCAGTACAATTAATATCAATACCAATGCAGATAGTAATAACTACGACAATACCAATTCAGGTTTAACCTCTACCAATGTACAGGATGCTTTAGATGAGATTCAGCAGAACCTTGAAGATACCAATGCCGATTTGGGTAATATTGACCTGACTGATAACGGGGACGGTAC
>NZ_JAEHNY010000009.1:0-191255 GCF_016236975.1 Salegentibacter maritimus
GATGCAGATACCTGTGGGGCAATGATAGAAATTGTACCTCCGGCGGCTACTGATAACTGTACGGTTGGAAATGTAAACGGAACAAGGGATGATAACCAGCCATTAGATGCAGAATACCCCGCGGGAACCACCAATATTACATGGACCGTGACAGATGATAATGGAAACGAAGCTCTACCAGTGATACAAACTGTAACGGTAACTGACGACCAGGCGCCGGTAATCGCTGCTGTAGAAGCCATCAATACTAATGCAGATGCAGATACCTGTGGGGCAATGATAGAAATTGTACCTCCGGCGGCTACTGATAACTGTACGGTTGGAAATGTAAACGGAACAAGGGATGATAATCTGCCATTAGATGCAGAATACCCCGTGGGAACCACCAATATTACATGGACCGTGACAGATGATAATGGAAACGAGGCTGAACCGGTAATACAAACCATAATGGTAACTGACGATCAGGCACCGGTAATTGCTGAACAGGAAAATATTACAGTAAATACGGATCCCGATAGCTGTGGAGCAATTGTTAATTATTCGGTTCCTTCGGCTAATGATAATTGTGGCATAGAAAGCATAGAGCTTACTGAGGGCTTAGCTTCGGGTGCTGAATTTCCGATAGGGGAAACAAAAATAACATATACCGCAACTGATGTGAATGGTAATTCAGTAAACTCTAGTTTTGTAGTAAATGTAATAGACAATGAAGCTCCGGTATTAACCTGCCCCGATGATATTCAACTAAGTGTTGAAAATGGAACAGATTCTATTGTTGTTAATTACGAGGGGGTTTCAGTTACAGATAACTGTTCAGGAACCAGTATTGAACTCATAGAAGGCTTTGCCTCTGGCGAAGAGTTCCCTGTAGGAAAGACCGTAGTAACATATCAGGTTACTGATGCTTCTGGAAATTCTGTTAGCTGTTCATTCCTGGTAATTATTGAAGAAACTCCACCGATACCGTCTGCTCCGGAAGTTGACCTTATTCAACCAGACTGTTTAACACCAACGGGGGTAATCCTAATAAATACTAAAAACGGACTTACCTATAGTATAGATAGTGAAAACTATGAAGCGGTACAGGAATTTACAGATCTTGAACCGGGAACTTACCAGGTAACCGCAAAGGATGAATTTGGCCAGGTATCTGAAGCTACAGAAGTTATATTAGAAGAACCTATTGCAACTGAAATTGAGACAAGTGCTATCAGCCTTTGTATAGAAGACTCAAGCTTTAATCTTTTTGAACTTTTGGAAGGTGAATATGATGACTCCGGAGTTTGGGTAGATACTGAGCAAACCGGTGCTTTAACCCAAGATTTTATTGACCCGGCATTGTTACAGGTTGGCTCTTATACTTTTGAATATCAACTTAACAATGGTATTTGTAACTCTACCACAAGTGTAACGGTGAACATTAATGATGATTGTGTGGTATTACCATGTAGCCTGGAAGATATTAAGTCCAGTATATCTAAAGCGGTAACACCAAACGGGGATAATCGCAATGATTATTTCACAATAGATTTTGCCAGTGAATGTGGATTTACTTATGACTTGATGATCTTTAACCGATGGGGAAATAAAATATATGAAGCCACTAATTACCAAAACGATTGGGATGGCTATGCTACAAATTCGGCAACAAGTTCCAATCAATTGCCATCCGGAACTTACTTCTATGTCCTGGAGATTAGAAATAGCGGATTTGAACCAATACAAGGTTACATCTATTTAGGAACAAAATAAAAACAGAACATCATGAAATATATATACCTACTCCTATTCTGTATTATGTCTTCCATAACTGGATTAGCGCAGCAATTGCCGCAGTTTACCCAGTATATGTACAATACTATATCTGTAAACCCGGCATATGCCGGTAGCAGGGATGGATTTTCCATAACGGCATTAAACCGAAATCAATGGGCCGGCGTTAGTGGGGCACCAAAAACCCAAACGCTTTCCATCCACTCCCCGCTTACCAACGATAAAGTAGGCCTGGGACTTTCGGTAATAAACGATAAAACCGGCTATGAAAATTATACCTACGCATATGGTGATTTTGCCTATCGCTTAGATTTTAATAATGATGTCTCTTTAGCTATGGGTTTAAAAGCCGGGATGAGCTATTACAATCTCGACCGGGAGCTATTTAACGATCCGCAGGTTTTAAATGATCCCTTTTTTGAAGATAGATTTAATAAATGGACACCCAACTTTGGACTTGGTTTTTATCTATCTTCCCAAAATTGGTATATAGGAGCATCGGCACCAAAGCTAATCAATAACAACAACCACGAGTTTAGTGAATTCCTGGCTATGGAACAGGTTCACTATTACCTTACCGGTGGATATGTTTTTGATCTAAACGAAAACCTAAAATTTAGGCCCACATCTTTACTTAAAATGACCAGCGGTGCACCACTTTCGGTAGATTTTTCTGGAACAATGATTTTTAATGAGAAATTTTATCTGGGAGCTAACTGGAGGTTAGACGATGCCCTGGGGGCTTTCCTGGATATAGAACTCTTTGATGGTTTTAGGGCCGGTTATGCCTACGAATACTCTATCTCAGATATTAGACCATATACCTCGGGATCTCATGAAATCTTGCTTATTTATGAATTCAGGTTCCAAAAAACACGCTATAAATCACCCCGATTCTTCTAAAATAAAAGCTGCTAATTATGAAAAAACTATACTATTTAAGCCTATTTTTCTTCGTGTTTAGCATGTCGGTGCAAGCACAATATGGGAAACAAAAGAGAGCAGATAAACTTTATAACAATCTCGCTTATACTGAAGCTGTAGAAGTTTATAAAGATCTTATTGAAAACGACTATAATACCAGGGAAAATAGGATAAAACTGGCCGAGATTTACATGAAATTAAGAAGTCCGGAGAATGCTGTATTCTATTATGAAGACATTTTAGAGGATTCTTTAAATAGTTCTGCCGAATATTATTATGACTATGCCAGGGCTTTACGTGGAGCTAAAAGATATGAAGAGTCACGAAAATGGTTACAAAAATATCTTGATAGCGACGGAAAAGTTGTTACAGAAGTCAGTAAAATACTTAACGCAAGGCATCCGGAGGTTCAAACTACGTATACACTAACAAAAACCGGGTTTAATTCAGAATTCAGTGACTTTGGAGCGGTAAAAAATGGGGAGAAAACCTATTTTGTTTCTGCCAGAAACACGAATAATTCAGACAAAAAATATTCCTGGAATAACGAGCCATTCCTGGATATTTATGAGCTAAACCCTCAAAATGAAGCTACTTCAATTTCAGAAGAAATCAACACTAAATTACACGATGGTCCTTTAAGCTTTAGCCCTAACGGTGAAACGCTTTATTTTACCAGAAACAACTATTACAATAACAAAGAAGGAAAACGTGACGAAGAGGCCACAAATCATTTAAAGATTTATTCTGCCCAAAACTCAGGTGGATCCTGGACGAATATTCAGGAACTGCCATTTAACAGTGACGCCTATTCTGTAGGACATCCATCGGTTTCCAAAGATGGAAAAACACTTTACTTCGCATCCAATATGCCCGGTGGTCAGGGTGGCACCGATCTCTATAAAGTTGCTATCAACGGCAATAATAATTTTGGAGTACCTGAAAACCTGGGAGAAAAAATTAATACAGCTAAAGATGAAACCTTTCCTTTTATAGATGAAGATGAAGAACTATATTTTTCCTCATCAGGTCATGGAGGCTATGGTTTGGCAGATATTTTTAAAATTGATTTAAAAAATGGGAACGCCCAAATTACCAATCTTGGAGAAACTATAAACAGCAACTTAGATGACTTTAGTTATTTTCGCGAATCTGATACTAATGCCGGTTTTATAGCTTCAAACCGTGAAGGCTCAGATAATGTATACGCATTTAATCGTCTGCTTCCACTAATTTTAAGAGGAAAAGTTACCGATGCGGTGAATGGCAATCCTATTGCGCAGGCCACTATTAGGCTTTTTAATGAAGAAAACGAGCAAATTGCTTTTCTGGAGTCTGATAACGATGGAAATTACAAAACAAAAGTAAATAGAAATATAAGCATTCCCCTGGAAGCAAAACAGATAGAGTATAAGAGTTTCAAGGCTACTTTAAGCACCAAAAACATGGAAGATAAAGTAGAAATGGAATATAATATTGCTCTTCAACCTGTAGCAGATGTAGAGTATTTGGCAGAAATAAACAATATATACTTTGATTTTGACAAAAGCAATATTAGACCTGATGCCGCAAAAGAGTTAGATAAACTGGTAAAATTAATGCGTGATGAGTACCCCGATCTGGTAATTGAAATTGGATCGCATACCGACAAACGCGGAAGTGAAGCTTATAACGAAGCTTTAGCCGAAAGAAGAGCTAAAGCAACTCGTGATTACTTAATTGCCGAAGGAATTGATAAAGATCGTATTAAGGAGCAAGGCTATGGTGAACGTAAACCTGCAATAGCTTGTGATAGATGTTCCAGAGAGCAGCATCAATTAAACCGACGTTCTATATTTAGTGTTGTAAACATGAATTAAGCTATTACGCTTCTTTTATAAATTAAAAAGGTTCAGCAAAATGCTGAACCTTTTTAGCTTAATCAAGTTATAAAAAATAATTACTCTACTTTCTTATAAATATATTGGTGAAATAATTACGTCCATTTGCATCATCTACTACCGATACGCCAAAATGAGAATGGTTACCTTCAATATTTTCTTTATGCCCTTTACTATTTAGCCAGGCTTTTACAACCGCATCTGCAGTACGATAACCATACCCCACATTTTCGCTAACCGCTTTGGCTCCTACTGTCTTTACTAAATTTTCGTAGCGCGCTCCAAAATTGTCGTGACTAACTTTCCCCACCTCTAACATATAGTAGTTATGGGACTCTGCTTCAAAAGAAATTTCAGCAATTGGCTGTAATGGTTTAAGATCTAATGTTTTTCTATGTTCATTCACCAGTTTTAAAATAGTGTTTTCAATTTCAGAATAATCAAAATGCACTTTTTCTTCAGCGGTGTGATTGTAAGAATTTACTTCTTCCTCTATACTTTCTTTTGCACAAGAAACTGTTGAGACAGTTAGCAAAACAAGCACGATAAATCTAAGTGTACTTTTTTTCATAGGTCATAATATTAGACTTGGGAAGTTAAAAGTACACTTTTTATCGACTAAATGCATAGCTAAGTATGCATTTCATCGATTTTTTCTGCATTTTAACATTTTTAGTAGGATTAAACCTACTAAAAATGAGGTGTTTAAAACACTGCTAGTCAAAAATGTAAGTAAAATGAAGTGGAAGTGCTATTCAAAGATAAAAACCTTACCATCATCGGCTAGATCAACTTTCTTAAAAATGCTTGTAGCTTCTTCTTTAAATAAATTGATATCGGTATAGCGTGTAGAATAATGCCCTAAGATTAATTTTCCTACCCCCGCTTCTTTGGCAATCTGTGCGGCTTCTTTTGCCGTACTGTGCTTGGTTGGAAATGCCAACTCAGCTTTATCTTCTAAAAATGTAGATTCGTGATACAAAACTGTGGTACCACTAATTTGTGGAATCATTTTTGGGTTAAAAGCTGTGTCGCTGCAGTAAGCATAACTTTTTGGTGGTTCTGGATTAGCAGTTACCAGATGATTGGGAACAAGCTCCCCTGACTCTGACCTAACATCTTTTCCTTTTTTTAAGCTCCTATACAAAGCAACATCTATATTATATTCAATTGCTTTATCTATAAGTAGTTTACGGTCTCCCGGCTTCTCCTTAAAAAGAAAACCATTGGTGTATACCCTATGCACCAATGGTATAGTTTCTACACTTAGTTTTTCATCCTCATAAATAATTTGGGCTTCTTTACTTTCTAATTCATGAAAATAAAGTGGATAATTTGTCCAGGAATTAGACAATTTTAATTGTAGCGTAATGATCTCTTTTATCCCCTTTGGGCCATAAACATGTAGCTCATTTTCCCGGTTCAATAATCTAAAGGTGGAAATAAGGCCTACAAGTCCGTAACAATGATCCCCGTGCAGGTGAGATATGAAAATATGTTTTATTTTAGAGAACCTTATTTTATTCTTCCTTAGTTGTACCTGGGTTCCTTCACCACAATCAATTAAAAACAACTCGTTTTTCATTTCCAGAACCTGAGCGCTGGGATTGGTAAAGCTACGCGGAGTAGCGGCATAACAACCAAGGATATTGAGCTTCATAGAAAAGGTTTATATCCCTAAGTCTCTTTGAATTTCGTCCATTTGAATTAAATCTTCGGCTTCTCTCAATGTAGGAACCATAATAATGTCTTCAGGCAATTCGTCTATAGTAATGGCGTTACTAACCAAAACAAAAGATTTATTTTGTGCTTGATGAATTTTAGAGATTTCTAAAAAACCCAGCACCTCATCTTTCTTAAGGTTTTTATAAGCCAGAAGATTAACTACTAGATTCTTCTTCTCAAATTCGGTATGTCTCTGGGTAAGAAGCGAAACAAAATCTACAATTGGGGCTTCCAGGGGGTCTATTAAGATATAATTTTCTTTCTCTAAAATCTTCATAAGTTCAATCTTTAAATTTAAAATTATTTAAGCCTAACCTCTACCTATTAATTTTAGAAGCAAGTAAATATATTACCGCCATCCTAACGGCAACTCCATTCTGAACCTGATCTAAAATAATAGCGTTTTCGGCATCAGCAACCTGACTGGTAATTTCTACCCCCCTGTTTATTGGTCCCGGGTGCATTACCACTATTTCTTTATCCAGACTTTCCAATAAGCTTTTATTCAACTGAAATTGTTGAGCATATTCGCGGGTACTTGGAAAATAACTTATATCCATACGCTCATTTTGAACCCTAAGCATATTAGCTACATCACACCATTCTATAGCTTTTTTAAGATTGGTCTCCACACCTACCCCTAAAGATTCTATATGTTTTGGTATAAGTGTTTTTGGACCACATACCTTCACCTCGGCTCCCTGTAATTTCAGTGCAAAAATATTAGATAGTGCCACTCTACTATGAAGAATGTCCCCAACAATAACCACCTTTTTCCCTCTTACTTCCCCAAGACGTTCTCTAATAGAATAAGAATCTAAAAGTGCCTGGGTAGGATGCTCGTGGGCCCCGTCTCCAGCATTAACGATACTTGCATTTACATGGCGGGAAAGAAATATACCTGCACCGGGGTTTGGATGCCTCATAACTACCATATCAACCTTCATGGAGAGAATGTTGTTTACGGTATCTATAAGCGTTTCTCCTTTTTTAACCGAAGAAGAAGCTGCCGAGAAATTAACAACATCTGCACTTAATCGTTTTTCAGCAAGCTCGAACGAAAGGCGGGTACGGGTTGAATTTTCAAAAAATAAATTAGCTATGGTAATATCTCTTAGCGAAGGGACTTTTTTTATAGGCCGGTTTATCACTTCCTTAAAATGATCGGCCGTTTTAAAAATAAGCTCAATATCTTTCTCATTAAGATATTTAATTCCAAGTAAGTGGTTTACACTTAATTCGCTCATATATTTACTTATTTAGAAACCAGATAAACCACGTCTTCCCCATCGTTTTCTTTCCAGTTTACTATTACTTTTTCTTCATTTATGGCATCTACCTGCCTCCCATTATAATCAGGTTGTATTGGTAAATGACGGCTAAATCTTCTATCTATAAAACTTAATAATTCTATTTCGGCGGGCCTGCCAAATGATTGTATTGCTGTAAGCGCCGCTCGTATACTCCTGCCAGTATACAGCACATCGTCTATAAAAACAACTTTCTTATCTTCAACTATAAAATCTATTTTAGTCTTATTGGCTTCAAGAGGTTTCTCTCCTCTTCTAAAATCATCCCGATAGAAAGTAATGTCTAAATGCCCGTAATTCAAATCTGTGATCCCATATTCTTCTTGAAGGATTTTTATAATTCTTTCGGCAAGAAAAACACCCCGGGGTTGGATTCCAATTATAACCGTATGCTTAAAATCGGTATGATTTTCAACTAACTGGCAGGCAAGACGGTGGAGAATAATATTTATCTCATCGGCATTCAGTAATATTCTTTGACCCATAATTAGTTGCAAAAAGTAGAATTTCTACCACAAAAGTAAGCTTTTTTATCTTTTTCTAAAGTTCAATGAGCTTCAGATTATAAATCTTTTTTTAGAACAGTTTCCGAAAAAAACTATAGACTATATAATTTTCTTCGTAAATTAAACCTGCAATTTAATCTATAAAATTTAAGTTATGAGCTACTATTTTAATACTACGTTAAAAGAAAAAAACTTTGATAAAGCTATAAAAACAGTAACTGCAGCTTTAAAAGAAGAAGGGTTTGGGGTACTTACTGAAATTGATGTAAAAGAAACACTGAAAAAAAAGATTGATGTAGACTTTAAAAAATACAGGATTTTAGGTGCCTGTAATCCCGTATTTGCGCATAAAGCATTAAAAAACGAAGATAAGATTGGCGTTTTTCTGCCTTGCAATGTAATTGTTGAAGAAAACGAAAATGGTGAAATTGAAGTTTCTGCAGTAGATCCAATTTCTTCCATGCAAGCGGCAAAAAATGATTCTCTCGAGGAAATAGCCACAGAAGTACAGCAAAAACTTAAGAAGATAATAGCTTCATTGAACTAAATTATCTTCAAGCTCATTATAATAATTAATTATCCTGATTATGGTAGTAAAAAGACACAATTACGAAACAGTTAGCCAGGCTATTAATGGTTTGGCGTCTCGCGGATATACTACCGACTTTAAATTAGAGCCGGAAAACGATAAACTAGTAGATACCGCACGTAGCCTGCAGCTTTCGCCTGAAGAGTTTGAGATAGATGAAATTTATAGGTTTGAAGGGATGACAGATCCCGGAGACGAAATGATTGTATATGCAATTTCCTCCCATAATCATAAAATAAAGGGTGTTTTAGTAAATGCCTTTGGCACATATTCAGATTCCAACACGTATAATATTGTAAAACGGCTTCATAAGCACCTTTAATGAAAAAAGGGCGATCAACAAGGATATTGAATTTCAGTTAAGCAAAAAGACACCTATTCGGGTTATTTATGCCACCATCCCCTACAATTCACTTTTTCCACTAAAATTCCATAAGGTCAAATCTATTTAAGTTTGATATTAACTTTACTTTTATAATTACTTTAACCTTGTTTTAGTTACTTTTTGCTTACTTAAGCATAAAAAACATGGAACACAAAATACTTGGTCTGCATCATATTACGGCAATTGCCGGAAATGCGCAACGCAACTACGACTTCTACACAAAAATACTGGGATTAAGAATGGTTAAGAAAACTGTGAATTTTGATGATCCCAAAACCTATCATTTTTATTTTGGAGATGAAAGTGGAACACCCGGCAGCATCCTCACATTTTTCCCATGGGAAGGAGTTAAAAAAGGCAAAAATGGTGTAGGCATGGCTACAGAAATTGGTTATTCTGTTCCCGCAGGAAGCCTGGATTTTTGGAAAGAACGCTTTGAAAAACATGGAGTGGAATATGGTAAAACCAGAGAACAATTTGGTGAAGAATATTTAGCTTTTCGTGATCCCGACGGTCTTAATTTAAAATTGGTAGTTCCCAAACATAGTGATGATCGGCAAGCCTGGCAAACAGATGAGATTAATAGCGATGTTGCCATAAAAGGCTTTCATAACGTTACCCTTACCCTTAATAACGTAGGTCCTACGGCTGGTATTCTTACCGATATTTTTGGATATGAACTCGAGGAAAAGGAAGATGATTTTTACCGATATAAGACCAATACCGTAGAAAATGCGGCCATAGTAGACATCCATCAGGATCCTACTGCTGAGCGCGGTATTAACGCCGGTGGAACTAATCATCATATTGCTTTTCGGGTTAAAAATGAAGAAACTCAAATGTATTTTAGAGATAAGATTAGAGAAAAAGGCCTTCAAATCACTGAAAAAATAGATAGGGATTATTTCTTCTCACTTTATTTTAGAGAACCCGGGGGAGTCTTATTTGAAATTGCAACCGATAATCCGGGATTCACAAGGGATGAAAGCCTGGAAGAGCTTGGTAGCGCGCTCAAACTGCCTTCGCAATATGAAGGTTCCAGAGATAGAATTGAAAAACTTCTTCCGGAATTAAAACACTAGATAAAACTAAAAGACTATCTGAAAATTTTAGATCTCCGATGAAAAATCGGTGCAAGCTCTGAAATAAAATCAGGATTACGTTTAATGATTTTCAGATAGTCTTTATTACTAAGAAATCCTCTACTCTACTACATACATCTCATTAGAGGCTTTAATATACTCTTGCGGATTAAAAGTAGACTCAAAACTGTTTCTTACCGTATTCAGTTTATTCTTTAAATCTACAATCTTGGTTTTTAAATATTCATCGTTTTCATATTTCTTGATAAGAGAGTCATACTTCTTTAGGTTTTCAAGAATTCTAAAAGTAATAGTCCCAAACCTTATTTTTAAATTCTGCACTGCAATCATTTGATCGTGATAATCCTGCTTCCAGTTTTCAGGGTTCTTCGCTTTCTCTTGCACAATCTTATTTTCTGCTATTTTTGAAATGTCTAGAATATATTGGGTACGCTTTTTTGCATCGGTTTCATTCGTGAATTTTTTATCAAACTCCTTTGGATCTATCTCAAGAATTTGCACCAGGTTTTCCTGCATTGCCTTTTCCTGAAGCTCTTTTAATTCATCCAGGTTTTTATTTATAGACTCCCATTCGGTCTCTATAAGATCTTTATCGTGGGTAAATTGTGCGACAGTTGTGGTTAACTTCAACATTTCTGTACTTTGCTTTTTTAGCTTTTTATCGCCCCAACCCAACGAATTTATAAAGCTGCCAATTCCGTCAAAAACGGTTCCTGCGAACATTCCTGTAAAGGGCGTACCTTGTGCAAGATCTCCGGTGACAGACAAAATATGGCTTAGGGCCGAAAGCCTGGCATCATTCTTCTTTTCTTCTTCTACAAACTTTCTAAATTCGCCAAACCATTCCTGGTAGCCTTCATAATGCATAGGATTACTCACCTCATCTAATGTAGCATAAAACTCTCTTGAAGCGTTAAAAAGATTCAAAGGTTTAATTTCCCTCTCCATAGAAGCCAGGTTTAATACGGCCGAGCTGTAATTATATTTGTAAACACTAATGGTATTTTTGTCTATTTCTTCCTGGCGTTCTTCCAGAAACTTTACCCTTTCCAATAGCTTTTCAACCTTTTCGGCCGAGGAATTCGTGTTCTGTATACTTTCATCCAGGTTACTAATTTTAGAGTCGATTTCTTTAATTCTAAACTCCAGGTTCTGACTTAACAAGCTTCGCTCACGGTTAAGTTCCTGAAGCACTTGTTGGGTTACCGATTGGTCTTCGGCAAAGCTTTGCGCAAAACTATTTTGAAAAAGCGTTCCTAATACAAACAAAAAAACAAAACCCAATTTATTCATTGTAGATAATTTTTAATCGTTAGTAAGCATTTTTTAACGACCCGAAGATAATCATATTTTGTGCCAGTTCTATTTAATATCTTAATTAACAGGCTTTCCTAACCTGCTAAGAATTGGAAATACCACCTTATTTTTAGCTCCAAAAGAAGTCTTAAGTTCTTTTATTATGAGGTTTACAGGGTTTATTCCTTTTTCTTTTTCGTAATGCTTTACAGCACTCCAGGTGTTTAAATAGCCTACTAAATGTTCAAAAGACCAGGTATATTCCTGCTGAAATCCCGGGGATTTTATTTCCTGAAATGGAAAAGGAATCGTTTGATACTGTTCATCCAGGTAGCGTCTTTCTTTATCCCAAAAATCGCCAATAATATTACGATAAAACTTAAGAATAACTGCATTGGTTTCAGGGTTGCTTCTAAATAAAGAATAACCTATTACCGCAATGAGACCATTAGGTTGTAAAACACGGTTTACTTCTTTATAAAATTGCTCAAAATCGAACCAGTGAATAGCTTGTGCCACTGTAATTAAATCGAATTTATTATCTGAGAAATCTGTATTTTCTGCGGCTTGTAAAGAATAATGAATATTATCTTTTTTAATTGCATGCTTTAATTGTTGGCAACTAATATCTGAAGCCTGTACTTCTTTAAAAAAAGTTGCCAATTCTGCAGCCACCTGCCCATTTCCGGTGCCACAATCCCAGACATTTTCAGTAGTATTCAATTTTTCCTTTAAAAATTGATACAAAGCTTTAGGGTAAGTAGGTCTATAAGTAGCATAAGCTGAAGAGTGTGAAGAAAAGTTATCTTTCATAAGGCTTCCTGTTTCCTCTAAATTAAGAAAATAGGAAACAAAAAGAGCCACTTAAACAGCGGCTCTTAAACTTATATTTAGAATTAATAAAGAATTATACGTTAAACCTAAAGTGCATTACATCACCATCTTTTACGATGTATTCTTTACCTTCTACACGCATTTTTCCAGCTTCCTTTACTTTTGCCTCGCTCCCTAAGGTATCAAAATCTTCGTAAGCAATTACTTCAGCTCTAATGAAGCCTTTCTCAAAATCGGTATGAATTACTCCGGCAGCTTGTGGTGCGGTAGCACCTACAGGAATAGTCCAGGCACGTACTTCCTTTACCCCGGCAGTAAAATAAGTTTGAAGATTTAAAAGACTATAAGCTCCACGAATTAACTTAGCTGCTCCCGGCTCTTCCAGACCGATATCCTGAAGGAACATTTGGCGCTCTTCATAATCATCTAATTCGGTAATATCAGCCTCAGTTCCTACGGCAAGCACCAAAACCTCAGCACCTTCTTCCTTTACCGCTTCCCTAACCTTGTCTACGTGTTCATTTCCAGATACCGCAGAACCTTCATCTACATTGCAAACATACATTACCGGCTTATCGGTAATAAATTGCAATGGTTTTATAAATTCCTTTCTTTCATCCTCGGTAAGATCAATAGCCCTAACAGATTTTCCGGCTTCTAAACCGTCTTTTACTTTGGTTAAAGCCTCCAGTTCTTTTTGTGCTTCTTTATTCCCGGTACGGGCGGCACGCTTTACTTTCTCCAACTTTTTATCGGTGGTTTCAAGATCCTTCAGCTGAAGTTCCATATCTATGGTTTCTTTATCCCGAATAGGATCTATAGAACCATCTACGTGTACAATATTATCGTTCTCAAAACAACGTAAAACATGCAAAATTGCATCGGTCTCCCTAATATTTCCCAGGAACTGGTTCCCCAAACCTTCGCCTTTGCTGGCTCCTTTTACCAAACCGGCAATATCTACTATTTCTACGGTGGCCGGTTGTACTTTTTCCGGATTTACTAAATGTTCTAAACGTTGGATTCTTGGATCTGGAACATTCACCACTCCCACGTTAGGTTCTATGGTACAAAAAGGAAAGTTTGCGCTTTGTGCCTTGGCGTTAGAAAGACAATTAAAAAGTGTCGACTTTCCTACATTTGGTAATCCTACAATTCCGGCTTTCATAGTATTGATTTTTTGCGGCTGCAAATGTACATATTTTCCATGGCAGCCACTAATTTCTTTTTAAATAGTATTTTAATAAGCTAAAGAGCTTAAAATAAGGGTGTCCTAAAGAATTCATTTTTTTATAATTAACCGTGAACATATAATGAGGCTATTTAAGTTTTGCGACAAATTAGGATTACATAATTAAAGGCTCAACATATAAACATATCTACTATTTTGAAATCATTAAAGATATCTCACAGCAGTTAAATAAATTGGTGCAATCATTGATGCTTAAATACTTATAAAAACATCCGGAACCATTATGAAAAAACTTCAACTACTCTTTTTAGCAATTGGATTAAGTCTTATTTCCTGTTATACAGATAGGGACGATATAAATACTTCCGGTAGCAATAACCCGGAAAGTCCTGAAACACCGCAGGAAACCGAAAATCAGTTTATTTCTGAAGATGGCGAAGTATATGCTACAGGATTAGACTGTGAAGGCAATGGAAACTACACTATAGATACTGAAAACCTACTGGAAGCGCTAAATATTCCCGAAGATTTACCCGAAAGCTTTGATTTATCTGAATTTCTACCACCGGTTGGCAATCAGGGTGAATTGGGTTCCTGTGCTTCCTGGGCCACCAGCTATTATATGAAATCTTTTCAGGAAAAAATTGAATCGGGCCTTGCCTATTCTGAAGCAAATATTCTGAGCCCATCATATACCTACAACCAACTTACAACCGATGACTGCGGTGGAACTTCTATCTCTGAAACGCTTGCTTTAATTAAAGACCAGGGCGTGGCCGCACTGGATATTTTTCCCTATACAGAAGATGAATGTAGTACCCAGCCTGGAGAAGCTGCAGTTGAAGCCGCAAAGCAAGCTCGAATATCTGATTATAAAGCTTTAAGCGGCGAAAATATGGTGGCCGAAATAAAAACCTTACTCACCCAGCAGCAACCCATTATAGTAGGTGCAGTCCTTTCTCCGGAATTTGGAAAAACCGATAGTTTTGGCTTAACCGCTTATCGCGAGCACAGCATAGATTATAATGATGTAACCTGCCACGCTATGTTGGTAGTTGGTTTTAGCGATGAGTATAATGCCTTTAAGTTGGTAAACTCCTGGGGGGAAGACTGGGGCGACAACGGATTTGTTTGGATAGATTACCAGGCTTTTGAAAATGTTAACGACCCCAGTGCCTCTTTTAGGATAATTAACCAGGCCTACGTGGCTTACGATCTTTAAAATTTATTTGATTCCAGCAAAATTCTGAAGTTTAAAATTCTTAAAATCGCCATCCTGCCGAAATTCTAAAACCTTTGCTTTTCAATCTAGGTTAACCCGATATTAAAATAGGTGATTTCCATATTTCTACCTGGCATTGTTTGCTAATTATTAGTTTAAACTAACTTTGCAGCTATGGAAGATACCCGGGTTTTACATACGCTTAAAGAATATTTTGGTTACGATAGTTTTAGACCACTCCAAAAGAAAATAATAGATTCGGTTTTTGCAGGAAAAGATAACCTGGTAATTATGCCCACCGGTGGCGGTAAATCTATTTGCTACCAGCTTCCTGCAATTTTACTTCCTGAAATTACCCTTGTTATTTCGCCGCTTATCGCTTTAATGAAAGACCAGGTAGACGGGCTTACTGCCAATGGCATTCCTGCGGCATTTTTAAATAGCAGCCAAACAGAAAGCCAGCAACAGGAAATCTTTAAAAAAATTGATTCCAAAGAACTAAAATTGCTTTATGTAGCCCCGGAAAGCCTACAGTTTGTTGATAGGTTTATGACCGACGGAAAAATAAGCCTGATTGCCGTAGACGAAGCCCATTGTATCTCTAGCTGGGGACACGATTTTAGACCGGCTTATACGCAGTTGGGGTATTTAAAAAACCGATTCCCCACTACCCCAATGATTGCGCTAACCGCTACAGCCGATAAAGCGACGCGCGAAGATATTTGCCGGCAATTAAATATACCCACGGCTAAAAAGCACATCGCTTCTTTTGATAGGAAAAACCTAAGTTTAGATGTTAGGGCCGGAATTAAACGCTTTGAACAAATAACTAATTTCGTTAAAACACGTAAAAAAGAAAGCGGAATAATTTATTGCTTAAGTAGGAAAAACACTGAAGAAATCGCTGAAAAACTGCAACGAAAAGGTTTTGAGGCTGAAGCTTACCACGCCGGTTTACCGGCAGAAAAACGCATTGAAATTCAGGATAATTTCATCAACGATCACTCAAAGATTATTTGTGCTACTATCGCTTTTGGGATGGGAATAGATAAATCTAATATTCGCTGGGTAATTCATTACAACATGCCCAAAAACCTGGAAGGTTACTACCAGGAAATTGGTAGGGCCGGTAGGGACGGGTTGCCTTCAGATACTTTGCTTTTTCACAGTTATGCCGATGTGGTGCAGCTACAAAAATTTGCTTCAAACTCAGGAAATGAAGAGGTGCAGCTCGCAAAGCTAGACCGAATGAAACAATATTCGGAAGCTTTAAGCTGCAGGCGAAAAATATTGTTAAGCTATTTTGGAGAGTTAAAACAAGAAGATTGTGGCAACTGTGATATTTGTAAGAATCCGCCGCAGTTTTTTAATGGAACAGTAATCGCTCAAAAAGCCCTTTCCTGTATTTTCAGGCTAAAGGAGAATGAACCCATTACTTTAGTGATAGATGTGCTTCGCGGTTCACAAAACGAAGCAGTTTTCAGCAAAAATTATCAGCAAATTAAAACCTTTGGTATAGGCAAAGATATTTCCTGGCATCATTGGCAACAGTATATTATTCAACTTATTAACCTTGGTTATGTAGAGATCGCTTTTCACAGGGGCAATAACCTACAGCTCACTTCCATGGCAAAAAATGTGCTTTTTGAAGGTGAAAAAGTACAACTTGCCGAAGTTCCCGATCGAAAAAAGCTCAAACGTCGTGAAGAAAATATTGTTGAAGAAAATTCTTCCGATAATTCCCTTTTCGAAAAATTAAGGCAATTGCGTTTAAAAATTGCCCGGGAAGAAGAAATCCCTGCCTACCTTATCTTTAATGATGCAACCTTAAAGGAAATGGAGAAGTCCCGCCCTATGACCGATGATGAATTTCTTCAAATTAATGGTGTGGGAAGACAAAAAATGCAGGATTACGGCTATGAATTCATCAAAGAGATTATCGCTTTCAGTAAAGCCAAAAGAACTAACAAAAAGAGAAAAAAATCAAATACCTACAAGGCAACCCTTAATTTATTAAATGAAGGTTTAAGTTTAGAGGAAATAGCCCAAAAGCGGGAATTGGCCATTACTACAATCTACTCCCATTTAGCTAAACTATATGCTGAAAATGAAGCAGTAGACCCATTAAAATATATTTCTAAAGCCGATTTTAAAGCTATTGAAAAAGCAAAAGCCGAACTAAAAAACCCCGAAGGTTTAAAAGTGTATTTTGAGCATTTTGAAGGTGCCATAGATTACGGTAGTATTCGGTTGGCTTTAACTGTCCTGGAAAAACAGGAAGCAGAGGTTTAAAAATCTTCCAGGCCAATTTTATTTAAAAGCAATCCTGAAGCCGGCACAACATAATTCATTTGCATTTGCACGTCCGGTTTTAAGCTGTTTTCAAGATCTGTTAAGCTTAATTCACCTTTGCCAAGCTGTAATAAAGCGCCCATCATAAGCCTTACCTGGTGTCTTAAAAAACCGGCACTATGAATATGAAAAATATAAGATTTCTCAGGAAAAAAACTGGCGGTTATTTCGGTGTTCTCTACCAATTCAGATTTTATGATCTCGCGCTCAAATTTACTGTTCTTGGAAACCCGCACACAGTAATTCCTAAATTGGTGTTTACCTTCAAAAAGCCTGGCTCCCTTTTTCATTAATTCGATATCCAAATCAAATTGAAAATTCGCCATTAAAGGTGCACAAAACGGATGGTTTTTTTCTCCAAAACTAAACAGGTACGCATATTCCTTAAGTTTTGGATGTTGAATTATATTAAACTTTGCATCTACTTCGGTTATAGAAAGTGCCCGAATATCTTGTGGCAAATTAAGATTGAACTCTTTTAAGAATTCATCTAAATCGTTTAATGGCTGGTAATCTAAAAACAGCTCAAAAGCCGATTCCTGAGCAGATACCATGGCATCGGTTCTACTGGTGCCTAAAATTTTAAATTTTTCTTCAGGCAACACATATCCTAGGGTTTTAGTGATTAACTCTTCTACCGTTTTTACATCGGGCTGCTTTTGCCAACCGTGTAACCGATAACCTAAATACTGAATTTTAATTAAGTAAAAATAACGCCTGGGTTGCAAATCTATCTATTTCGGGGGTTTGAAATAAAGTTATTAATATTTCCTTTTTTTATTTAGTTCTTCCATTTCCTTTACAGCTTCCGGCGGAATCACCTTCATAAAAGAAGAATGCTGCTCTATGGAATATTCCAGTTTGTTTACAATCTCTTCTACCGAATCATTTTCATAATCTATTTGAAGCGGCTCTTTAATTTGCATGCTTTGTAGAATACCCCGTTTCTTAATCCTGATTCCTTTTTTATCAAAAGATCGTCTAAAGCCATCTATAACAATAGGGATTACAACTGGCTTATATTGTTTAATAATATGGGCTGTCCCTTTTCTAATAGGTTTAAAAGGTTTGGTTGTACCCTGAGGGAAAGTAATTACCCAACCGTCTTTTAAAGCTATCCCTATATTTTTGGTATCGTTAGGATTTACCTTACGCTCTACTTCCTGCCCTTTTGCCCGCCAGGTACGCTCTACACTTACAGCTCCTGCATAAGCCATTACCCTGGAAAGCAAACCCGCATTCATGGTTTCTTTGGCAGCTACATAGTAAATATTAAGTTTAGGCTGCCAGATGTACCCAATGTTTTTTATGGTATCTACCCTGCCGCTTAAACTGGCGTTAAAAACGTGGAACATAGCCGTGACATCGGCAAAATAAGTTTGATGGTTAGAAACGAAAAGCACATTTGTTTCGGGAAGGTTTTTAATGATTTCTGAACCTTCAATGTTTAATTCATTAAAACCACGATAACGACGGTGGGTTAGCAATCCAAAAATACGGATAAGCCACTTTTTCAGAAATAAAATGTGTCCAAACGGATTTCTCTTTACTAATCCCATAGTTTAAATTTCAATTCTTACTTTCCCGTAAACCTATAGTTCCATTAAGTTAAGATTCCAGTTCACGATATCTAACCAATTAATTTTGAAACAGCGCGAACACTATTTAAATATCGATTATATAATAAAAATTAAGCCGCGCAAATATAGCAATTCTTAGGTTTTAGAAGCTCTTTCTAAATATTTCTCGTATTTCGCTAAGCATCATCCCGGTAGCTCCCCATACAATTTGTTCATTTAGTTTAAACGCCGGCACGCGCATTCTGCTGGCATAGCTGGTACTTAATTCTTCGGTCACAAAATTAGAATGATCTAAAAAGTGGTCTAAATCTACCTCTAAAATGCGTTCTACTTCGCTCTCCTGTGCAATTAAAGTTGGGGTTTCTTGCATAAAGCCCAAATAAGGCTGCACCCAAAAATTACTGGGCGGAATATACAAACGAGTAAGTTCCTTTATTACCTCTATTTTATTCCGGGGGATCCCAACCTCTTCCTCGGTTTCCCGTAATGCGGTTTGCTCAAGGCTCTCGTCTTCGGGCTCTACACGCCCGCCGGGAAAACCAATTTGATTAGAATGAACTCCTTTATAGGTTTTCCTTAGAATTAATACCAAATGCGTTTTCCCCAGGTTATTAGGATAAAAAACTGCCATAACACCCGCTTTATTAGGCTTAAGACTATTAATATCCAGGGTTTTCATAACCTCACGACGATTCCCCGGCACTAATTTATGATGCGCCTTTTCTCCCGGAAGTCCAATTTTTTTTAATTTTGGTACCCTGTCTTTAAAATCCTTAAAATCCATGAAAACCTCGCTTTCTATCTTATATCTTTTCCTAATTCTTTCTTTTGCAAGCTGTGAAGATAAGGAATCTTCCAGTAAAAACACCCTGGAAAGTGGCTCTACCAAAGAAGAAGTTACTAAGAAAACTTCAAAAATAGACTCTCTAAAAGCTAAATATTCTAAAAAAGAAGCAAAAGCTACTAAAGATGAAAAAGAAACCGATGATAGATTCCCTATTCCACAAGAGCAACTAATTCCATTTTTAACAGCATATGGAAAAGAAAACCCAGAAAACCATATTCGCATAATTACCAGTTTTGGAAATATTGAAGTAAAGCTTTATCACGACACGCCTTTACATCGTGCTAATTTTATAATGTTGGTAAAAAAAGACTATTTCAACAACACCTTTTTTCATCGTGTAGCCCCCGGCTTTGTAATTCAGGGTGGAAACTCAGATAATGTAGCTACTCCCAGAAAACGTTCACAAATTGGCGATTACCTTATTCCAAGCGAATTTAAAGCCGGGCATAAACATACCTATGGAGCGTTTTCAGCAGCAAAATACAGCGAACAAAATGTGAGTAAAGCTTCTTCTCCCTTCGAGTTCTTTATTGTGATGGATAAAAATGGAACCCCGCACCTAAATAACGACCATACTGTCTTTGGGCGTGTTACCAAAGGAATGGATGTAGCTGAAAAAATCGCAAAAGTTAAAACCGGCCAGTCTGAATGGCCCATAGACAATGTAGAAATGGATATTGAAATTATAGACTAATTACAACCGCTGTGTATAATAGTTATAATCGCTAATTACTTGCTGTACAAATTCCATAGGGGCTTCCTGGGGTTGGGTTTCCAGTAATTCGGCCAATTTATCTGAAAGCGATAAAATAAGTTGGTGATTACGATTTATTTTAGCGGTTTGATACAAATTTTTAATATTCTGCACATCGGCATCTTTTAAAAGGCTTACCTGGGGATATTTGGGTTGATAGCCTTCGGGCAGGTCTACTCCTAGACTTCGACTTAAATTAGTTCTGGGTTTTTCTGAAATTACCGTTGTTTTTGCCGCAAGATCACCTAAACGCTGTCCTTTTCCATTAAGTAAAATAGTCACTACTGCAATAGCTCCACTACTAAGGGAAATATCTATAAAACGTAGTAGCCATCTAATTAAATACTCAGCGAAAGCAGGCCTGCTACCATCTAACTTTACCACCCTAATTTGCAAAGCGGCCTTACCAGGGGTTTGCCCATTATATAAACTTTCCCACAACAAATAATAAAGCAAGGTTGGAAGCCCCATTACCAAATAGTAAACCCATTGGCCCGCAGCATCTAACCCGGTACCTGCCAGTGCCAGTGAACTAATTACTATATAAACACCTATAATAAATACGTCTACTACAAATGCCAGTATACGGTCGCCCACGCTGGCAACATTCTGATTAATACTAATATTTTGAGCGGTTTCTATTTGAAAATTATCCATTTAATCTGTTTCTTTGAGTCTTAATAAAAGAAAACATGCGAGAGGCTGCTTTTATAAAGCAAAATAAGGATAAATGGCTGAGGTTTGAAAGCCTGCTTCAAAATAAAAACAACAGGGTACCGGCCGAACAGCTTTCTGATATTTATATTGAAGTTAGCGACCACTTAAGCTACTCTAAAACATTTTACCCTAAAAGCAACACTACTACTTATTTAAATCAATTAGCCGCTTCTGCACATCAAAGGATTTATAAGAACAAAAAGGAATCCCAAAACCGTTTTATCACGTTTTTCACAAAAGAATTCCCGTTATTCTTTTACAATTTTCAGAAACAATTATTACTTAGCTTTTTAATTTTTGGTCTTTTTTCTGCAGTAGGTGCATTTTCAGCAGCCTCAGATCATACTTTTGTAAGAGGTATTTTAGGTGATGCTTATGTAAATATGACCCTGCAAAATATCGCCGAAGGTGATCCCATGGCGGTATACAAAAAAATGGCAGCTACAGATATGTTTCTGGGTATTACCATTAATAATATACGAGTCTCTTTAATGGCCTTTAGTATGGGGGTTCTAGCGGGTATAGGCACGGTTTTTATCTTAATGCAAAACGCGATAATGCTGGGCTCTTTTCAATATTTCTTTTACGAACAGGGCTTGCTATGGGAATCGGCCAGAACCATTTGGATTCATGGAACTATAGAAATTTCAGTAATAATAATTGCAGGATGTGCCGGTTTGGTACTTGGAAAAAGCATACTATTCCCGGGAACTTACACTCGTCTAAACTCGTTTACCAAAGGAGTAAAAGACGGACTTAAAATTGTAATTAGCACTGTTCCCTTTTTTATTATTGCCGGTTTCCTGGAGGGTTTTGTAACCAGACAAACCCAAATGCCAGATTGGTTGGCCATTTTAATAATTGGTAGTTCTTTAGCCCTTATTTTATTCTACTATATTTTTTACCCTCATATTTTACATAAAAAACAAATTCATGAAGCCAGATTACATTAATTTTAAGCAAGAGCGGGAAATTGGAGACATTATTAGTTATACCTTCAAATTTATTCGCGAAAACTATAAAGCCTATTTTAAAAGTATTGTACAAATAATCTGGCCTGCTTTTTTACTTTTAATTGCTGCGGTATCCTATTACACCTACAGCACCATAGGTAATACCTTTATGTTTAACCAGGATGGTGGCTTTTTTATAAGTTTTGGCTCACTGTTCATTGGCCTTCTTTTATATTTTGCTGTTATGAATGTGGCA
This sequence comes from Salegentibacter maritimus, assembly GCF_016236975.1. Classification (NCBI taxonomy): domain Bacteria; kingdom Pseudomonadati; phylum Bacteroidota; class Flavobacteriia; order Flavobacteriales; family Flavobacteriaceae; genus Salegentibacter; species Salegentibacter maritimus. The sequence continues at coordinate 22,202 of NZ_JAEHNY010000009.1, forward strand.
GCCTTTCATTTTGTAAAATCATATGTACACAATAAAGGAGAGATAAACCAGGACGAAATTAAAAAGGGTGTTAAAACAGACCTGGGAAAAATGTTTGGGCTTGGAGCGATTACCTGGATTCTAATTTTCGTTGGACTTATTATTTTTATTGTCCCCGGAATATATTTGAGTGTTCCTTTAAGTATTGCAGCCGCCGTTCTTGTTTTTAAAAACGAAAGTATTGGAGGTAGTATTTCTGAAGGTTTTCATTTGATAAAAAACAACTGGTGGATGAGCTTTATAAGCTTATTTCTTATTTGGCTTATCGTGTATGTTATAAGCTTTGTTTTTCAAATTCCGGTGCTTATTTACAGCTTTATTAAAATGTTTACGATAATGGATGAAAACGCTGCTTCTGCCACTAACGTCGCCGATATATTCGACTGGGTTTACCTAAGCTTAACTATTATATCTTCAGCCATTCAATATTTACTTTATGCCATCACGCCAATTGGGGTTGCGTTTGTGTATTATAACCTAAATGAGCAAAAATATTTTACCGGTGCCTACGAAAGCATTGAAAATCTTGGCAAAAACGATTAATGATTAAATTTCTGCTTTTTTTAAATTTATTCTTCTTCGGAAACTTTATTCCGCAGGAACAGTTGGCTACTAATGCGATAGACTTAAGTCAAAGCACACTCGAGCCCGCACTGGAGCAAGCTGATTTTGATTCGGAAAAAATTGAAGCATATAAAACTGAAAAAGCATTTGATTATTTAAAAAAAATTGAAGAAGATTCCTGGTGGACCCGCTTAAAACGTTGGCTAAACTTAAAATGGAACGCATTTTTGCAATGGCTTTTTGGCGATTACCAAACCAATGCTTTTTGGAGTGCTGTTCTACAGGCCCTGCCCTATCTATTACTTGTTTTGGTAATTGTAGTAATTACCTGGCTTTTTATTCGTTTAAACCCTGCAAATGCCGTTATGGCAGAGCCTATAAAGGGAACTATAAATCTTCAAAAAGAAGAAGAAATTGTAAAAACAGCTGATATTTCCTCCCTAATCGATCGGGCAATCGATGATGAAAATTACCGTTTGGCGGTTCGATATTTATATTTAAAAAGTCTTCGCATACTGGACAAAAACAAACACATATCTTATCGATTTCAAAAAACAAATGAAGATTATATTAATGAAATAAAGGAAACTAAAATAAAAGAACAGTTCATTAAAATTACCCGCTTGTACGATTTTATCTGGTATGGAGATTTTAACCTGTCTAAAGAACGTTTTACAAAGGTAAATGGGGAGTTTAAGAAAATGGAAGAAAGCTTAAAATCGGGAATTCATGAATAAAACATCAAAAGTATTTTTTGGTTTTTTCCTGCTCCTGGTTGTTTTCCTAACTTACCTTGAAGCTACCGAGCCCGAACCCGTAAACTGGACGCCCAGTTATATGAGCGATGATAAAATACCGCTTGGAAGTTTGGTTTTTTACGAAAGCTGGAAGAGTACACAAAAATGGGATCTGGAAGAAGTAGGCATTCCACCTTTCGAAAAACTTACCGATGGTCTTAAGAACGGCACTTATTTTTTCCTGAATAATGCTGCGGCTTTCGATACAGATGAATTGGATATTTTACTTAATTGGACGAGTAAAGGAAACGAATTATTTGTTTCGGCCAGAAATATAAGTCCGGCTTTACTGGATACACTTCAACTGGAAACCAAAGTCTTTATTCCTAAAAACGATCTAAGCTCAAAACCCGAACTAAATTTTAAAAACATCGCTTTAAAAAATGAGGCCGGTTTTAAATTTACCAATGAATTTTCACCTCTTTATTTTGAGCAAAGAGATAGTAGCAATATTCAAGTGCATGGGCTAATCAATATTCAGGGCGATGAAGGCAACAAACAGCCTAATTTTATAAGTGCAAGGTTTGGAGAAGGAACAATCTACCTGCATAGTACTCCTGAGGCCTTTAGTAACTACTTTCTTCTATCACAACAGAATTATGAATATGCAGAGAAAATTTTAGCCTACATAAATAAGAGGAATCCCGTATTTTTAGACAACTATTACAAAGCGGGAAAAAGTTTTTACGCTTCCCCACTTTATTTGCTCCTTAGCCAAAACCAACTTAAATGGGCTTATTATTTCTTATTGGCAGGCTGCATCCTTTTTATTGTTTTTGAAGGAAAGCGAAAGCAACGCGCAATTCCAATTGTAAACCCATTAAAAAACCAGAGTTATGAATACGCCAAAACCCTTGGCGATCTCTACCTGGAGGAAAAAGAATATGCTAAATTAATCTCTCAAAAAATCAATTTATTTTTAGAGTATATTAGAATAAATTATAAAATTTCAACCAAAAATATAGACGAAGAATTCTATATTTTACTGGCAGCAAAATCTGGAAACAGTATTGCTGACGGGAAGAAACTATTTAAAAAAATACAACACTTTTCTACTAAGAAGAATGCCGGCAAAACTGACTTTTTAGAACTTGCCGAAGCCATAAATAATTTTAAATCGCACTCCAATGGAAAATCAGGAAAATAAAGAAACCGAATCCCTAAATTTTGATAGTCGTATTCCTTTAGACGATCTTAAAGAAGCGGTTTCAAATTTAAAAAATCAGCTAGCCAGGGTTATTGTTGGGCAAAATGAATTTGTAGAATTGCTAATAGCCGGATTGCTCTCCAACGGCCACGTTTTAATTGAAGGTGTTCCCGGTGTTGCCAAAACCTTAACGGCCAAACTATTCGCCAAAAGCCTAAATACCAATTTTAGCCGTATTCAATTTACACCAGATCTTATGCCGGGCGATGTCTTGGGAACATCGGTTTTAAATGCTCAAAAAAGCGAATTTGAATTTAAACCCGGTCCCATTTTTTCTAACATTGTTTTAATAGATGAGATTAACCGTGCCCCGGCTAAAACCCAGGCCGCTCTTTTTGAGGTCATGGAAGAACGTCAAATTACCATAGACGGGGTTCAGCATAATTTGGAGGCACCATTTATGGTACTGGCCACACAAAATCCAATAGAACAAGAAGGTACTTACGCTTTACCCGAAGCGCAACTAGACCGTTTTTTGTTTAAAATTGAAGTAGGCTACCCGGGACTTGATGATGAAATTGCTATACTAAAAACGCATCATGAGCGCAAAGGCTCCCAACCTATTTCTCAAATTGAAGCAATTTTAGATCCTAAAAACTTAAAAGAGCTAAAAAGCCAAATCCAGGAAATAATTATTGAAGAAAAGCTGATGCATTATATTGCCAGTATTGTAGGAAAAACCCGAAATCACTCACATATTTATCTTGGCGCTTCTCCCCGGGCTTCTATAGCTGTAATGAACGCTTCAAAAGCTTTTGCCGCCATTAACGGAAGAGATTTTGTGATTCCTGAAGACATTAAAAAAGTACTGAATCCTGTATTGGCCCACCGACTTATTATTAGTCCTGATAGAGAAATGGAAGGGATTACCGCTAAAGAAGTAATAGAAATGATTTCCCAATCTGTAGAAATTCCACGTTAGTGCTAAAATTCTTCAAATCTTTATATCTAAACCAGCGTTTTTTTTATGCGATATTTACGCTCGCATTACTTTTTCTATTTTCTTATTTCTTTGAAAACCTATATGCGGTAACCTGGGTTTTAAGCTTGCTTTTATTCTTCTTTTTTCTAGCCGATTTAGTAAGTCTTTATAAAAACAACCAGGTAAACGCTGAAAGAATTCTACCTCAGAAGTTTTCAAATTCTGATGAAAACAACGTAGAAATTATTCTGGAGAATCATTATGGATTTTCGATTATAGTAGAAATCATAGATGAAGTTCCCATACAATTTCAAAAGCGAGATTTTTTTAAACAATTAAAAATTACGGCCGGTGCTACCGAGAAATTCAGCTATTCCCTAAGGCCGGTTACCCGTGGTGAATATTTCTTCGGAAAACTTAATATCTACACCTCTACCAAAATAGGACTTGCAAAACGCAGAAGTATTTTTGGGAAAGACCAAATGCTTAAAGTCTACCCTTCATTCATTCAAATGAAAAAACTTGACTTTTTAGCGATAGATAATCGTTTATCACAGCCAGGCTTAAAGAAAATTAGGAGGATTGGGCATACTATGGAATTTGAACAAATTAAAGAATATGTGCCGGGAGACGATATAAGGACCATAAACTGGAAAGCCACTGCTAAACATGGCGATCTTATGGTGAACCAATTTCAGGATGAAAAAGCACAACCTATTTATTCCATAATAGATACCGGTAGGGTTATGAAAATGCCATTTAATGGTTTAAGCTTATTGGACTATGCTATTAACAGTAGCCTTGCTTTTTCTAATATTGCGCTTAAGAAAAAAGACAAAGTAGGTATGCTTTCTTTTTCCAAAAAAATTGAAAGTATACTTAAAGCCAATGCAAAATTAAGTCAGTTGCAACAAATTATGGAACGCTTATATGCTATTAATACACAGTTCCCCGATTCAGATTTTAGTATGCTATATAGCAATTTGCGTAAAAACATTCCGCAACGTAGTTTACTTATGCTCTATACTAATTTTGAGCATATTTCGGCATTAAAAAGACAGCTTCCATATTTACAAGCCATCAATAAAAAACATGTGCTGGTAGTTATATTTTTTGAAAATACAGCCTTAGATAAGGTTATAGCAAGCAAGCCAAACAACACTACCGATTTAGCCCACCAGGTAATCGCTGAAAGCTTTGCGCACGATAAAAAATTAATGGCCGCAGAATTACGAAAACACGGCATTAACACCCTACTTACCAAACCTGAAGACCTTAGTATTAACGCAATTAACAAATATCTTGAAATAAAAGCACGAGGAATACTTTAGGCTATTCATTGCGTGGAACACGAAACACAAAAAGTATTGAAAAGACTACATCAGGCATCCCAAAGAACTGTTTACGGTTTCAGGCATTAATGAGAAAAATCTACAGTTCAGTATTGAATATATACAATTCGGTATAAAATATTAAGCCAGCAGAATTCATCTATATAGTTTTGATATATAAACCAATAAAACTAAAGTATTATGAAAACAATTGCCATTTTAATCAGCCTGTTCCTTAGCAGCTTAGCCTTTTCCCAGGATCAAACCGGCACTATTACCGTAAGCGTTACTAATCTTTCTTCGGAAGAAGGAAATGTATATTTCGGACTTTATACCGAAGCGGATTTTTTAAAAAAAGCACCCTTAAAGGGAGAAGTAACTACAATTAAAAACGGAGTTGCTGAAGTAAGCTTTACAGAAGTTCAACCTGGCACCTATGCCATATCTGCCTATCATGATAAGAATGGAAATGAACGAATGGATTTTGATACAAATGGTGCTCCTCAAGAAAATTATGGAATCTCTAACAATCAAATAAATTTATACGGGCCACCTTTATGGGAAGATGCGAAATTTCAATTTGATGGTTCTCAAAAAGACATAAACCTTACATTTTAAAGTCAAAGAATATGAAATTAACATAGATAAAATCATATCTAAATTAATTTATAATAGAAAAAACCAATACATTTGCAGTGTTAATAAGCTTTCAATTTTATGACAATTACACAACTGCATTATGTATTGGCTGTGGCGGAACATAAAAATTTCACCAAAGCGGCTCAAAAGGTTTTTGTTACCCAGCCTACATTAAGTATGCAAATTCAAAAACTTGAAGAAGAACTGGATGTACAAATATTTGATAGAACAAAAAAGCCTATTCAATTAACCGAAACAGGCCAAAAAATTGTACAACAAGCCCGAAATATTGTAAACGAAAGCGATAGGATTCAAGACATCGTAGATCAACAAAAAGGTTTTGTAGGAGGTATTTTTAAGTTGGGAGTAATCCCCACGATAATGCCTACTTTACTGCCCATGTTTATCAATAATTTTATTAAAAAATATCCTAAGGTAAAGCTTAAAATAGAGGAGCTAAACACCGAAGCCATTATTGAGCGCTTAAGAGAAGGGCATCTGGATGCTGCCATTGCAGCAACACCTTTGGAATTACCGGGGATTAAGGAAAATGTACTTTATTACGAACCTTTTGTTGGTTATATTCCAAATGAACATAGGTTACACCATAAAGATAAAATTGAAATAAACGATCTTGATATAGATGATATGCTTCTTTTAGAGGATGGGCATTGTTTTAAAGATGGAATTATTAATTTATGCAAGTCGTCCCGAAATTATGACGAAGATCACTTTCAACTGGAAAGCGGAAGTTTTGAAACTTTAATCAAATTGGCAAATGAAGGATTGGGCATGACACTTCTACCTTATCTACATACACTAGATTTAAAGGACAACGAAAAGAAAAACCTAAGAATGTTTAAAGATCCTGTTCCCGCCAGGGAAGTAAGCCTTATCTACAATAGAAGTGAATTAAAAATGCAAATTATTGAAGCTATTAGAAGTACTATTGCCGGGGTTGTAAAAGGAGCTATTACTTTTCATAATGTAAATATTATAAGCCCGTTAAACAAAAACAAAACCTTTTAGAAATAATATAACTAATGGAAAGAAAATCCAGTTGGTATTTTTTAGAAAAATGCCACTTGACCTCCGGCCATTAAAGGAAGTAATTAAAACTGAATTAGAGATTAAAAAGCGGCCCAAAAGCCGCTTTTTTTATGTTTTTAAAAGAATTAAACATTGATTAAGCTCTGGATTCTTAGTGGTTAAAGCAGTTATCCAGATACGTAATTCCTCTATTTCGTGAGGTAATAGTCTATGAAGTGCTTTTTTCACTTCCCTACAAAAAAGATTAGGATCAAAACTAACTTTGTCAAGCACAGTTTTGGTGTATTCAAACATCGCTCTCGCCATAATTTGAAAGATTTAGATTAGCGTTAGGTTTAAAAAAAGAGTAGAAATTTAATAATAGGCTGTAGATTTTAGAATTATCTAAAGATACTAAAAATTTCTAATTATCCTTTAGTTTCACAAGTGTTTAACGATTCTAAAAATTTCGATCGCCGCTAATAACATCTCCTATCCCGCCTAGAATACTACCTTCACCTTTATCTTTTCCTCCACCTTGTGGCGCTGCCTGCCAAATCCTGTTGGCAAGACGGCTAAAAGGTAAAGATTGCACATAAACGGTTCCTGGACCGGTTAGGGTTGCAAAGAAAAGTCCCTCTCCCCCAAAAATTGTATTTTTTATTCCTCCCACAAACTCTATATTATAATCTATATCCTGGGTAAAACCAATTATACACCCGGTATCTATTTTTAATTTCTCGCCTGGAGATAATTCCTTTCTAGCCATAGTACCTCCTGCGTGAACAAATGCCATCCCGTCTCCCTCAAGTTTTTGCATTATAAAACCTTCACCTCCAAAAAAGCCACGCCCCAACCTTTTGCTAAACTCAATGCCTACTGCAACCCCCTTAGCGGCACACAAAAAAGCATCTTTTTGACAAATGAATTTATTTCCGTAACGTGTAAGATCTATAGGAATAATTTTTCCGGGATAAGGCGAGGCAAAACTAATGCGCTTTTTTCCCTGAATTTCATTACTAAAAATTGTCATAAACAAGCTTTCTCCCGTAAGCAAACGTTTTCCGGCCCCTAATACTTTTCCTAAAAAACCTTCATTTTCTTTCGCCCCATCTCCGAAAATGGTATCCATTTTTATGCCATCGTCCATCATCATAAAATTGCCTGCCTCGGCAATTACGGCCTCCCTCGGATCCAGTTCAAGTTCTACATATTGCATTTCTTCGCCAAAAATTTGGTAATCTATCTCATGTGCATTCATATTATTTTGCTTTAATAGTCCATTCAAATTCAAATACGGCAACCTGTTGCCCCGTGCTATTCATCCCGGTAGATTTCATCCAAAAAGTTTGCCCCTCTCCTGTCTCTAATGTTTTATTGATGGCCTCGTCTATTAAATGACCATCATAACAATAAAAGCTTATTTTTCCTGTGGCTTTTTTGGTAAACTGCGCACGATTCTGGGCTACTAACATAGAAATTTTATTATTCGAATTCCTAATTTTTCCCATAACCAAAGCCCCGGTACTTAGTTCGGCTGCCATTGCCTGTACGGCAAAATACATACTTTTAAATGGGTTTTGATTTATCCATTTATGCTTTACAGTTACTTTACAGGTATTCTCTTCAATCTCACTAACCCGTACTCCACAAATCCAGGCACTGGGCAGTTTTAGCATTAAAAATTTATTGAGTTTACTCTTGTTTAATGTCATTATGAAGTATTTGGTTTAATAAAAGTATTCAAATTAATCAATATCCTTAGATTACAAAAATCATAAATTTATGTTAATATTTAGTACTATGCTTTGCAAAATACCTTCTTTTAGACATATATTTGTTATATAAATTATTAGGTTATGGATTTAAAGATAGCAAAAGAAGAAAAAACAATGGCCACAATCTTGCATTTGTCGGTCTTTTCGAAGTTTATCATTCCTTTGGGGAATTTTATTTTTCCATTGATCTTATGGTTAACTAAAAAAGAAAAGTCTTTTATAGATGAGCATGGCAGAAAAGCAATCAATTTTCAAATTAGCCTTTTTCTTTATACCATTCTTTTATTCTCCATAGGTTTGGCCATTGTGGTTTTCCAGGCCCTTAGATTAGGTCTTGATATGCCTATCGTAATTGGAGCCGAACAATTATATATAAACGAACTTGGGCAGGCAATCTCTATAGTTGTTACTATTGCTGTATTTGCCATTTTACTGGCTGCCTTATTTTTCCTGGAAATATTTGCTGTGATAAGTGCAAGTATAAAAGCCAGTAACGGAGAAAATTACTCTTTTCCTCTTTGCATTAACTTTATTGGAAAAGATTCAAATAATCATCAATTTACTAACCATCAACAATCAAAAAATGAACAGTTTAACAACCCTAAAAACCAAACGCTATGAAGATAGAAAACACCAAGGCTCAAATGCGTAAAGGTGTATTGGAATACTGCATTCTCTCGGTATTAAAAGATGAAGATGCGTATGTAGCCGAAATTCTAGACACGCTTAAAGACGCCAAATTACTGGTGGTTGAAGGTACAATTTACCCTTTATTGACCAGGCTAAAAAATGCAGGACTTCTTAGTTATCGCTGGGAAGAGTCCAGCAGCGGGCCACCAAGAAAATATTACGGACTTACCGATACCGGAAAACTCTTCCTTAAGGAGCTTACCGGCACCTGGAACGAACTGCAAACCGCTGTTAATATTGTAACCACTCAAAAAAACAAGAATCATGAATAAGACAGTAAATATAAATCTTGCCGGTATATTCTTTCATATAGATGAGGATGCCTATGCCAAACTGCAGCATTACCTGGACGCCATAAAACGTTCTTTTACCAATACCCAGGGAAGAGATGAAATTATAGCTGATATTGAAGCGCGTATTGCTGAACTTTTTAATGAGAAAAAGAAAGAAGACCGCCAGGTTATAGGACTTAAAGAAGTAGAAGAAGTAATTGCCATCATGGGGCAACCCGAAGATTATATGGTAGATGAAGAAATCTTTGAAGATGAACCGGCCGCGGCCAAAACCACAAAGTCTCCAGGCAAACAACTGTTTAGAGATACCGAACATTCTTATGTAGGTGGTGTTTCTTCAGGACTGGGACATTATTTGGGAATCGACTTTATTTGGGTGCGTTTACTCTGGATATTGCTTACTATTTTTTCCAGTGGGGCTTTTATTCTAATTTACATTGCCCTTTGGATCTTTGTTCCGGAAGCTAAAAGCACAGCCGATAAATTGGCTATGCGTGGCGAAGAAGTAACCATTAGTAATATTGAAAAAAAAATTCGTGAGGGTTTTGACAATGTTACCGGAAAAGTAAAAGATGTAGATTATCAAAAATACGGCAATCAGGCCAAAAGTGGTGCGACCTCTGCCGCAACGGCAATTGGTGATGTAATTGCCTTTATTTTAAAGGTGTTTGTCAAACTAATAGGTATTGTTCTAATAATACTGGCAGGTTCTGTATTAATTAGCCTCTTTGTAGGTTTGTTTACCGTAGGGACCTTTGGTATTATAGACGCTCCCTGGAGTAGTTATGTAGAAATGGCGGTTAGTGGTGCCCCACTCTGGCTATTATGGCTATTGAGCTTTTTAATTGTAGGAATTCCGTTTTTCTTCCTTTTTGTTTTAGGATTAAAAATCCTGGTAGGCAAATTAAAGTCTATTGGAACTCCTGCAAAATTGGTACTGCTTGGACTTTGGATACTCGCCCTGGTTGGAGCTGCAATTATAGGAATACAACAGGCAACACATCGTGCATTTGATGGGGAACAAGTTGTTACTGAAACGCTTCCTATTTCAGCAAACGATACTCTTTACCTCGCAATGCAGGGAAATTCTAATTACTCTTCCAGCATTTACAGAAGTTCAGAATTCAAAATAAAATATGACGAAAACGATGAAAAAGTATTGTATAGTTCAGATGTTCGTCTCATTGTAAAACCTACTAAAGATTCACTTGCAAAATTAGAAGTAATAAAGTCGGCAGAGGGCAAAGATTACAAAGAGGCAAAAGACCGTGCTGAGAATATTACCTATAACACAAGTTTTAGCGGAGGTGAGCTATTATTAGACGGTTTTTTTACTTCCCCTGCTCAATATAAGTTTCGGGATCAGGAAGTAAAGGTTACGCTCTACCTTCCGGAAGGCACTACGCTCTTTGCAGATAATAACACCGGTAGCTTTCATAGAAACACCGATTATTGGGGAGATATATTAATTTCCGGTGATGAAGAAAAATACCTGAAAATCACCGAAGATGAAGCTATATGTGAAGATTGCCCAATTGAAGAATGGGATATGGAAAGTGAAGATGAATGGGACGAAGAAGGTGATTTTAACGCCCGAATTAATTCCGGGGAAGAAGAAGTTAATATTCAAATTAATAGCAGCGGCGTAAGCATAGATAAAACCCCGGTTGAAAACGACGAAACCAATAACCAAAATTAAAAATTATGATTCAACTAATTTTACAGGTACTATTGGTGGTCTTTAATTTAGGAGAGCCGGTAGTAGAAAATGAAAAGATGGTTAAAGATTATATAGAATGTCATCAATTTTTAGCCAGAAAGTGCACTATAAGCGTTTACGAATGCTAAGCAATTCTTAAAAGTCTCCTTCGGGAGGCTTTTTTATTATCTTTGTCATTAAAAATATTTTAGATGAAAAAACTACTTTTAATTTTCGGATCTATCCTGCTAGTTAGCTGTGGCAGTAATAAAATAACAGGAAGCGGCAATGTTACTACTGAAAAAAATCGCCTACCAGACTTTAATAGTATAGATTTAATTGGAAATTCTGACGTAAGACTTAAGAATGGAAATACCGCAATGATAGAAGTTGAAGCAGATGATAACCTACACAGCATAATTCGTGCTGAGGTGGTAAACGGTACTTTATTTATAAAGCCCTCAAAAGAAATAGGCCGCAGTAAATCTCAGGAAATCACAATTACCTATCCTAAAAATCTTCAGCAAATAAACGTTGGTGGAAACATAGAGTTAGAAGCTGAAGGAGAGCTTTACGCCGAGGAGCTTAAAATAACCGCTAAAGAAAGTGCAAAAATATATCTAACTCTTACAACCACTAAATTCGACCTTTATAACGAAGAAGATGCTGAAATAGAGTTAAACCTTACGGCAGAAAATGCTTATTTTCAGCTTAATGGTTCCAGTGAAATGGAAGCACTGGTAAATGCCCAAAAATTTAAGGTTGATACGTATGAAAAAGCAAAAGCTAAAATTGAAGGAGAAGTAAATGATCTTCAGCTTCGTTCTGAACATTCTTCAGTGTTCGATGGAAAAAAATTAAGCGCAAAAACGGCCGTAGTTATTGCCGAGGGTAAATCTAAAAACGAAATCGAGGTTTTAGAAACATTAACCCTTACCGCAAAAAATAGAAGTGAAATAGACCTTTATGCTAATCCTAAAGTAGAATTGTTAGAATTTTCTGAAAATGCAGTATTATCTAAAAAAGATTAAACTTTTTTAAATACATTTAACTAAACCATTAAAACCAATAATTATGAAAATCGCTTTAAAATCTGTTTTAATACTATTGGCCTTAAGTTTAAGTTTTGTATCCTGTAGAGAGCAGGAAGAGGAAAAATCTGAAATAGAACAATTGGCCGAAGAAGAAGATGCAAAGGTTAAGGTAAAAGAAGATAAAATTAAGGTAAAGACCGATGACAAAAAGATCAAAATCAAAGAAGATGATGGCGAGATAAAGAAAAAAATAAAAATTGATAATGACGACAACTAGTGAATTACTCTTAGTAAGTCATCATAGCATTAAATAAAGTTTTTTGCTTTTGGGGCAAGACTAACAACTTAGGTCCCGATTATCGAGTCAAATCTAAAAATTATTTTAAAAGTCCCATTTCCGGGGCTTTTTTTATGCGTATTTAGTATCTTAAATTAAAATTAAAAAAATGCATACAAAAGAGATATATACCGCAGGCGAAGAACTACGTGTAGCCAAGAAAGTCCTGGTTTTATTACACGGCCGTGGCGGAAGCGCCAAAGAGTTTCTTTCTTTGGCCAACCACTTAAACACTCCGGAATTTGCAATTTTAGCTCCTCAGGCTAAAGATTTCACCTGGTATCCAAATTCATTTCTGGCTCCTGTTGCCCAAAACCAACCAAGCTATGCTTCATCACTAGAACTGCTTAAAGAATTATTAAATGACATCAAAGAAACAGGAATCACTTCAGAAAACATATTTTTTGCCGGCTTTTCGCAAGGTGCTTGTTTAAGCCTGGAGTTTGTAACACGTAATGCCCAAAAGTTTGGAGGGGTAGCTGCATTTACAGGCGGACTTATTGGTGATAAAATTTATACCGAAAACTATTCGGGTAATTTTGAAGGAACTCCAATTTTTATAGGCAGCGGAGATCCAGACGCTCATGTCCCTGTAAGCCGTGTAAAAGAATCTGCTGAAATTTTAAAAAAGATGAATGCGAATGTTGAAGTTGAGATCTATAAAAATAGACCACATACCATTTCCGAAGACGAAATAAAACTCGCCAATAAATTTGTATTTAATTAAAATCCCTCACGGCTTGCCAAAAAGTCGTTAAATAAAGAGATTTTGAAACAAGCGTGGAAGCCCCGATAAAGGGATAAATATCGCCTACCGAGTAAACCAGATATAAGATTATGAGAAGTATAAAGAAAATACACAAAGCGGTAAGTTCACCAATTGCTGACCTTATTACCTATAGGGCCTTGCCCACAAATACTATAGATCATATTGATCCATTTTTATTCCTAAATCACCACGGATATCAAAAATATCCCGAGAACAATAATGGATTACCCTTTGGACCACATCCCCATCGCGGGTTTGAAACTGTAACTTTTATCCTAAAAGGTGATCTTATCCATAAAGACAGCACTGGGTGGCAAAGTGTAATAAAAGCCGGAGGAGTACAGTGGATGACCGCGGGAAAAGGACTTATCCACGCTGAAATATCTTCTAAAGAATTTAAAAGAAATGGCGGAGAATTAGAACTTCTTCAGCTTTGGGTAAACCTACCTGCCAAACATAAAATGACGGAACCTAACTACAGGGGACTGCAAAAAGAAGATATTCCGGAGGTAAATATAGATAATGGAAAAGTTAGCTTAGCTGCCGTTTCAGGGAATTGGGAAAATACAAAAGCAGCTTTTCAACCTTTAAACGACATTCAGCTAGCTACTTTACACTTTGATAAAGGTGGTAAATATTCAGTAGAAATTCCTGCAAAAAGGAATATATTCTTTTATGTAATTAAAGGAAAACTACTGGTAAATGGCAAGGAAGCCAAAATTCATAGTCTGGTAGAATTTGAAAATGATAGCGAAAGTATGGAGATTGAGGCTTTAGAAGAAAGTATTTTACTTTTAGGGCATGCAATACCTTTTAATGAACCTATTGTAGCCCAGGGGCCTTTTGTTATGAATTCCCAACAGGAAATTCAACAGGCCTTTCTGGATTATCAAAATGGGATTTTTGGAAATTGGAATGGCTAAACTTCTTCCTGGTTTAAGTAATTAGATTTATGGTAATCCTCGCATATTTCACGACCAAAAGCCACTACTCTTTCCCAATTTGTAAACTCAATAGGCTTTTCTGTTTTTGTTGGTCCGTGCGTTAATTTCATAATTAATTTAATCATCAGCTTATCTAAAAATGAATAGGATTTATAATCGAGTTTTCCCGCAAAAACACTTATAAAGTCCGGCTTCCAATTCGTTTTATTCAAGAATTTAATCATATAAGGATTCGTATCGGGCGAGTTTTTATCTTCTTTTCTGGCCACGAGGTTAACCGAGAAAAAGGCAGTTTTTATTCGGCTTAACGGCTGCTTATGTTGTTTAAGGAATTCAAAAATTTTATCGCTGTGTTTTCCATATCGAATACTGGCTCCAATAACCACAGTATGAAAATCGGCTAAATTGGCTTTAAAATCATCTACAGCATAAAGCTCTACCCGAATTTTCTGCTCCTTAAATACATCACACAGTTTTTTACAAATCTTTAGCGTATGCCCATCTACAGAAGAATAAATTACTCCAACTTTTTGCTTCATTAGGTATTAAATTTTTAAAAGATGAATATTTAACCAGCGAGAATTTATACTACATAGTTAAATAAAAAAACCTCCCTAGCAAGAACTAAGGAGGTTTTTATTTATGATAAATTTAGAGAATTACTTCCCTTCCATTTTATCTTTTAAAGCCTGAAGATCGGCATTAACATCACCAATAGTAGTTTTGTCGTTGTTTTGCGAAGCTGCTTTTTTAGCGGCCTGCTTAACAATTTGCTGTTCTTCTTCTTTGTGAATAGCCATATGTGATGCTACCACTCTCTTGAATTCTTTATTGAATTCAATGATCTGGAATTCTGCAGATTCACCTTTGGTTAATTTGTTACCGTCTTCTTTTTCAAGATGTCTGGTTGGAACAAATGCAGTGATATCTTCATTAAACTCTATAGTCGCACCTTTGTCTACAATCTCTGCAATCTCTGCGGTATGTTTTGTACCAACAGCGAATTCAGTTTCGTATTTATCCCAAGGATTATCCTCAACCTGCTTGTGACCAAGGCTTAATTTACGACCATCTACGTCTAACTCAAGAACTACAACCTCAAGCTCATCACCTACATTTGTAAATTCTGATGGGTGCTTAATTTTCTTAGTCCATGATAAGTCAGAGATATAGATAAGTCCGTCAATTCCTTCTTCCAATTCTACGAATACACCAAAGTTGGTGAAGTTACGTACAATTCCTTTGTGTTTAGAACCAACAGGATATTTAGTAGTAATATCTGTCCATGGGTCTGGAGTTAATTGCTTAATTCCAAGAGACATTTTACGGTCTTCACGATCTAAAGTTAAAATTTGAGCTTCAACTTCGTCTCCAACATTTACGAAATCCTGAGCTGAACGCAAGTGCGTGCTCCAAGACATTTCAGAAACGTGGATAAGACCTTCAACACCATCGGCAACTTCAATAAATGCACCGTAATCTGCGATTACAACTACTTTACCTTTTACTTTGTCTCCAACCTTAAGGTTTTCGTCAAGAGCTTCCCATGGATGTTTGCTTAACTGCTTAAGACCTAATTGAATTCTTGTCTTCGCTTCATCAAAGTCAAGAATTACCACATTTAGTTTCTGATCAAGCTCAACGATCTCATTTGGATGGTTGATACGAGACCAGCTAAGGTCGGTAATATGAACAAGTCCGTCAACACCCCCAAGATCAACAAATACTCCGTAAGAAGTGATGTTTTTAACAGTACCTTCAAGTACCTGACCTTTTTCAAGTTGACCGATAATTTCTTTCTTCTGCTCTTCGATATCAGCTTCAATAAGCGCTTTATGAGAAACCACAACGTTTTTGAATTCGTGATTGATTTTCACCACTTTGAATT
Source organism: Salegentibacter maritimus (assembly GCF_016236975.1). Taxonomy (NCBI): domain Bacteria; kingdom Pseudomonadati; phylum Bacteroidota; class Flavobacteriia; order Flavobacteriales; family Flavobacteriaceae; genus Salegentibacter; species Salegentibacter maritimus. The sequence continues at coordinate 38,162 of NZ_JAEHNY010000009.1, forward strand.
CCATTGTTTTTCCTACGTAAGCATCGTAATCACGAATAGGCTTCACGTCTATTTGAGAACCTGGCAAGAATGCCTCAATTCCAAATACATCTACGATCATACCACCTTTAGTTCTGCATTTTACAAAACCGTTTACGATAAGACTTTCGTCGTGAGCTTTGTTTACACGATCCCAGGCCTGGATTACACGAGCCTTACGGTGAGAAAGAATTAATTGTCCTGTAGAATCTTCACGAACATCTATCAAAACCTCAACGTCGTCGCCAACTTTAAGATCTGGATTGTAACGAAATTCGTTAAGTGAGATAACGCCTTCACTTTTTGCGTTAATGTCTATAATTGCATCACGATCGGTAATATTAATTACTTTACCTGTTACAACTTCGTCATTTAAAGTGTCTACGAAATTCTCTGCAACCAATTGCTCAAATTCTTCTAACTTCTCATCATCAATTGGGTCTATCCCCTCTTCATAATTGTGCCAGTTAAATTCTTTAAGAAATTTCTCAGGGTTTTCCTGTTGCTCTGAAGGAGCAGGTTGCGATGATGTAGCCATTCCAGCTACCGGTTGAACATCAAGATTTTCGTCCTGAACGTCCTGTTTTTTGTTATCTTCAGCCATTGCTGATAAAAAATTTGTATCCTGTATTCTTCGGAAAAATTAAGCAAATGAAACACAGAAGTAGTTATGATTTTGATTTTCAACCCCTTTTGATTTTCCGATTCTTCGCCAAAAAGGGCTGCAAAAATACAACTTATTTTTCTTTTCTCAAACCTTAATTAGTTTAAAAACAGCTCACTTATTCTTCAATTTTATTTCTGGCCAGTTTTACTACTTTTTCAAACTGTTCTTCCAAATTCAAATTAGAATTATCAATTTCTATAGCATCTTCTGCTTTTATTAATGGCGAATCGTCTCGTGTAGTATCCAGGTAATCCCGCTCCTTAACATTGGCCAATACATCTTCAAATTTAACGTCCTCTCCACGATCTCTTAATTCGTTGTATCTACGTTCTGCGCGCTTTTCAGTAGAAGCGGTCATAAATAATTTTAAATCGGCATCAGGGAAAACCACCGTCCCAATATCACGACCATCCATAACCACTGCTTTATTTTTACCAATTTCCTGCTGAATCTCTACCAACATCTTTCTAACCTCGGGCACTGCTGCAACTTTACTCACTTGCTGAGAAACCTCCATTAGCCTAATTTCCTTTTCAACATTTTCTTTATTTAAATGCACTTCACCATAACCCACCTCTTTATTAAATACAAAACTGATATTAATAAACGGTAAATGCCTTAATATGGCTTCTTTATCAAAATGGGTATCACTCACCAACAATTTACGCATAAGGTATAAGGTAACAGCCCTATACATAGCACCGGTATCTACATATACATACCCAAGCTCTGCTGCAAGTTGTTTGGCCACGGTACTTTTTCCGGTAGAAGAATAACCGTCTATGGCAATAGTTATTTTTTTACTCATAATTTAGTTTCTATAGGAATGCAAAATTAGATAAAGCTTTACTCTCCCTGAAATTTTCGCTGTAAATAAAAAAAGCTGTCTAAAAAGTCCCATTTATTTTAAACGTCAAGCTGAACTGGTTTCAGCTTCTAACATGAAAACAATTATAATGGTGTTAGATTCTGAAATAAATTCAGAATGACATTGTAAAAATAAAGCTCTCTAGACAGCTTTCAAACTGATTAAAGCGTCTTGGCGTTTTTCACTTTTTGGTTAGTGATTGCCAAATCTATAACTTCACTCATTTCATTTACGTAATGAAATGTAAGTCCTTTTAAATACTCTTCTTTAATCTCTTTAATATCACGTTCATTCTCTTTACAAAGAATAATTTCTTTAATACGAGCACGTTTGGCAGCTAAGATTTTTTCTTTAATTCCTCCTACCGGAAGCACTTTCCCCCTTAGGGTAATCTCTCCGGTCATGGCAATGCTTTTCTTCACCTTTCGTTGTGTAAATAAAGAAACCAAAGAAGTAAGCATGGTAATCCCGGCACTAGGCCCATCTTTTGGGGTGGCACCTTCGGGCACGTGAATATGAACATTATATTTTTCAAATATTGTAGGATCTAAACCAAGTTCTTCGGCATTAGATTTAATATACTCCATCGCGATGGTAGCCGATTCTTTCATTACCTTCCCGAGGTTTCCAGTGATGTTAAGATTGCCTTTCCCTTTAGAAAGTATAGATTCAATAAAAAGGATATCACCACCAACTTGTGTCCAGGCTAAACCTGTTACTACTCCGGCAACTTCATTGTTTTCATATTTATCGCGCTCCAGCCTTGGGCTTCCCAAAACCTCTATAATATCTTCATTAGTAACCTTAATATTATATTCTTCTTCCATCGCAATATTTTTGGCCGCATGACGCACCATTTTTGCGATCTGTTTTTCCAGGCCACGAACACCTGATTCCCTGGTGTAACCTTCCACAATTTTTTCTAATTGTGGCTTGGCAATTTTAATATCCTGTTTGGTTAAACCGTGTTCTTTTAATTGCTTTGGAAGTAAATGCTGTTTGGCTATTTCTACCTTTTCTTCTATGGTATAACCGGTAACGTTTATAATTTCCATACGATCCCTAAGTGCGGGCTGAATGGTATTTAAGGTATTTGCCGTGGCTACAAACATTACTTTAGAAAGATCAAATCCCATTTCTAAGAAATTATCGTGGAATTCACTGTTTTGCTCAGGATCCAAAACTTCCAATAAAGCCGAAGAGGGGTCACCGGCGTGGCCAATACTTAATTTATCTATTTCATCTAAAACAAAAACAGGATTACTGGTTCCTGCCTTTTTAAGCGATTGGATAATTCTACCTGGCATGGCACCAATATAGGTCTTTCTATGTCCACGTATCTCGGCCTCATCACGCAAACCACCAAGAGAAATTCTTACATACTCTCTACCCAATGCCTCGGCCATAGATTTGCCAAGCGAAGTTTTACCAACTCCGGGAGGACCATAAAGGCAAAGTATAGGCGATTTCATATCGTTCCTTAACTTAAGAACCGCTAAGTATTCAATAATCCTCTTCTTAACATCATCTAGACCATAATGGTCGCGATCCAGTATTTTTTTGGCCCGTTTTAAGTCGAATTTATCTTTGCTGAATTCATTCCAGGGCAAATCTAAGAAGAGGTCCAGGTAATTTCGTTGAATAGAATACTCGGCAACTTGCGGATTCATCCTTTGCATCTTGGAAAGCTCCTTATCAAAATGCTTTTGCACTTTTTCGCCCCATTTTTTATCCTTGGCACGCTGACGCATTTCTTCAAGTTCATCTTCATGAGATACCCCACCAAGTTCTTCCTGAATGGTTTTCATTTGTTGATGAAGAAAATATTCGCGCTGCTGCTGGCTCATATCGCTTTGCACCTTGCTCTGAATGTCGTTTTTAAGTTCCAGTTTTTGAAACTCAACATTCATATGTCTTAAAGTCGCCAGGGCACGTTCTTTAAGATCGTTTGTTTCCAGTAGCTTTTGTTTATCTTCTACTGCAAGGTTCATATTAGAAGAAACAAAATTGATTAGAAACGAAGAACTTTCAATATTCTTAATAGCAAAAGAAGCTTCGCTAGGAATATTTGGGCTCCCTTTAATAATTTCAAGTGCAAGTTCCTTTATAGAATCTATAATAGCAGGAAATTCTTTATTGGCAATATCTGGCCTTGCCTCCGGAACTTCCTTAATGCTAGCCATTAAATAAGGATCTTCTTTTACAATTTCGTCTATTTCAAAACGCTTTTTACCCTGAATAATCACCGTAGTATTTCCATCAGGCATTTTTAACACTCTCAAAATACGTGCTACTACCCCGGTACGGTAAATATCTTTAGCCGTAGGGTTTTCTACCTCTTCGTCTTTTTGAGCAACAACCCCAATTATCTTTGAACCATTATTGGCCTCATTTATTAATTTAATTGAAGTATCTCTACCTGCCGTTATAGGAATTACAACCCCCGGAAACAACACAGTATTTCTTAAAGGAAGAATTGGTAATGTTTCAGGCAATTCTTCACGGTTTATCTCCTCTTCATCTTCAGGCGTCATTAAGGGAATTAAATCTGCATCCTGATCTATATCTTGTAATGACAAACTGTCAAAACTTGTTAATTTTGTTTTAGCCATAATTTATTTTAGGTCAAACTGTCACAACAGCCTATGGTTCTTAATCTTTTATATTTTGGCAAAGCCTTGTTCTTAGTGTGCTAAGCGGCTTTTAAAGCAATTTCTATTACAAGTAGTCAATTCTTATGCCAGCGTGTTTTTTATATTTTTTTTCTGAAAACTGTAACAAATCAAAATACGAGCTATCTTTATTATAGAAGCCAGATAGTTTTTTAATTGATTTCAACCATCACACATATTAATGATCTTGTTGCACAATGCCAAAAAGGCGACCAGCGTGCACAAATTGAAGTGTATGAACGCTACTATAAAGCTATGTATAATACAGCACTTCGAATTGTTAAAGATACCGCTGAAGCAGAAGACATTATGCAGGAAGCGTTTTTAAAGGCTTTTTCAAAAATAGATAGTTTACAGGAGGCTTCCACTTTTGGTGCCTGGTTAAAAAGAATAGTCATCAACCTAAGTATTACTTCTTTTAACCGAAAAGTAAAATTAAATGAAGTAAGCTATAACGATGAGTTAAAAAATGAAGCGAATGAAAGCGAGGGAATTATTCTTGAAAAGGATTCAAAAAATGAAAAGGTAAAAAAGATTTTAAAAACCTTACAAAGCCTTAAGGAAAATTACCGTATCGCCCTAACCTTACACTTAATTGAAGGCTATGATTATGAAGAAATTGCCAGCATTTTAAATCTTAGTTATGCAAATAGCAGAACTACGGTTTCAAGAGCTAAAGAAAGTTTAAGAAAAAAATTGCAGAAAGATGAAAAATGATAATATAAATACGCTTTTTAAGGAGCTGGATTTTGATATTTCAGAGCCGGCTTCAGGGCACAAAGACAGGTTTAAGAAAAAGCTCGAAGAGCAACATAGCCAATCGAAAAAGCAGAAGCATGGCAGGCTTACAAGAAACCTTTGGGGCCCACTATTTTCGATAGCTGCCGTGCTTGCAATAGCTTTTACGGTTTTCACGGGAATATTCAATGAAAATTCTATTCAAAATAAAGGTGATCTAGCAAGTGTTTCCCCACAAATGAAGGAAACAAAACAGTTTTACACCCAGCTTATTGAAACTGAACTAAAAGCCCTAAATGCCGAAAACAGCCCGGAAACCGAGGCTATTATAAACGATGCTTTAACCCAGCTGAAAAAACTGGAGAACGAATACAAAAAACTTGAAAAAGACCTACGGGATAGCGGCCAGGACAAAAGAGTTATTTATGCGATGATCTCTAATTTTCAGCAAAGAATAGATCTTTTAAACGAGGTGCTTGAGCAAATAGACAATATTAAATCCCTAAAAAATCAGAGCAATGAAAACTATATTTAACCTTATAACGCTAGCCTTACTCCTTCCGGCAGTAAGTTTTTGTAATAGCGATTTAAACGGCCGGCATACCAAGACTAAAAAAATCACAAAATCTTACAATGTAAGCGCCACCGCCAAACTCACTATTGATAACAGCTACGGAAATGTTGATATATCTACCTGGGACCAGAATAAAGTGATTATTGAAGTGAACATAAAAACTAATGGTGACGATAAAGAGAAAGTACAAAAGAAACTGGAAGAAATAAACATAGAGTTTAACCAGTCTTCTTCGGGGGTGAGCGCAAAAACCCATTTTAAAAAAGAAGAACAGTCCTGGTGGAGCTCACTTTTTAATAGTTCCAACAATGTAAATATGGAGATTAACTACGTGATAAAAGCGCCCGAAAGACATAGTGTGGATATTAAAAACGATTACGGCGGAATTTATATAGACCGATTATTGGGTAATGCGAAAATAAGTTGTGATTACGGCAAAGTAGACATTGGCGAATTAAGAGGAGCCTCGAACATACTAAGTTTTGATTATACCCGAAATAGCCATATTGGATATGTTAGAAATGCCGAAATAAACGCAGACTATAGCGGATATGTAATTGAAGAAGCCGAAAAGCTATATGTGAATGCCGATTATACCGATTCACAAATTAAAAAAGTGGCTCAGCTTGATTTTAATTGTGATTATGGTAGTATTAACATAGAAAAAGCCAAAAAAATTGTAGGCAATGGCGATTACCTGAGCACCAAAATAGGACGTGTTTTTGAATCTTTAGACCTTAATTTAGATTATGGCTCAGCCAGTATAGAAAAGCTTATAAAAGGTGTTTCTAAAGTAGAAATAAACACCGATTATGCCGGGGTAAAACTAGGCTACGACAGCGAACACCCCTTTAATTTCACTATAAAATCTTCATATGGAAACGCAAAAGGCCTGGAAGATATGGAAATTAGAAAGCGTCACGATAAAAATACCAGTAAATTATATGAAGGCTATCACCTGCAAGAAAACACCGGAAATTCTATTTATATAAACACCAATTACGGAAATGTAACTTTTAATAAAAACTAACTATTCATCAATCAAAAAAAAAAAAAAAACACATCATGAAAAATCTATTTTTAATTTTATCAATATCATTTTTAACTATAACTCCTGCCCAATGCCAATGGTGGAGCAGTAATAACAGTATTAAAGGCAATGGCAATTTAACTTCAGAAAAAAGAAATACGGGCAACTATGATGCAATCTCACTCGTAGGCTCTATGGATGTTGAATTAATTGCGGGTAGTGAGGGTAATTTAGTTGTTGAAGCCGAAAGCAATTTACTAGAATATATTACTACAGAAGTTAACAATACAACTTTAAAAATTTCGGTAGAAAAAGGCTATAATTTAAAGCCTTCCCGAAATAAAGGAATCAAAGTAATTGTTCCTTTTAAAGATTTAGATGCTGTAGAAGTAACCGGATCAGGTGATGTATGGAACACCCATAAAATAAAAGCCAAAAAGTTTAACACCCAGGTTACCGGTTCTGGTGATGTTAAATTAGACCTGGAGGTAGAAAACCTGATGGGAAAAATTACCGGTTCGGGAGACATTCTTTTATCGGGAAAGGCCAGGGATTTTAACTGCAAAGTAACCGGCTCGGGAGATTTTAAGGCCTATAATCTAAGAGCTGATAATGTTGAAGCCACAGTGATGGGATCAGGAGATATCCAGGTTTCAGCAAATTCTAGCTTAAAAGCCAAAGTTATGGGCTCTGGTGATATTAAATACAAAGGTAATCCCACTAACCAGGATTTTAAAACCTCGGGGTCGGGTTCCATTTCTTCAAATTAACCTTGTAGATATAATTTATTTGAAAAAGGAAAATTGCTTACATCCTGTCTTTTAAGGCAGGATTTTTTATAGGCACCCTTAAAAGTAATATTACACCTGCAATAAAGAAAACCACTAAAAATAAAATTGAATTCCGTACGCTGCCCGTAATTTGTGCTACCATTCCATAAAGCAACATCCCTATAACGATCCCAATTTTTTCGGCTACATCATAAAAACTGAAATAACTGGCGGTATCTATGGTATTTTTTGGAAGCATTTTAGAATAGGTAGACCTGGATAATGATTGGATTCCGCCCATCACCAAACCTACTGAAGCGGCTGCTACATAAAATTGCTGCGGACTTACTATAAAAAATGCATAACCGCAAATTCCTATCCATATCAAATTGATAAAAATTAAGATTTTAATATTCCCAAATTTTATGGCCAATCTGGAAGTTAAGGTAGCACCAAGTACAGCCACCAGTTGAATTAATAAAATACTAATTATTAATCCTGTGGTTGCATCCTGCTCTCCCCATTCCAATTCTTCAATTCCAAAATAAGTTGCGATAAGCATTATAGTTTGCACTGCCATGCTATAAACAAAAAATGCAATTAAATATCTTTTAAGCTGAACATTGTGCTTAAGGCTTATCCATATACCACGAAGTTCCCTAAATCCGTTAAAAACTACATTTTTGGTAAGTGTCGCTTTTTTGTTTCCTTTCGGTAAGTAAGCATAGGTGTATTGGCTAAAACCAATCCACCATAACCCGGTTAAAACAAAAGATAAGCGTGTTGGCAAAGCCTCACTTTCAAAGCCCAAAGCCTCATAATTTAAAATCATTCCCAGGCAAATAACCAACAAGATAACACTCCCAATATATCCCAAAGAGAATCCCTGGGCACTCACCTTATCTTGCTGATTGGGAAAAGCAATATCCGGTAAATAAGAATTATAAAAAACCAAACTAGCCCAAAAGCCAATAAGTGCAAAAAAATAACAGAGTAACCCGAACCACAACTGTTCTAAGTTAAACCAAAAAAGACCAATACAGGATATAGCGCCTAAATAGCAAAAAAACTTCAGAAAATTTTTCTTATTACCAACATAATCCGCAATCCCCGATAAAAACGGACTTAATACAGAAACCACCAAAAAAGCAATTGCAGTCACATAACTAATAAGGGAATCGTTATTAAAACTTATTCCCAAAAAATCTACAGTATCTTTAAGAATAGCACCATTTTCATCTTTAACAATGGTTAGGGCTCCATAAAATATAGGGAAAATAGCCGATGAAATTACCAAGCTGTAAACCGAATTAGCCCAATCGTAGAAAGCCCAGGCACGTAATAATTTTTTATGCCCTTTGGGAAGTACATTCATTTATACCGTTTTTAAAAAGCCCTAAAATAGAAAAAGCTGCCTTAAAAGACAGCTTTTTACCATAATTTCTAAGTTATCTTGTATTAATAACTTGTTACGCCATATTTTCTGGCTTCGGCTTTAGCTTCCGGAGCCCATTTTTCTAAATTGTTAATCCTTGTTTGGTTAGACGGGTGAGTACTTAAGAATTCCGGTGGGGCCTGGCCGTCGTTTTTGGCTGCCATTCTTCTCCATAAATCGGCAGCTTCCTCGGGATTATAACCGGCTATAGCCATTAAAGTCAATCCAATTCTATCGGCTTCTGTTTCATGACTACGGCTAAAAGGCAACATTACTCCAAGTTGCGTTCCCAAACCATAAGCCTGGGCAAAAATTTGCTGTGTCTCCTGACTTCTTCCGCTTACCGCTACCGAACCTGCTACCGCACCAAGTTGTTGTAATTGGGCTGCACTCATTCTTTGTGCACCGTGGTCTGCAAGCGCGTGAGCAATCTCGTGTGCCATTACTACGGCCACACCTGTTTCGTTTTCTGCTACAGGTAAAATTCCGGTAAAAAAGACTATTTTTCCGCCGGGCATAGCAAATGCATTAACCGCGTCATCTTTTACCAGGTTGTATTCCCATCTAAAATCTTCCAAAAATCCCTGGTAACCATTGGCATTTAAATACCTTTCGGCAGCAGTTTCTATTTTATTACCTACACGTTTAATCATTTGTGCTTCCGCAGTTCCCCTTATCACTTCATTTTCAGACAAAAATTGATCGTATTGCTCAAACGAAGCGGGAAATAATTGATCGTTAGAAACAAAATTCAAATTCTTTTCTCCAGTAAATGGGTTTGTCTTACAAGCTACTACAAGCAGTAAAACAACCACCATACTCATTGATTTTATAAGTCTCATGTTTATTGGTTTAGTTTTGTTAAAATTACAAAAGCCACGAAAGCCTGCTTATTGTTTTAAGCATCATTTAACAAATAACAAGTTTTCAAAAACAATACCATAATTTACAAACCTCTGTATAAAGCTATTATTTATAGGCCATAAGCAAATAAGAAATATGTAAATTGCCCGTTCTTATCATTAAAAAAAATGAGTCAGCAAAAAAAAGATCAAATCCCGGTACAAAGATTATTAGTACCCAATTATATAAGGTATACAGGAAGCTTACTTTCTAAACTTTCCCCACTGGCCGCCAGTAGATTTGCTGCGCAGCTGTTTTTAACGCCATTTAAATATAAACTTCCGGAGCGGGAAAAAAATATGGATGAGCTCTCCAATCAATACCGAATTAGTATTCCAAAAACACAGCGAGAAATAGTAGTCTATGAATTTGGAGAAAGCAGTAAAAAAATATTATTGGTTCATGGTTGGAGTGGCCGAGGGACCCAGTTGGCCAAAATAGCCGAAGCCTTAAAAGCAAAAGGCTACAGCACTGTTAGTTTTGATGCTCCCGCCCACGGCAAAGCACCCGGACGAAAAAGCATGATGTTAGATTTTATTGATGCCATCCATCTACTGGATAAAAAGTATGGTCGTTTTGATGCAGTAATTGGGCATTCTTTAGGAGGTATGGCTACTCTTAGAGCTGTAAAGGAAGGCCTTGATACAAAAAAGCTCGTAATAATTGGCACAGCAAATAGTATAACCCACATAACCCGTGAGTTTGCCAGGAACCTAAAGATGAATAGAAAAGTAGCCGATAAGATGAAAGCCCATTTCGATAAAAAATTCGATATAGATTTAGATAGCTATTCCGGCGCTATTTCAGCTAAAGAGGTGAAAACACCCAGCCTTGTGGTACACGATGAGAACGATGTTGATGTAGAAATCTCTTCAGCCCACGATATTTACGAAGCGTTGGAAAACAGCGAACTATATATCACAAAAGGATTAGGACATAGGCGCATTTTGGGCGATCCAAAGGTAATTAACAAAATCACAACGTTCATCGCGGTATAATCTTTGTACTTTTAAAATAAAAACACATAACGGATATTTTATGCATGTACGCTGGCATGCACCGGAGTGGGAATTAAAATTTAAAAGCTATGAAAAAGATAATACCTATTTTACTGGCCATTTTTATAATTAGTTGCCAGGGAAATGCACAAAAAGACCAAAAGAAAAGTCAGGATAAATTTGAAGTTACTAAATCTGATAAAGAGTGGAAAGCACAATTAACCGATGCCGAATACCGGGTTTTACGAAAAGCAGCAACTGAACCTTCATTTTCCAGCCCCTTAAACGATATTAAAGAACCCGGAACTTTTGTTTGCGCTGCCTGCGGAAATGAATTATACAAAACGAAACATAAATTTATGAGCGGTACCGGGTGGCCAAGTTTTGACCGACCTATTAAAGGCGGGGTTGCTTATGGTACAGATTCTAAATTGGGATATCAAAGAAACGAGGTACACTGTGCCCGATGCGGAGGCCATTTAGGACACGTGTTTGACGATGGGCCTAGAGAAACCACCGGAAAAAGACATTGTATAAACGGAGTAGCAATGGATTTTAAACCGAAGAAAAATTAAGATTAATAGCACGGTTTATCCTTTTTTCTGAAAGGAAAATGAAAAAATAAGATTTCCGTCTTTACTGAAGTAAATTCAGCGCAAGCTGCGGAAATAGCAAAAAATAAAATATGAAAAAGTACAGCATAGAAAAACCTGAAACCGAATGGAAAGAACAGCTTTCTGAAGAACAATTTCGGGTATTGAGAAAAAAAGGCACTGAAGCCCCACATACCGGCAAATACAATATGCATTTTGAAGACGGAGAGTATTTTTGCGCCGGTTGCGGTGAAAAACTTTTTGATAGTGAAGCTAAATTTGATAGCGGCTGCGGCTGGCCAAGTTTTGATAAAGCCCTAGACGGAAAAATTGAATATGTACAGGATAAAAGTTTTGGTATGATAAGAACCGAAATTCTATGTGCTAATTGCGGAGGCCATCTTGGCCACGTTTTTGATGATGGACCTACAGAGACCGGGCAACGCTATTGTGTAAACTCGGCCAGTATTAATTTTAATAAATAACCTAACACCTAGTATTATGAAAAAATTATTTTCTATTTTATTTATGACAACTTTTTTATTCGCCGCTTGTTCTAGTGATGGCGAACGTGGACCGCAAGGACCAGAAGGACCGCAAGGACCTCCGGGAGAGGCTCTAATTGGTACAACAATAGAGTATGAAGGTATAGATTTTACGGAAGAAAACGATTATTCTGCTTTGATTGAATTTGATGATATTGAAGTTTTTGAATCTGATGCTGTTTTGGTTTATTTAAAGGATGGTGAAGATGGCACTTCTGATGGTGCGCCAGTTGAAGTTTTTAGACAATTACCACAAACCTATTATGTAGAAGATGGGGAAGTACAATATAATTTCGATTTCACTTTTTTTGATGTGAGAATCTTTATGGAGGGTACTGCCAATTTTTCTAATTTGGATCCTGCTTACACACAAGACCAGGTGATTAGAATAGTAATAGTTCCAGCAAATTTCGCTGAAATTACAGGTGTAGATGTCGCAAATTATAAGGCTGTTATGAATGCACTTGATTTAAAAGAAAGCGATGTAAAAAAAGTAAGTACGCTTAAATAAACCGGGGTAAAAAGCTAGGTCCTATAAAATTTAATAAAGCTGCCTAAAAGCTCTATTTTCATCAAGCCGAATTTATTTCAGCCCGGTGATCTTAAGAAACTTTCCAGGCAGCTTTTTTATTTAGATATTAAGAGTAAACTACCTCGGGGTATCACAGCCTTTGGTCGTGCCAATAAAAAACTATTGTCACCTCCCCTAGCCCAACTGATCAGCTAAATTTTATTCCTGGCTTAGTAAGCATGGAAAAACGCGAAATCCTCAGTATAAAAATATATGAAAACGCTATTCTTGTAGCCTCTTTATTATTTCCCTTTATACTCTCTTTTAAAACTTTTCAGTTTAAGTGATTATTCCTTAAATTCGCAACTTCACTCGCTAAGCGAGCTAAGATTTATTAAGCCTAATAAAAATTTCCGAATATGAGTAAATATGATATCATTGTTTTAGGTAGTGGCCCCGGAGGTTACGTAACCGCAATTAGAGCTTCACAATTAGGGTTTAAAACCGCAGTTGTGGAAAAAGAAAGCCTTGGGGGTGTTTGTTTAAACTGGGGATGTATCCCTACCAAAGCACTTCTAAAAAGTGCCGAGGTTTTTGATTACCTGAAACACGCCGAAGATTATGGCTTAAGCCTTGAAAAAGCCGATAAGGATTTTTCTAAAGTTATTAAGCGTAGCCGCGATGTGGCCGGTGGGATGAGCAAAGGTGTTCAATTTTTAATGAAAAAAAATAAAATTGACGTAATTGAAGGATTCGGAAAATTAAAATCCGGTAAAAAAGTTGTTGTAACCGACAAAAATGACAAAACCAAAGAATACCAGGCCGATAATATTATTGTGGCTACCGGTGCCCGTTCACGCGAATTACCAAACCTTAAGCAAGATGGTAAAAAAGTAATTGGATACCGTGAAGCCATGAGCCTTGAAAAGCAACCAAAATCTATGATAGTAGTTGGTTCTGGTGCTATTGGTGTTGAGTTTGCACATTTCTATAATGCAATGGGAACCGAGGTTACCGTAGTTGAATTTTTACCAAATGTAGTGCCTTTAGAAGACGAGGAGGTTTCTAAACAATTTGAAAGAAGCATTAAGAAAGCCGGAATTAAGGTAATGACCAGTTCTTCGGTAGAAAGTGTAGACACTTCTGGTAAGAAAGTAAAAGCAAAGGTGAAAACCAAAAAAGGTGAAGAAACACTTGAAGCCGATATTGTACTTTCTGCTGTTGGTATTAAAACCAATATTGAAAATATAGGCCTTGAAGACCTTAAAATAAAGACCGAAAAGGATAAAATTGTTGTAGACGATTTCTATAAAACCAATGTAGACGGAATTTACGCAATTGGTGATGTTGTTCACGGCCCTGCCCTGGCACACGTTGCTTCTGCTGAAGGAATTCTTTGTGTTGAAAAAATAAAAGGCATGGATGTAGAGCCGCTTGATTATGGCAATATCCCTGGTTGTACCTATGCAACCCCTGAAATTGCATCGGTTGGAATGACCGAAAAGCAAGCTAAAGAAGCCGGTTACGAACTTAAAGTTGGTAAATTCCCATTCTCTGCCTCAGGAAAAGCTAAAGCCGCAGGAAAGTCTGATGGTTTTGTGAAAGTGATCTTCGATGCCAAATACGGCGAATGGTTAGGATGCCATATGATTGGTGCCGGTGTAACCGATATGATTGCAGAAGCAGTTCTTGGTCGTAAATTGGAAACTACCGGTCATGAAGTGTTAAAAGCAGTTCACCCTCACCCAACAATGAGTGAAGCGGTTATGGAAGCTGTCGCCGCTGCTTACGATGAAGTAATTCATATTTAAAAAGCATATTTTACTAAATAGTTTTATATAAAAAACCCCCGAAGCATTTAGGTTTCGGGGGTTTTTGTTTTGTAATTAACAACCTTTAGTTAAATTTATTATTTCGTCAAGCTGAACTTGTTTCAGCTTCTATCATCTACAAATATCAACACATTAAATCCTGATATAAGTTCAGGATGACAAATAGAGTCTTTTCTAAAAATAGCAATCTAATTATTCCTATAACCTGTATACTCGCAATAATCTTCTTTCTGAGTAAACTACCTCGGGGCAAGCCCACGAGGCATTCGTTGAAAGCAATTTTTTAATTTCGAGGTAAGCCTCAGGGTATTACACCCTTTGGCGGTGCCAATAAAATTTATTCCAACAATAAATCACAAAACACAAAGCTGGTATCCCAGGATTTTTGGTTCTCTGTAAAGCAATTATCATTTGAGTTTTTAGCAGGTTTATACGATTTTTCAACCAGCTCCCCAATTTTAAACCTAATTGGCTCTTTAAAGATAGGCCCGTTAAAAACAAAGGTGTGAAACTCTCCATTTTCACCACAGGGATCTACATCTTTAGGTAAGTCATTTAAAAAGCTCTCATCCAGGACTCTTCCGCAGAAAGATTTATTGAGTTTATCGGTATTTACACAAACCACAATCGCCTTAAATCCTTTATCTATAAACTCTTTTAAGAGTTGGGTGGTATTTTCTTGCCAGAGTGGAAAAATTGCCTTCAAGCCAACTTTCTCCAGTTGGTTTTCGCGGTAACGCTTTAAATCTTCAAGCATAATATCTCCAAAAACACTATAGGCAAAACCTTCTTGCAGAAGTCTATTAGTTTCAGTTTCCATAATTTTGGTATATTCCTGCATAGAAACTTCTCCATTTAATTTAATTTGCTGCAACGGCAAACCAATATTCTCAGCCTGTTTTTTTAGCATTTCGATTCTAACACCGTGCATGGAGATTCGATTAACATCACTATTTACGGTTGTAACCAGCTTTTCTATCGAATACTCATTTCGCTCTTGCAGTTTATATAGCGCTAACGCGGCATCCTTACCACTACTCCAGTTTAGGTAGGCCTTTTTCATTAGTTTCCTTTTAAAAAACTCTGAATAGCCAAATCATAGCCTAAAAGGCCAAAACCAAGAATGACTCCTTTAGCATTAGGTGCTATATAAGATTTATGCCGAAATTCTTCCCGGGAATGGGTATTGGAGATATGCACTTCTACCACGGGTGTTTTTATGCCTTTCACAGCGTCTGCAATTCCTACTGAAGTATGTGTATATGCGGCTGCATTTAAAACAATCCCGTCAAAATCTTCATCTGCCTTATGGATTTCGCTAATAATTTCACCTTCAATATTACTTTGAAAATAAGAAAGCTCGGTGTTTTTGAATCTAAACTGCAGTTCAGAAAAATAAGTTTCAAAGCTTTTGTTACCGTAGGTATCAGGTTCCCGGGTCCCCAACAAATTAAGGTTGGGGCCGTTAATAATCATTATCTTCATTTTTACCGATTAACTGGTTATAAGGGTAAAGGTAAAAATAAGATCCAATTAAATCATAACAAACCCTTCAGAAAAACAAACATTCCACATTGGAAACTTCATTTTTTGAAGGGTTATTTTTGGTTGGTTAATTGTATTTAAAGACCAAATTCAACTCCTATATTTACCGAATTAAAACTGCCGCCATCTACACTAATACCCGTGTAAGATCCAACAAGACCAATAACGCCAAAGTTGTACCCTACCTGGGGTCTATAGTAAAAACCTCCGTCATTCCCGTCGTTTAAGCCAACGGCATAACCAAGATCTGCACCAAAGAAAAAGCCCTTTGCCAATGAAACTCGGCCGGCAGCAGCTATAGGTAGAAAAGAAGGATCATCAATTTCAAAATCTCCAAATTCAGTATCTATATCTTCTATAAAAAAACGTGTGTATCCTATTTTAGGTCCTATGTAGAGCATATCGGCAACACCCACCATATAAGCAAGATCTGCAGCGATTGCAAAATCACTAATTTCTTCAATATCTCCTACGGGTAAACCTATATTAGCTCCCACACGGAGACCATTTTGAGCCTGCATAAAAGTTGTTCCAATTAATGCAAAACAAACAATAAGTACTAATCGCTTCATAATTAAACATTTTGGGTTACTTATCTAAAGTTACCACAAATAGCTAATAGAGCACACTAAAGCAAATATATACAGGTTTTTACGTATAAAAAAAAGCGGAAGTTCAAGACCTCCGCTTTTTTATAGGTGTTGTTATTATGTTAGCTTAGAAAGTATACCCTATCCCAGCTTGAAAAGTTGAGTTGTTAATATCTGTATCTTCAATAACATCGGTAAATCCATAAGTGTAACGTCCCTGAACAAAGAAACCATTGTTAAACTTATATTCCAATCCGGCGGCTCCTCCAAATTCAAAATCCTGAGCATTTTCAAGGTTAACATCCCCACCATCTTCTAGCGGTTGAAAGTCTAACTCTTCATTTACCAGGAAGTTAAACGACGGACCTGCCTGCAAGCTCAGTCCATCTACAAGATAAATTTTAGCTAAAACTGGAACCTGAACATAATCTAGTTGATATTCTACATTATCGTCTACATCAGCAAAATTCTCCTGATCTATACTAGCTTCTGTAAATCCCTGGGCTGAATATAATACCTCTGGCTGAATAGAAAAACGATCAGCTAGTGGTATTTCAGCTAAAACACCAATATTAAAACCGGTTCGTGAATCTGGGCTATCAAAATAATCTCCTGTTACGGTAGAGAAGTTCACACCACCTTTTACACCGAAATTCCAATATTCCTGAGCAGACACTGTAGTTGCTCCAAACAATACCATTGCGATAATTAAAATCGACTTTTTCATGACTTTTATTTTTATTTGTTTTACTGAGGCAAATGTAGGAACAGGCTTCTTAAAAAAAAGTTACCTAAACCTAAAGTATTACTAAGATTCAGGCTAATTGTTTATATCTTTAACGTATGAAATGGGCTTCAGCACTACGAGATTATTGTAACTACTTGCGCATAGAACGCGGACTTTCAGACAATTCAATCACCAATTACAGGATGGATATTGTCAAACTTATCAACTTTTTAGACGTTAAAAAACTAAAGGTCTCTCCTACCCAAATTTCGGCAGAAATCGTGCAAGAGTTTATTTATGATACGGCAAAGAAAGTCAATGCACGCTCACAAGCACGCATAATATCTGGCATACGCGGTTTTTTTAATTATTTAATTTTTGAAGACTATAGAAAAGACAATCCTTTAGACTTAATAGAGTCGCCCAAAATAGGCCGAAAACTACCTGATACTATTTCTACTAATGAAATAGATTTACTTATTGAAAATATAGATCTAAGCAAAGCTGAAGGAGAACGCAACCGCGCTATCTTAGAGACTTTATACGGCTGTGGCTTGCGTGTTAGCGAACTAACCAATTTAAAAATCTCTGATCTTTATTTTGAAGAGGGCTTTATTAAAATTACCGGAAAAGGTAACAAACAACGCCTGGTACCTACATCAGACTACACTAAAAAGTTTATTAACATTTATAAGGATGAAGTTAGAATTCATCAAAAAATAAACAAAGAAGATTCAGACATTTTATTTTTAAACCGGCGGGGAGGGAAACTTACAAGGGCTATGATTTTTACTATCATAAAACAACTGGCTAAAAAAGCAGGTATTCAAAAGAAGATTAGTCCGCATACATTTCGTCATTCTTTTGCTACCCACCTATTGGAAAACGGCGCAAACCTAAGGGCCATTCAGCAAATGTTGGGTCATGAAAGCATCACTACTACCGAGGTCTATATGCACGTAGATCGCAAACATCTTCGAGAAGTAGTAGAACAGTTTCATCCCAGGCGCTAAATGCTATTAAATTTGGGTTAAAGCCACTCCAGGACTTCCTATTACTTTTATTTATTAGTATTTTCAGGCAAACGTATAATAGATAAATTCCTGGCAAGCCAACAAAGCATTAAGTAAAAGTTTTTATTTAGAGGCAAGCCTTGAACTATTAAATCTCGATTACAAGTATAGAATCGAAGAAAAATTATTTCCAATCAAATTTAAAATAATGAAAACATTAGAATTTAAAAATGGCGATAAAATGCCAGCCATAGGTTTAGGAACCTGGAAATCTGGAAAAGATGAAGTTAAAGAAGCCGTAAAAATAGCATTAAATAATGGATACAGACATATAGATTGTGCAGCCACTTATGGAAATGAAGACGCTATTGGAGAAGCTTTTTCGGAAGTTTTTAATGGAGGTAAAATAAAGCGGGAAGAAGTTTGGATTACTTCAAAATTATGGAACAATGCTCATAAAAAAGAAGATGTAATCCCTGCTTTAAAACAGACTTTAAAAGACCTGCAATTAGATTATTTAGACCTATATCTTATTCATTGGCCGGTCGCCTTTAAGCCTGATGTGGATTTTCCTGAGAAAGACAAAGACTATTTATCTTTAGAAGAAGCTCCAATTATAGAAACCTGGAATATGATGTTGGAAGCTAAAAAGCAAGGGCTGGTGAAGCACGTGGGAGTATCTAATTTTAGCAGTATGAAGTTAGAAGAACTACTGGAAGAAACGTCTGAAAACCCCGAAATGAACCAGGTAGAATTACACCCTTACCTGCAACAGAACGATTTACTGGAGTTTTGTAGTCGTCATAATATACACCTTACGGCTTACTCCCCTCTTGGAAGTGGAGATAGACCAGATGGAATGAAAGCTAAAGACGAGCCGTCATTATTAGAAAACCCGGTGATAAACCGAATCGCTAAAAAACACGGCGCCAGTGCCGGCCAGATTTTAATTAAATGGAGTGAAATGCGCGGGACTTCGGTAATTCCAAAGTCTACAAATGAAAATAGAATTAAAGAAAATCTTGAAAGCACCGGGGTAAATCTAGATGAATCCGACTTTAAAGAGATAGCAAAATTAGACAGCCATTTTAGGTATGTAACCGGAGAGTTTTTTGTAACCAAAGGTAATTCTTACGAAAACATCTTTGATGACGACGATTATAAAGCTTAAAAAGATTCACAGTAAACTTTCTTAAGTCGCAAGCCTATGGGTATTGTAGCCTTTGGCTGTGCCAAAAAAAATGCCTTAGAAAAATTCTAAGGCATTTTTTTTAATTAAAAACTATAAGCTTTAATCCTATTTCGCAATATTAACCGCCCTGGTTTCCCTTATTACGGTTACTTTAACCTGCCCCGGATAAGTCATATCGGTTTGAATTTTTTGCGAAATTTCAAAAGATAGATTATTGGCTTTTTCGTCGCTTACTTTTTCGCTTTCTACAATTACACGAAGTTCACGACCTGCCTGAATAGCATAAGCTTTCTTAACACCTCCAAATCCAAAAGCTATGTCTTCCAAATCCTTTAAGCGTTGAATATAAGAATCAAGCACCTGTCTTCTGGCACCCGGTCTTGCACCGCTAATTGCATCACAAACCTGAACAATAGGAGATAACAATGAGTTCATCTCTATCTCGTCGTGGTGCGCTCCAATAGCGTTACAAACCTCCGGTTTTTCTCCATGTTTCTCGGCCCATTGCATCCCTAAGATTGCGTGCGGTACCTCTGTTTCGGTTTCAGGCACTTTACCAATATCATGCAGTAACCCGGCACGTTTAGCAAGCTTAGGATTAATTCCAAGTTCTGAAGCCATTACACCACAAAGTTTTGCAACCTCACGAGAGTGTTGTAATAAATTTTGCCCGTAAGAAGAACGATATTTCATTCGGCCAACCAGTTTGATCAATTCGGGGTTTAATCCGTGAATTCCCAGGTCTATTACCGTTCGTTTGCCTATATCTATGATCTCTTCATCTATTTGTTTACGCGTCTTTTTAACCACTTCTTCAATTCTGGCCGGGTGAATTCTACCGTCGGTAACCAGCTTGTGTAAAGATAACCTGGCAACCTCTCTCCTTACCGAATCAAAGCAAGATAGAATAATAGCCTCTGGTGTATCATCTACAATAATCTCTACTCCGGTAGCGGCTTCTAAAGCCCTAATATTTCTACCTTCCCTACCAATAATTCTACCTTTTACATCATCGCTTTCTAAATTGAAGACCGAAACACAATTCTCTATAGCTTCCTCGGTTCCAATTCGTTGAATAGTATTGATAATAATCTTTTTGGCCTCCTGTTGCGCCGTTAATTTTGCCTCTTCTACCGTGTCCTGAATAAGCGCCATAGCATCTGTACGGGCGCTATCTTTTAAAGCTTCAGAAAGTTGTGCTTTGGCTTCTTCGGCCGAAAGACCAGAAATAACTTCCAATTGCTGGATTTGGCTGTTATGAAGTTTATCGATTTCCTGCTGCTTCTTCTCTACATATTCCAGCTTGTGATTGTAATCCTGTAACTTATTCTCAAACTCTTTATTCAGTTTTTTGTTTTTGGAAAGTTCTCCGGAAACCTGAGATTCTTTATCCCTAATACGCTTTTCAGCATCATTCATCTTCTTGTCACGGCTCATGATTACTTTTTCATGTTCCGACTTTAACTCGATAAACTTTTCTTTAGCCTGAAGTATCTTATCTTTTTTGATACTTTCTCCTTCAGACTTCGCCTCTTTTAGAATGTTTGCTGCCGTCTTTTTGGCATTTTTAATGGTTTGCGAAGCTCTTTTCCGCTCTAACTGTTTGGCGATTGCAAAACCTATTGCTACACCAACTAATCCAATAACTATATTTAGTAATATTTCCATATTTAAGATTTAAGTAAAAAAAAAGCCTGTATTAGATAGGTTTTTGTATTAAACTCCTTAAAAACAAGTTTAGGGCTAACAAGCTGATCAAGAATCCGCTCATCCCGAAAAATCGGGAGCGGCGCGCTTTTACAACTTAGACTCACCCTTTTTAAAGAATCTCTGTTGAGTTTATCAAAATATCACTAATACAGGCAGTAACCTTTATTTATTTAAAGAACGTTTATCACACTAAATGCTTCTGCAACAAATCATTAAGCGATTTGAGTTTATCTTCTGCTTGAAGTGTGTCTTTAGATCTATCTATATCCTTTTGCTCGGTTTGGGCAGCAAATTGTAAAGCGCACATAGCCAATACATCTTGCTTATCCCTTACGGCATAACTTTGCTCAAACTGCTTAATCATAGCCTCAATTTTCTTAGCAGCTTTTCGTAAACCTTCTTCCTGTTCGGGATTAATAGTTAAAGGGTATACACGATCTGCAATAGAAAGTTTTATTTTTAATTTATCGGCCATATTTATTATTCAGATA
The DNA here is from genome assembly GCF_016236975.1 of Salegentibacter maritimus. Lineage (NCBI taxonomy): Bacteria > Pseudomonadati > Bacteroidota > Flavobacteriia > Flavobacteriales > Flavobacteriaceae > Salegentibacter > Salegentibacter maritimus. The sequence goes on from NZ_JAEHNY010000009.1 coordinate 59,584, forward strand.
ATTGAACAATACATTGATCAATTTCTCGTATTAAGCTGTTTAATTTAAGCTTAGTTTCTGTTTTAAATTCGCTACTGCCAAGCATTGCATTGGCGGCTTTAAGGTTTTGAACTTCTAAATTAGAACCTTCTAATTTATGAGCCAATCTGTTGTTTTCTTCTTTTACAGAAGCCATTTCTGCCTCTAAAGCACCATGAACCTGCTTTAAATTTTCATACTTATGAAGCAGTTTACTGATCCTATTTTCAAGGCTATCAACGATTTCTGTCAATTCACTCATAAAAGCCAAATGTAATGCTTATCCCCACAAAGTTAACATTCGCACTTTAATATGCCAATAGTTTTTTCGTCTATTTTTAAAATTTGGCAGGACATATCCTAAGTTTCTAAGCACTAAGGATTTAATTTTCACTTAAAGTTTGATTAACTTTACCGGTTCATTTAGACCTCAAATAATAATTTTATATGAAAGTTGTTTTAAGCGTTTTTCTTTTTTGTTTTAGCGCAGTTTTACTTGCCCAGTCAAACGTACCAAAAGATTATTTTAAAAACCCTTTAGATGTCCCTCTGGTATTATCCGGGACTTTTGGAGAATTAAGATCTAATCATTTTCATAGTGGCCTGGATATTAAAACCCAACAGCGGCAGGGATTAAAAGTAGTAGCCTCAGCAAAAGGTTATGTAAGCCGAATTAATATTCAGCATTATGGCTACGGAAAAGCTCTTTATATACAGCACCCTAACGGCTATACCAGTGTTTATGCCCATTTAAAAGAGTTTTCTCCCGAAATTGAAGCATATGTAAAAAAGCGACAATACGCCAAAGAATCTTACGAAATAGAACTTTTTCCCGAAGCAGGTGAATTACCTGTAGCTGCTGATGAACTTATAGCTTACAGTGGTAATACAGGCGGTAGTGGCGGCCCACATCTCCATTTTGAAATTCGTGATGGTAACCAACGCCCTATGAACCCAAAACTCTTTGGAATATCTGTATCCGATGGCCGCGCCCCCATTATAGACGGTGTATACGCCTATCCTTTAGATGCCGATGCTCACATAAATAATTCTCGTGAAATGCAGAAAATAAACCTTACTCCTTTAAAAGATGGTAGCTATATCGCTTCTGAAATAGATGCCTGCGGAAATATAGGTTTTGGTGTTTCTACTGTAGATCAGCAAGATGGGGCACCTAACAGAAATGGAATCTATCAAATTGAAACTGAGTTAAATGGAGACCAAATACTCAACCTACCCTTTAACCGATTTTCCTTTTCGGAAACCCGTCATTTAAATCAACTTATTGATTACGGGCATTACAGTAAAACCAAAAAGCGCATACAAAAGCTTTTTGTTGAAGATAGCAATCCACTAAGCCTATATTCAAATGTGGTTAATAAAGGGGAGCTTCACATTCAGGATAGCTTAAATTACAATTACACCATTAAAGTGAGCGACTTCGCCGGAAATAAACGAATAATAAGAATTCCTATCCAGGGAGCACACGTAACTGACTTACCCCCTAAAGAAGAAGAAAAAACCGATTATTTTGCACAAGTAAATCAGCCGTTTTCCGCCGAAGCCAACGGAATGGACATTTACATTCCCAAAGGAAGCCTTTACACAGATACTTTCCTGGACATAGAATTTAAAGATGACAAAGTAAAAGTTCACAACGAGCACACCCCGCTTCACAAAAACATTAGCATAGGATTTGATGTGAGCAACTATTCAGCAGAAGAAAAGGAAAAACTATTTATTGCCAGGCTGGGTTACAGAGACCGTTTTAATTACTCTTCAACTTACAAGAAAGCAAATCGTTTCACCACCAGAACAAGAACCTTTGGGGAATATACGCTAGCTTCAGATGTTACCCCTCCAAAAATATGGCCCAAAAATTTTAATGACGGCCAATGGATCTCGAACAACAGTACTTTACAAGTTGGAATAAGTGATGATTTATCGGGAATAAAAAGTTATCGCGCTACAGTTAATGGTAAATTTATATTGATGGAATATGAATATAAAAATAATACATTAACTCATGACTTTAGTGATGATGTAGTGACTGAAACAGAAAATCAGCTAAAAATTATTGTCACTGATAATGTTGGAAACAGCAGCACCTATGAAGCCACGTTTTTTAGAAAGGATTCTTAACCGGGATAAATAGATTTTTAATGAAAGAAAAGGCTATCTGAAATATCAAATTTTCGTCAAGCTGAACTTGTTTCAGCTTCTAGCATGCACACTTGAAACAGCTTAGATCCTGAAATAAATTCAGGATGACGCGTTAAAGATATTTCAGATAGCCTCTATTTTAAGCCTTTCAAAATTGATGTTTTAAAAAGTTGAAGCACCTACCTAAGCTCTTCTCCACTTACCGGTTTCTTCAAAAACATGTTCCAAAATCTTTTGATCCTCTGCTGTAAAATCCAGGTTTCGGCGCCTCATCACAATTTCTACAACCTCAAAAGCTTTTTGTGTTTTATAAGTAGTAAATCCAGCACTACCTCCCCAACTAAAACTAGGTATAAAATTCCTTGGAAACCCAGAACCAAAAATATTGGCACTTACACCAACCACGGTTCCAGTATTAAACATGGTGTTTATACCACACTTACTATGATCTCCCATTAATAATCCGCAAAACTGTAAACCAGTTTTAGCAAAACCTTCTGTTTCGTAGTCCCAGGTTCGCACTTCGGCATAATTATTCTTTAAATTAGAGGTATTGGTATCGGCACCAAGATTGCACCATTCACCTAAAACTGAATTCCCCAAATAGCCATCGTGGCTTTTATTGGAGTTTGCAAAAAACACAACATTGTTCATCTCACCCCCACCCCTACAACCGGGGCCTAAAGTAGTAGGGCCATATATTTTAGCCCCCATTTTCACCAGGGCTTCTTCGCAAACTGCCAATGCTCCTTTAATTAGGCTACCTTCAAGCACTTTTGCATTTTTACCAATATAAATAGGCCCTGATAATGCATTTAGGGAGCAATTTTCCACTTCTGCACCTTCTTCCAGAAAAATACGTTCCGGGTTTTTTACAAAATTAGAGTCTGAAATAGGTTGTGAATTCCTACCTTGTGTTAGAAACTCAAAGTCTGCTTCTATGGCCGCTCCATTTTTTAAAAAGATATCCCATTTATTGTCTATTTGAATTACAGCTCCTGCCAATTCTAATGCCTCATAAGCATTTAAATCAACCTCCTGGTCTTCGTAAGCATGAAAAGCAACAATATCTTCCTTGTAAAAAATAGCCTGATTGGGTTTCAGGGTTTTTACCTGCTCTAAAAATTCGGGATTAGGCAAAAACGAAGCATTAATCATTACATTTTCCTGCAACTCTACCATGGGCCACTTTTGGGCTAAGTAATCTTCGGTAATTGTAGAAGTAGTAGTTTTTAAAAGTAATTCCCATTTTTCTCTAATGGTAAGAATTCCCACCCTAATATCGGCAACTGGCCGTGTAAAGGTAAAAGGGAGTAATCGGTTCCTGGCAGAACCGTCAAATAATATATAATTCATCCGCACAAATTTTAGAACTCAAAGTTACAAGTAAAATTAAAACTGAAAAGTTTCGCTTTTTAAAATGTTCCCAATTTTCTAAAGACTACTCTCTAAATAATAGTGCGCATAAAAAAAGTCGCCTTAAAAAGACGACTTTTAGTATTATATATAACAAAAACTTATTTCTTAAATTTCTTGTATTTGTTTTTAAACTTATCGATACGTCCGGCGCTATCTACCAATTTGGTTTGCCCGGTGTAATATGGATGAGAAGTTCTTGAGATCTCCAACTTAATAAGTGGATATTCTGTACCGTCTACTTCAATAGTTTCTTTAGTGTTTGCGGTAGATTTAGTAATGAATACATCTTCGTTAGACATATCTTTAAATGCTACTAATCTATAATTTTCCGGATGGATTCCCTGCTTCATCGCTTTAGTTCTTTTAATTTTTCGAAGTGCAAATTTAAGGAATTCAATTATAAAAACAAGTATTAGACAAAATTATTTTTAATTCTTATGCAATGTAACGTTTTATTATATTTGCTTACTAACCGGTTGTAACTAAACAATCTCAAAATTATGGAAAAATCTTTAAAATCTGCTTCAGTACCTTATGGTGTTTATGCCGGTTTGGCTCTTAGCATTATTACTGTATTAGCCTATGTTTTTAATCTTGAATTATTTACTAAATGGTGGCTTGGTGTAAGTAATTTTTTAATTGTTCTTGTATTGGCTATTTTGGCCGTACGTGCCGCTAAAAAAATTAGTACAGCAGATTATTTCTCGTTTAAAAATGCATTTACCGCCTATTTTATTGTACCCGCCATTGGCCTTCTAATAGCTGTTTTAGTAAGCATATTAATATTTAATGTGATAGATCCGGGAGCTTCTAAAACGGTTACCGAAATGACCGTAGAAGTTACTCGAGGTATGATGGAAAATTTCAACGTTCCGCAATCAGAAATCGACAAAGCCATTGCCGATATCCAAGCCTCTAATCAGTTTTCCTTTTTAAATCAGCTAAAAGCTTATGTTTTTCAACTTGCTTTCTTCTCGGCTATAGGGCTAATAGTAGCTTTAGTTTTTAGAGAAAAGAACCCGAATACCTAAAAACCTTTCAATGCAAATTTCCGTCGTTATTCCTCTTTTAAACGAAGAACAATCTTTAACTGAATTATACAATTGGATCGCAAAAGTAATGCGATCCAATTCCTTTTCACACGAGATTATTTTTATAGACGATGGGAGTACCGATGGCTCCTGGAATACCATTGAGGCCCTTGCAGAAAATGATAATGCAGTTAAGGGCATAAAATTTAACCGAAACTACGGAAAATCACAGGCGCTACACGCCGGTTTCTTAAGGGCACAAGGCGATGTAGTGATTACCATGGATGCCGATTTGCAGGACAACCCTGAGGAAATCCCCGAACTTTACCAACTTATTAAAAAGCAAGGCTACGACCTTGTTTCGGGCTGGAAAAAGAAACGCTACGATTCGGTAATCTCAAAAAATATTCCTTCAAAAATTTTTAATGCCGCCGCCAGAAAAACTTCAGGAGTAAAACTGCATGATTTTAATTGCGGACTTAAAGCTTACCGAAAAGAAGTAATCAAAAACATTGATGTTTACGGTGAAATGCATCGCTATATCCCGGTTTTAGCAAAAAATGCAGGCTATTCAAAAATCACCGAAAAAGAAGTACAGCACCAGGCCCGAAAATTTGGTAAAACAAAATTTGGCGCAGAACGTTTTATTAACGGCTTCCTAGACCTCATTAGCATTTGGTTTCTTTCTAAATTTGGTAGAAGGCCTATGCACCTATTTGGTGCTTTAGGGGTACTTATGTTTATATTTGGCTTTTTCTCTGCCGGATGGATTGGTATATCTAAACTCTACAAACTATACCATGGGCTTCCCAATGTTTTAGTAACCTCTAACCCCTGGTTTTATATAGCCCTGGCAGTAATGATAATTGGTTCTCAGCTCTTTCTTGCCGGTTTCCTGGGCGAACTCATTTTACGCTCCAAACGAGAGAAAGAACGCTATTTAATCAATAAAACCACCTCTAATTTATAATGCCATTAAGGCATTAATCCTTATTTTTGTTTTCCTAAACAGATAATTATGGCTCAAAATAAACCAGAAATCCTGGCTAAGGCTCAAGCCTGGCTTACCGAAATATTTGATGAAGATACCCAAAAAGAGATCAAAAATCTTATAGATAACAACCCCACCGAACTAGAGGATTCTTTTTATAAAAATGCCGCTTTTGGTACTGGAGGTATGCGCGGAATTATGGGCGTGGGCACTAACAGAATCAATAAATATACCCTTGGAAAAAATACCCAGGGACTCTCAAATTTATTAAAAACTGAGTTTCCCGGAGAAAAATTAAAAGTAGTTATTGCCTACGATTGCAGGAACAACTCAAAAGAGTTGGCACAGATGGTGGCTGAAGTATTTTCGGCAAATGAGATTGAAGTTTATCTGTTTTCAGAATTAAGGCCAACCCCCGAGCTTTCTTTTGCTGTTAAGTATCTAGATTGTCACGCAGGGATCGTGCTAACCGCCAGCCATAACCCGCCTGAATATAACGGCTATAAAGTGTATTGGCAGGATGGTGGCCAATTGGTACCTCCCCAAGATGCAAAACTTATAGATGTAATTAATAAGTTAGACTACAACCAGGTTAATTTTGAAGCCAAACCAGACTTTATAAATAAAATTGATAGCGATGTAGATAAGGCATTCCAGCAAGCTTCGGTACAAAATGGCAGTTTCGACACCACACCTGCGGCTAAAGACGACCTAAAAATAGTTTTTACCTCTCTACACGGAACGGCTTGCAAAACCAATCCGCAAATTTTAGAAAAGGCAGGTTATAAAAATGTTTTCCTGGTGGAAGACCAAAAAGAACCTAACGGCAATTTCCCTACGGTAAAATCGCCAAACCCTGAAGAACCGGAAGCCTTGCAAATGGCATTAGAACTGGCTGAAGAAAAAAATGCCGATATTGTAATTGGTACAGATCCCGATGGAGATCGACTGGGTGTGGCTGTACGTGATTTAAATGGAAAAATGATTCTTCTTAACGGAAACCAAACCATGCTAATAATGACCTGGTTTTTACTTGAGAAGCATAAAGAACAAAACAAGCTTTCTGAAAATTCTTTTGTAGCCTCCACTATTGTTTCTACTCCTATGCTTAAAAATATTGTGGAAGCCTATGGCGCACAATATCACGAAGTTTTAACTGGGTTTAAATGGATTGCTAAATTGATAAAAGATCATCCAGAACTTGATTTTGTGGGCGGTGGTGAAGAAAGTTTTGGATATATGGTAGGCGATTTTGTACGCGATAAAGATGCGGCAACCGCAACCCTACTTGCCTGTGAAATTGCGGCACAAATGAAAGCAAATGGCACTTCTTTTTACCAGCAATTATTGCAACTTTACACAGAATTTGGCCTTTACCGTGAAGAGCTCACTTCTTTAGTGAAAAAAGGTATTGAAGGCGAGGCGGAAATAAAACAAATGCTCATAGATTTAAGGGAAAAGCCCTGGAAAGAGATAGACGGCGAAAAAGTAGTACTTATTGAAGATTACCATACTTCTATTGCCACAAACCTTCAGGAACGCGGCGAGCAAAAATTAACAATACCAAAGTCTAATGTACTTATTTACTATACCGAAAACGGAACAAAGATCGCTGCCAGGCCCAGTGGTACCGAGCCAAAAATCAAATTTTATTTCAGCGTAAATTCGCAACTGGAAAAAGTTGAAGATTTTGAAACAGAAAATGCAAAACTTGCCGATAAAATTCAGCGAATTAAAAACGAACTACAACTGGGCTAGTTGCTCGTATCTATGACATATTTAAGAAAGATCCTCAGGTTTGCAAAACCCTATAAAAGTTTTGCAATACTCAATATTATTAGTAATATTTTTTACGCGCTATTTAGCACCCTGGCGTTTATCTCTTTTATTCCAATGCTTAGGGTTTTGTTTGGCCAGGAGAAGCCCGTATACGTAAAACCGGTATGGGACCGAAGCTTTGCAAGTTTAAAAGATTTTGCCAACGATTACTCCAACTATTTCCTAAATCAACAGGTTGAGGAATATGGGCAACTTGCAGCACTTGTAAGTATTTGTATCACCGTAATCGTACTATTTTTTCTTAAAAATTTATTCAATTATTTAGCCCTATATTTTATTGCCAGCCTTAGAAACGGAATGCTTAAAGACATAAGAAACCGCATCTACGATAAAATTGTGGAATTACCGGTTTCGTATTTCTCTGAAAAGCGCAAAGGAGATTTTATTTCCAGGATTACCAGTGATGTGCAGGAAATCCAGACTTCATTTTTAAGTATGTTAGAGCTTTTTGTAAAAGAACCGCTTACACTTATCTTCACATTAGTGGCAATGATTGCATTAAGTCCTAAACTCACGCTTTTTGTGCTGGTATTTCTACCAATCTCCGGGCTACTAATTTCTTCTATTGGAAAAAAATTAAAATCGAAATCTACCCAGGCGCAGCAGGAAAATGCAAATTTTCTCACCATAGTTGAAGAATCACTTTCAAGCTTAAAGATTATTAAAGGCTTTAATGCTGAAAATAAATTTAAGGAAAAGTTCTATAGCAGTACAGGTCGTTTAAATCGAATCTTAAATACACTTTTACATAGGCAAAACCTGGCTTCTCCAATGAGTGAGTTTTTGGGAGTGGTAGTTATCACTATCGTTCTTTGGTTTGGAGGACGAATGGTTTTATTTGACAACACATTAGAGCCTGAAACTTTTATTGGCTTTCTTGTCTTAACCTATAATATTTTAACCCCGGCAAAAGCGATCTCTAAAGCAACCTACTCTATCCAAAAAGGAAATGCCAGTGCAGAACGAATCCTGGAAATTTTAGAGACAGAATCAACGATACAAGACGATAAAAATGCCGTAAAAAAAGAGAGCTTTGATAATACTATTGAAGTAGAAAACATCAACTTTAGGTATGAGAAAGAGAATGTGTTAAAGAATTTCTCTATGCAGGTTGAAAAAGGGCAAATGGTAGCGCTTGTTGGCCAGTCTGGGAGCGGAAAATCTACCATTGCCAATCTAATAACAAGATTTTACGATGTAAATGAAGGCGAAATAAAGCTGGATGGGCATAATATAAAAAGAATCACTAAAAAATCACTCAGAGATTTAATGGGATTGGTTACCCAGGATTCTATTCTATTTAATGATACGGTAAAAAACAATATTGCCCTGGGGAAAGACCAGGCTACCGAAGATGAAATTATTGAGGCTTTAAAAATAGCCAATGCCTGGGAGTTTGTAAAAGAGCTGCCTGAAGGATTAAACACAAACATTGGTGACAGCGGAAATAAACTAAGTGGCGGGCAAAAACAACGACTCTCCATTGCCCGTGCCGTACTTAAAAACCCGCCAATCATGATCCTGGACGAAGCCACTTCTGCCCTTGATACCCAAAGTGAAAAACTAGTACAAAAAGCCCTGGAGAATATGATGAAAAACAGAACCTCCATCGTTATTGCCCATAGGCTTTCCACCATTCAAAACGCCGATAAAATTATAGTGCTACATCGTGGAGAAATTGTAGAACAGGGAAAGCATCTCGAATTACTTGCCCAAAAAGGAACCTATCAAAAATTAGTGGAGATGCAATCTTTCGAGTAAACTACCTCTAAACAAGCCCACGAGGCATTCGTTGGTAACAAATTTTTAATTTCAAGGCAAGCCTCGGGGGTATTACACCCTTTGGCCGGGCCAATAAATGAAATCGAAAATCAAACTTTAAAAATTTTTAAATTTCCGGTATCGCTCAATTAAGCGATAAATAGCAGGATTAATTAAAGAGCTGTTGTTTGGGTATAAAAAAAGGATAGAGCAAACTCTATCCTTTTTTAAATTATTCTCATTTTGGGGCTAATAAGAATATTTGATTTAAATCAATCTTGTTTGGGGCAAAAAATTTAAATCTCATTTATAAAGTAAATATAGGTTAGAAAAACTTATTCACCAAACAAAAAATGCATTTTATCCTATTTTTACGCATTTGGTCGGAAAATCACTTAAAGGTATTGAAAAGAATTTCGGGCTAAATTCTTTTAGAGACTGACTTTAAGAAGAATAAAGTTTTAACTACCTTTGATACCCGTTATACGAGGTTCACCAATTTTATTAAGACTAGCGTCCCTTTGAAAACGTCCGAAAATCTACTTATTAAACGTTTACAGGAAAAAGAAACTTCAGCAGAAGCTTTTAAAGAACTGATTTCCCTATACAAGGAGCGTTTATACTGGCATATAAGAAACATGGTTAAGGACCATGAGGATACCCATGATGTTCTTCAAAATACCTTTATTAAGGTTTTTAAAAATATTCAAAACTTTAAAGGAGAAAGCAAATTGTTTTCCTGGATGTACAGGATTGCCACTAACGAGGCCATTAGCTTTTTAAACAAAAAAGCTAAGCAGCATCAAATTTCTTCAGAAGAATTACAGCAACAGCTTATTGCCAATTTAGAAAGTGACGTGTATTTTGAAGGTGATCAAATTCAGCTTAAATTACAAAAAGCAATTGCCAGTCTTCCCGCGAAACAACAACAAGTATTTAATATGAAATATTTTCAGGAACTAAAGTATAGAGAAATGTCTGAAATTCTTGAAACTAGTGAAGGCGCTTTAAAAGCTTCCTATCATCACGCTGCAAAAAAAATAGAAGAATACTTAAAAACAAATTAAACCTTTTGCCGTTTTTATAGTCAAATACACAAATGAAGAAAGATAAAATATCATATTATTCTAATTCAGGTTTTAAAGCTCCACAAGAATATTTTGAGGGGTTGGAAAATGAATTGCTGAATAAAATACATTTTAACGAAGGCTTGCGCGATATAAAACATGCGGGGTTTACCGTACCTAAAGGATATTTTGATGAAATGGAAGATGGGCTGTTAAAGAAAGCAACTCAAAGCAAACCTAAAGTACGTAGTTTAATTACAAAAGAGGCCTTTTTATATGCAGCGAGTATAGCAGCAATAATCATTGCTTTTGCCAGTACTTTTTATATAAACCCTGAAAATCAAACCAGTTGGGAAAATGTAGAACTTTCTGTTATGGAAAGCTATATAGATAACAATAATATAGAGTTCTCTACCGGTGAAATTTCAAACTATATTTTTCAACAGGGTTATATAATAGATGACACCGATTTAGATAAAGTAGACTCTGAGGCGATGATAAATTATCTTGATGAAAATTTAGAAGAACCCCTTTATATATTAGATGAAAATTAATATGAGAACCCTACTTATAATATTATTGATGTTTTCTGGATTATGGCAAATGCAATCACAGGACAAACATGATAACCATCGTGAGAAAATCAAAGAGCTAAAAACAGCATTTCTAACCCAGGAATTAAACCTCGATAAGAATAAGGCACAAAAGTTTTGGCCAATTTATAATGAATACGAATCTAAATTACATCAACTAAGAAAGCGAGAACATAGAGATCTTCCCAACCTTGAATGTATTACCGAAGATGATGCTGAAAATATGCTGGAAGAATATGTAGCGATAGAAAAGCAGGATTATGTACTTAAAGAAAAGCTTTTTAAAGATTTAAGAGAAATAATGTCTGCCCAGGAAATTATCAAACTTCATAAACTGGAAGATGAATTCCATAAAAAGTTAATTAAAGAATACCGCGCCCGTAAAGAACGTGAAAAAAAGAAACAAGAATAGATAAAAGTTAGTTTTTTGGTTAGTTAGTAGTTAGAATCCCGGTTGGTTTAAGTCTTCCGGGATTCTTTTTTACCTAAATGTAAGTTTTGCAATTCGGCCTTTTCCAGCGGCATAAGCAACCGAATCGTTCTTAAACCTCAAAGTGTAAAAACCTTCATTAGAAAGTTCCTCCCAGGTCTCGCCCGAATCTCTAGAAATAGAAATACCGCTAAATCCGGTTGCAATTATCTTTTCTCCCCCACTATTTGGCACAAAACGAACGCTACTTTTATAGCCAGGCTTCTGCCCTTCTGCAACCAGTGTCCAGGTTCTCCCAGCATCTTTTGTTATGGCTTTATTTCCATTATTACCCTCGGGATTAGTATAATCTCCTCCCATAATAACCCCAAAATTCTCATCATAAAAATCTATCGTATAGCCACCGCTAGTTGCTTTTCCGTCAACCAATGGAGTGTTAAAAACTTCCCAGGTCTCGCCCTTATCGGCCGAAAAATATACTCTCGACGTCTTTCCGCCTGATAAAATCCAGGTTTTATCGCCCTTAATAGCAATGTTAGAATTACTTGCGGCAAAAGCTGCTTCGCCTTCAACAACTTCCGGTAACCGGTCACAATTTACTTTTTGCCAGGTTTTTCCTCCGTCACGTGTTATTATTATAGAAATACAATTATCTGTTGGATCGCCCATCGCAACTCCTTCCCTATCATTCCAAAAGGCCATAGCATCATAAAAGGCCTTTTCGTGATCTTCTTTATATACCAATTCCATTGCTCCCGAATCTCCTGTTTTATAAAGCAAAGCAGGACTACCTACACTTAACATAAAAAAATCGGTATTTGTGGCAGCAACTGCTCTATATTCCGGAACCAGGCTGTCCAAGGTTTGTGTATTGGTTCGCCAGGTTTTATTATCAAAATTATACATTCCAAAACTGCCCTTGTTGGCGGCAAAAGCCAAATTGTTACCAATTATTTCTATAGCTCTAATACTTAAGGAGTCATCTTCAAGAATAGGCTCTATCTTTACTGAAGAATAATTTATTTGAGAACTTTTCTCTGGTTGTTTTTCGGTTTTATCCTGGTTTTTACAGCTACTAAGTATGGCAAGCAGGCAAAAAACTATTAGTCGTTTCATAAAAGGATTTTTTATTGGCACCGCCAAAGGGCATAATACCCAAGGTCTTACTATTTTGTGGTCAAAGATAATTTTTTCTAACGCAATTCGCCCAATTCTAATTCAGGTAAAAAATGCAGATTGTATTGGGAAAAATCTTGATGATTTTATATACCAATTATCCATAAATTAAACCTCTAATAGTTAGAAAAACCTGAAATAAAATAGATTTTTAGATTTGGTTCTAAGCCTCTATACATTAAATCTCGATTATCGAGTAAAAAACATACCTTTGCAAACTCAAAATTTAATTATGCGGTTACACAGGAATTTGGTTTTTGCGACCATGGATGCCTTAAATGAAATTTTTAATAATGGTAAATATGCCGATAAGGTTATTGAGCAAACCTTAAAACGAGATAAACGCTGGGGTTCCAGGGATCGTAGTTTTATAGCTGAAACCGTTTATGATATTGTTCGTTGGAAAAGACTTTACGCTAAAATTGCTGAAGTTAAAGAACCTTTTGACCGGGAAAACCTATTTCGTCTCTTTACCGTTTGGGCCACTTTACGTGGTATTGTTTTACCAGACTGGCCACAATTTGAGGGTACACCTACCCGAAGAATTAAAGGTAAATTTGATAGCCTAAGTAAAATTAGAAAATACCGCGAATCTATACCCGACTGGATGGACGAACTTGGGGCAAAAGAACTGGGAGAAAAGCTTTGGGAAAAAGAAATAGCTGCACTTAACCTACAGGCACCGGTTATTCTTAGGGCCAACACCCTTAAAATCACCAAAGATAAATTACGCAGTGTTCTTAAGGATGAAGAAATTATTTCTGAGCCTCTAAAAGGTTACAGAAACGCTTTAAAATTGGAAGAACGTGGCAATGTTTTTAGAACCCAGGCTTTTAAAAACGGCTTTTTTGAAGTTCAGGATGCTTCTTCCCAATTAGTAGCCGAATTTCTTGAAGTAGAACCCGGAATGCGAGTAGTAGACACCTGTGCCGGTGCCGGTGGAAAAACGCTTCACTTAGCAGCTTTAATGGAAAACAAAGGCCAGATTATCGCGACCGATATCTATGGCAATAAACTAAAGGAACTTAAACGCCGTGCTAAACGTGCCGGAGCCCATAATATAGATACACGAAGCATTGACAGCACTAAAGTGATTAAAAAACTTTATGGAACCGCAGATCGTGTATTAATAGATTCCCCCTGCAGCGGACTTGGTGTTTTAAGCAGAAATCCGGATGCAAAATGGAAATTACAACCCGAGTTTATAGACAAGCTTATAAAAACCCAGGCCGAGATAATTGAAACCTATTCTCGTATTGTGAAACCGGGAGGAAAAATGGTGTACGCAACCTGTTCGGTTTTGCCTTCAGAAAATGAAAAACAAGTAAAAAACTTCCTTACAAACACCGAAGAAGGTAAAAAATTCAAAATGCTTAAAGAGCAAAAAATACTTTCTTCAGAAACCGGTTTTGATGGCTTCTACATGGCTCTTTTAGAGAAAAAAGCTTAAGGGTTTTTACCCGAAATCTTTAACTGAATCAATTTCAGGAAAAATCCAGGTATTTTCCCTGAAATTGATTTCCGATGAAAAAATATTACGCATTTCTTTTTACTATCCTGGTTTATTCCTGTGCCGAAGATGATACTTCTATTGAAATTCCGCCGGAAGATAATTTTTCAACTGAAATTTTCTTTTCAGAATATATAGAAGGTAGCTCCTTTAATAAAGCACTGGAAATTGTAAACCTTACAGGCCAAACAATTAACCTGGAAACTTTAGCCTATTCAATAAAAAAACAATCTAACGGCGATGGGGATTGGATGGGTGAAGTTATGCTTCAGGGTAACATAGCGCATAACGAAACTTTTGTGATAAGTAACGAGGCTGCCGATATTCCTGAAATTACCAACAAAGCCAATCAATTAAAAACCGGGGCTCCTTTAGATTTTAATGGAAACGACCCCGTTGGGCTTTTTGAAAATGGCCAATTAATAGATATTATTGGAATTCCTAATACTTCCGAAGAATTTGCCAAAGACCAAACATTAAGAAGAAAACAAGCTATCAATGAAGCATCTACCGAATTTCGTATAGAGGATTGGGAAGTTCATGAAATGAATAATATAGAGGGGCTGGGGGACTATTAAAATTTCACCTTTCAATTCACCAAAACCAACTTTATCTTTTGGAATAAAGACTTTTTTAAAGCCTAAAAAATGACTTCTTAATACCGATTTGGCTACGATCCTTTCGACCCTAATCAATTAAGAAATCAGCTATATGAATTGCTGCAAAAAAACTCCATTTATTTCTATGCCAACATCATAAAATATTTCCTTTAAAAAACCTAAATTTGTGCTTTCTCAAACAACACAAAACAACATAGAATGATCCTTTTCTTTGGAGACCAAACTACTAAGGTTTATGCAGTAGAAACGCATACCAACCTTACGGCTCAAGACATCACGAAATTAAATTGGCTATTTGGAAATACACAACAAATCAATAAATCTGCGCTTGCAATTTTTTTTGTTGGTCCCCGGGCAGCCATGATCACCCCCTGGAGTACCAATGCGGTTGAAATTACCGAAAATATGGGAATCCATGGTATTATTAGGATAGAAGAGTTCTTGCGAATAGATAAGAATTACCACGATTTTGACCCTATGATCTCACAGAAATATGAAGGTCTGGACCAGGATATTTTTGATATTCATATCAATCCTGAGCCAATCATGGAAATTGATGATATTGCAGCTTACAACCAGCAGGAAGGCCTGGCCCTAAGTACTGATGAGGTTGCTTATTTGCAGGGATTGTCTAAAAAATTAGGTAGAAAACTTACAGATTCTGAAGTATTTGGGTTTTCACAGGTAAATTCTGAACATTGCCGCCATAAGATCTTTAACGGCACTTTTGTGATTGATGGAGAAGAAAAGCCAAGTTCGCTTTTTAAACTAATACGTAAAACTTCTGAAGAGAATCCCAACGAAATTGTTTCGGCATATAAAGATAATGTAGCCTTTATTAATGGGCCACGAGTACAACAGTTTGCTCCAAAACTTCCCGATGTACCGGAGTTTTATGAAAATAAAGATTTTGATTCGGTGATTTCCCTTAAAGCCGAAACCCATAATTTCCCAACTACAGTAGAGCCCTTTAACGGAGCTGCCACCGGAAGTGGTGGGGAGATACGGGATAGATTGGCAGGAGGAAAAGGCTCTTTGCCACTAGCCGGGACTGCTGTTTATATGACTTCTTACTCCCGACTTGAAAAAGACCGAAAATGGGAAAATGGTATGAAAGAACGGGATTGGTTATACCAAACCCCAATGGATATTTTGATAAAAGCCTCTAACGGGGCTTCAGATTTCGGGAACAAGTTTGGGCAACCTTTAATATCTGGTTCGGTACTTACTTTTGAACATACAGAACACCAAAGAAATTTAGGCTATGATAAAGTAATTATGCTGGCCGGTGGAATTGGGTACGGCAAAGCCAACCAGGCACAAAAAGATGTTCCAAAGAAAGACGATAAAATAGTGATTCTTGGTGGTGAAAATTACCGAATTGGAATGGGCGGTGCCGCAGTTTCTTCAGCAGACACAGGAGCTTTTGGAAGCGGTATTGAATTAAATGCCATTCAGAGAGCCAACCCCGAAATGCAAAAACGTGCTTCTAATGCGGTGCGCGGAATGGTTGAAAGTGAAGAAAATCCTATTGTTTCTATTCACGATCACGGTGCCGGAGGCCATTTAAATTGCCTTAGTGAATTGGTTGAAGAAACCGGCGGAAAAATAGACCTGGATAAATTACCGGTTGGTGATCCTACCCTTTCGGCAAAAGAAATTATAGGAAACGAATCTCAGGAACGAATGGGATTGGTTATTGGCGGTAAAAATTATGAAATACTGCGCCGGGTTTCTGAACGAGAACGCTCTCCTATTTACCAGGTGGGTAATGTAACCGGCGATTACAGGTTTACTTTTGAAGGTTCAGAATCTAAACAAAAACCTATGGATTTGGAACTTTCCGATATGTTTGGAAGTTCACCAAAGACCATCATGGAAGACAAGTCGGTAACAAGGGTTTACGAAGATGTAGTTTATTCTTCAAATCATATTAAAGACTATTTAAACCAGGTACTTCAATTAGAAGCTGTGGCAAGTAAAGACTGGCTAACCAATAAAGTAGACCGTTGTGTAACAGGTCGTGTAGCCAAACAGCAAACCGCTGGCCCTCTACAACTTCCATTAAATAATTGTGGTGTAATGGCATTAGATTATAATGGAAAAGAAGGTGTGGCCACCTCTATTGGTCACTCTCCTGTTTCTGCATTGGTAGACCCGGTTGCGGGTTCTAAAAATTCGATAGCTGAGGCACTTTCCAATATTGTTTGGGCCCCATTAGAAAAAGGCTTAAAATCTATCTCACTTTCAGCTAACTGGATGTGGCCCTGTAATAATGAAGGTGAAGATGCCAGACTATATGAGGCGGTACAGGCAGTTTCAGATTTTGCGATTTCCCTTGGAATAAATGTTCCTACCGGAAAAGATTCCCTTTCCATGAAACAGCGTTATAAAGATAGCGAAGTACTTTCACCCGGAACCGTTATTATTTCTGCTGCCGGGCATTGTGACGATATTACCAGGGTGGTTGAACCGGTGTTGCAAAAAAATGGAGGCGACATCTACTACATCAATTTATCACAAGACAGCTTTAAACTTGGCGGATCTTCTTTTGCGCAAATTTTGAACAAAGTTGGAAAAGAAGTACCCACAATAAAAGATGATAAAAAGTTTGCAGATGCATTTTATAATATACAGGGATTAATCAAACAGGATTTAATTCTTGCCGGCCACGATGTGGCTTCAGGAGGATTAATTACCAGCCTTCTGGAAATGTGTTTTGCCGATAATAACCTGGGTGCCAATATAGATCTTTCGGCATTAAATGAGGAAGACAGTGTTAAATTGCTCTTTAATGAAAACTGCGGAATTCTATTCCAGGCAAAAGACGAAACAGCTGAAAAAGTATTAAGTGATAATAAAATTGAGTTCTTTAAAATTGGAAGTGTAACCGAAACAAATACACTTAACATTAAGAACAATACAGAAAATTTCAGTTTTAATATTAGTGAATTAAGAGACACCTGGTATAAAACCTCCTTTCTTTTAGATCAAAAACAAAGTGGCTTAGACAAAGCAACAGAGCGATTTAATAATTATAAAAATCAGCCGCTGGAATTTAAATTTCCAGAGCATTTTACAGGTCATATACCCTCTACCGAAGGTACCGGTAAAAGGATAAAGGCTGCGATTATTCGTGAAAAAGGATCAAATTCTGAACGTGAAATGGCACGCGCAATGCACCTTGCCGGTTTTGATGTAAAGGATGTACATATGACCGATTTAATTTCGGGTAGAGAAACTCTTGAGGATATTAAGTTTATTGCTGCCGTTGGTGGTTTCTCCAATTCTGATGTTTTGGGAAGTGCTAAAGGTTGGGCCGGTGCCTTTTTATATAATGAAAAAGCAAAAAAAGCTCTAGACAATTTCTTTAGTAGAGAAGATACGCTCTCTCTGGGAGTTTGTAATGGTTGTCAACTTTTTATAGAATTAGGATTAATAAATCCGGGGGACGAAGAAAAACCCAAAATGCTTCATAACGCCTCGCATAAATTTGAGTGTAACTTTACTTCGGTAGAAATAAAGGAAAACAAGTCGGTGATGCTTTCCAGCCTGGCCGGTAGTAAACTTGGTATATGGGCAGCGCATGGAGAAGGAAAGTTTAGTTTTCCTTATAAAAAAGAGCATTATAATATTGTTGGAGAATACGGCTATGATGCCTACCCTGCCAACCCTAATGGCTCTAACTACAACACCGCAATGTTAACCGACGATTCGGGGAGACACCTGGTGATGATGCCACACCTGGAGCGTTCTACTTTTCCATGGAACTGGGCTTATTATCCAAAAGATAGAAAAGGAGATGAAGTAAGCCCATGGTTAGAAGCCTTTGTAAATGCAAGGAAGTGGTTAGAAGAGAAATAAAATTTTAACAGAAGACCTTGTTTACAGAAAATCTTTTTATTTAAAATCTCGAATATCGAGTAAAATTTTTAAAACGCCCGTGGATATTTATCCCGGGCGTTTTCCTTATAAATTAATCGGTTGATTATCAATTTCATATTACCGATCATTCTTTAAACTTTTCCAATCTCATTTATTAAGTTTTTATATTCTTATTAAAAAATCTGGTTATATTTTAATTTTTCAATTTGAAATAGAGCGCAAATTTGCTATTTTGCAAGGTATATAATAATTCCACACCCAACATGAATAAACCAACAAGACTATTTGATTTCCCTTATTTTCAACTGGAAACACATGCTTTAGAAAAGGCCCTGGTCACTAAATATAATGGTACCTGGGAGGCTCTTTCTACCCAGGAATATATTGATAAAGCCAATGCTATAAGTCGCGGGTTATTGCGTCTTGGGATTAAACCAAACGATAAAATTGCTATAATATCTACCAGCAACCGAACGGAATGGAATGTTATGGATATTGGGGTGTTACAAACAGGAGCGCAAACGGTACCTGTATATCCTACAATTTCTGAAGAAGACTACCAATATGTATTAGACCACAGTGAAGCGGTATTTTGTTTTGTTTCAGACTCAGAAGTCTTAGAAAAACTTAATTCCATAAAACAGAATACTAAACTAAAAGAGGTTTATAGTTTTGATGAAATAGAAGGTACTAAAAACTGGAAAGAAGTACTGGATCTTGGAGAGGACAAAAGCAATCAAGATGAAGTAGAACAACTAAAAAAAGCGGTAAAGCCAGATGATATCGCTACTTTAATCTATACCTCGGGAACTACGGGAAGACCAAAAGGCGTTATGCTTTCACATAAAAACCTTGTAAGCAATGTATTGGATAGCTCGCAGCGTGTTCCTTTTGAAAGGGGCACCTATGTTGCACTTAGCTTTTTACCGGTTTGCCACGTATTTGAGCGTATGATATTATATTTATATCAATACTATTCGGTTTCTATTCACTTTACAGAGTCTATAGATAAAATTAGCGATAACCTTAAAGAAGTAAAACCACATGTAATTACAGCTGTACCCAGGCTTTTAGAAAAGGTTTACGATAAAATAATTGCCAAAGGCTCTACTCTGGGAGGAATTAAACAAAAATTGTTTTTCTGGGCGGTAGAATTAGGTTTAGAATATGAACCTTACGGTGCTAACGGATGGTGGTACGAAACCCGGCTTAAGCTAGCCCGGAAATTAATTTTTTCTAAATGGAAAGAAGGTTTGGGGGGAAATATTGAATTAATAGTATCTGGTTCGGCGGCTCTTCAACCCAGACTTGCTCGTGTTTTTGCCGCTGCAGAAATTCCGGTAATGGAAGGCTACGGCCTAACCGAAACTTCTCCGGTTATTGCGGTGAATGACCAAAGAAATAGAGGTTTTAAAATTGGAACCGTTGGAAAACCTATAGATAATGTAACCGTAAAAATTGCTGAAGATGGAGAAATTTTATGTAAAGGTCCCAACGTGATGAAAGGCTATTATAAGGAGCCTGAAAAAAGTAAAGAGGTCTTAACTGAAGATAATTTTTTTCATACCGGCGATATTGGGGAAATTGATGACGAAGGCTTTCTTAAAATTACCGATCGTAAAAAAGAAATGTTTAAAACTTCGGGCGGAAAATATGTTGCACCCCAGCTTATTGAAAATACCATGAAACAATCTCGATTTATAGAGCAAATTATGGTTATTGGAGATGGAGAAAAAATGCCTGCTGCATTCATTCAGCCAAACTTCGAGTTTATAAAGGAGTGGGCAAAACGAAAAAATATAGACCTTGGCGATGCCTCTGAAAAGACAATCGCCGAAAACGAACAGGTTAAAACCCGTATTCAGGAGGAAATAGATTTTTACAATGAAAGGTTCGGTAAATGGGAACGCATAAAAGTGATAGAACTCACAGGAGAAGTTTGGGGAATTGAAGAAGGCCACCTTACCCCTACTATGAAATTAAAGAGAAGAAATATTAAAGACCGTTACAAAAAATTATACGATAAAATTTACCAATCTATATAATAATGTTAAACCCTTCTCTCCGAAGGGTTTTTTTATACAATTCCTTTAAATTTAATGGGTAAATTACCTAATGGCAAGCCAACGAGGCATTAAATGAAAAGATTTTTTTATTTCGAGGCTGGCCTCTGAGCATTAAATATTGATTATCGAATAACTAAAGCATGCCTTAGAAATACTATTGAGGAAAATAATCTTTATTTATAGACAGTTTACAAAGAATTTAAGTATCAATTACCCCATAACTTACATTAACATAATTATTTATGCTATTTTTATTATGCGTGCATAATATATTTTATTAACTTTGAATATCAACACTTAAGAATGAAGGAAAAAACAATAGACTATGTTTTACGAGCTACCTGGATGGCGGTATCTAAAATGTACAATGAAGAAGCCGGCAAAGCCGGAAGCACTATGTCTACCGGTTTTGCTCTGTTAAGTATAGATCCTGAAAACGGGACGCCATCTACTTCCCTTGGCCCAAAAATGGGAATGGAAGCTACAAGCTTATCTAGAATATTGAAAACAATGGAAGAGAAAAAATTGATCCTCCGTAAGAAAAACCCAAAAGATGGCAGAAGTGTGCTTATATATTTAACCGATTTTGGTCAGGAAATGCGAGAGTACTCCAAAAAAGTAGTTTTGCGTTTTGATGAGGCTGTAAAGGAAAACGTTTCAGAAGAAGATTTAAAAACCTTTATTAAAGTAGCCAACACAATTCTGAACCTTATTTCAGAAAAGAAAATTTACCAGAAAGAAATTAAAGTAAACTAAAAACAAGTAATTCTACAGTTTAAAAATCTGTAGTTTTTATTCAATAACGAAAACCTTATAGTTAAAACCAGATTATAATTATGAAGAGAAGAATTAATAAAGTAGCAGTAATAGGCTCCGGAATTATGGGGAGCGGTATTGCCTGCCACTTCGCCAATATTGGCGTAGAAGTTCTTTTGTTGGACATCGTCCCAAGAGAACTCAATGAGAAAGAAAAGAAAAAAGGACTTACTCTAGAAGATAAGCAAGTTAGAAACAGATTGGTAAACGATTCTTTACAAGCTTCTTTAAAGTCTAAGCCCTCCCCTATTTATCATAAAGATTTTGCAAATCGTATAGAAACCGGAAATATGGAAGACGATATTTCCAGGGTTTCCGAAGCCGATTGGATTATAGAGGTAGTTGTGGAAAGACTGGATATAAAGCAACAAGTGTTTGAAAAGCTGGAAAAACACCGTAAAAAAGGTACACTTATTACCTCTAATACATCGGGAATTCCTATTCAGCAAATGAATGAAGGCAGAAGTGAAGACTTTAAGCAACATTTCTGTGGAACACACTTCTTTAATCCTCCAAGATACTTAAGGTTATTTGAGATTATTCCTGGGCCAGATACCAAACAGGAGGTTTTAGATTTCTTAAACGAATATGGTGAAAAATACCTTGGTAAGAAATCGGTTGTTGCCAAAGACACTCCGGCATTTATAGGAAACAGGATAGGTATTTTTAGCATAATGAGTCTTTTCCACATGGTAAAAGATATGGATATGACCATAGAGGAGGTAGATAAACTTACCGGTCCCGTTATTGGTCGCCAGAAATCTGCCACCTTCCGTACGGTAGATGTGGTTGGTTTAGATACCCTGGTGCATGTGGCCAACGGACTTCATAAAGGTGTTCCAGACGATGAGGCACACGATCTTTTTGCCTTACCGGATTTTATACAGACCATGATGGATAATAAATGGCTGGGTAGTAAAACCAATAATACCGGGTTTTATAAAAAGATAAAGAAAGAAGATGGTTCTAGCGAAATTAAATCGTTAGACCTGGATAAAATGGAATATCGCGATAGAAAAAGCGCGAAATTTAGTGTACTGGAGCAAACCAAGACAATAAATAAACTGGAAGACCGCTACGAGGTTTTAGTAGGTGACAAGGGTAAAGCCGGTGAATTTTACCGCAAGAATTTCGCTGCACTTTTCGCCTATGTCTCTAACAGAATTCCGGAAATCTCTAACGAACTTTATAAAATTGACGATGGTGTAAAAGCCGGATTTGGTTGGGAGCACGGTCCTTTCCAAATGTGGGATGCCCTGGGTGTTCAAAAAGGGGTTGAAATCATGAAAGCCGAAGGTAAAGAACCCGCAGCTTGGGTACATGAGATGATAGAGAGCGGTAAAGATTCTTTTTACACCGTTAAAGATGGAAACACTTATTATTACGATATTAATAAAAAAGATCACGTTAAGATTCCGGGACAGGATTCGTTTATCATTTTAGATAATATTCGTGAGTCTAAAGAGATTTTCAGCAATAGCGGAGTTGTAGTTGAAGATCTTGGTGATGGAATCCTTAATGTAGAATTCCGCAGTAAGATGAATGCCATTGGTGGTGATGTTCTCGATGGCCTTAATAAAGCCATAGATATGGCAGAAAAAGATTATCAGGGATTGGTAGTAGCCAATAATGGTAAAAACTTTTCGGTAGGTGCAAATATTGGGATGATCTTTATGATGGCCGTAGAACAGGAATATGAAGAGCTTAATATGGCCATAAAATATTTCCAGGATACGATGATGCGTATGCGCTACTCTTCTATTCCTACCGTAGCTGCCCCACACTCCATGACCCTGGGTGGCGGATGTGAACTTTCACTACACGCCGATAAGGTAGTGGCAGCAGCCGAAACTTATATTGGCCTTGTAGAATTTGGAGTTGGCGTTATTCCCGGTGGTGGGGGCTCTAAAGAAATGACACTTCGGGCCGCAGATACCTTTGAAAAAGATGATGTGGAATTAAACCGATTAAGAGAGCATTTCTTAACCATTGGAATGGCAAAAGTTTCTACCTCAGCCTATGAAGCATACGATTTAAATATTCTTCAAAAAGGGAAAGATATTGTAGTTGTTAATCCCGAGCGCCAACTAAGCATTGCTAAACAACATGCTTTATTAATGGCTGAAAATGGGTATACCAGGCCGATTCGCCGTACCAATATAAAAGTACTTGGAAAACAGGCTTTAGGTGCTTTCCTGGTAGGAACCGACCAAATGAATGCAGGTAAATATATTAGTGACCACGATAAAAAGATTGCAAACAAACTGGCTTATGTTATGGCCGGTGGAGATTTATCTGAACCACAAATGGTAAGTGAACAATACTTGTTAGACCTGGAAAGAGAAGCTTTCCTATCCCTAACCGGTGAACGCAAAACCCTTGAGAGACTTCAGCATATGTTGAAGAAAGGGAAGCCGCTTCGTAACTAGTATAGAGTAGTGAGTGAAAAACTTAAAAGTTTAGAATATGCACAATTTAAATGATTTAAAAGTTTGGATTAAAGCAATGGATATTGCTGAAAAAACTTATCAGCTCTCTGCTAATTTTCCAGCTGAGGAAAAATTCGGTTTAACAAGTCAAATAAGAAGAAGTGCTGTGTCAGTTCCCTCGAATATAGCAGAAGGAGCCGGCAGAAATACTAAGAGAGAATTTAAAAATTTCCTTGGAATTGCGAGCGGCTCTTCTTACGAACTTTATACTCAACTGTTACTTTCTTATAGATTGAATTTGGTGGACGAAGAAAAAGTTGCTCCAATTTTATCTGAAGTAATTGAGGTTCAAAAAATGAATTACGCTTTAATAAAATCGTTAGCTGTTTGAGTTGTCTCAATACTCAATACTAACATCTAAATACTAAGAAATGAAGAAAACAGCATACATAGTAAAAGCATATAGAACAGCCGTAGGGAAAGCCCCTCGCGGAGTATTCAGGTTTAAACGGCCCGATGATTTGGCTGCAGAAACCATTGCATACATGATGAAACAATTACCCGATTTTGATAAAACCAGAATTGACGATGTAATTGTTGGAAACGCAATGCCCGAAGCAGAACAGGGTTTAAATGTAGGGCGTTTAATTTCTCTTATGGGGCTGGAAACCGAGAAAGTTCCCGGGATGACGGTTAATCGTTACTGTGCATCGGGACTGGAAACAATCGCTATTGCCTCGGCCAAGATTCAAAGTGGTATGGCCGATTGTATTATTGCAGGGGGTGCAGAAAGCATGAGTTACATTCCTATGGGAGGATATAAACCGGTTCCTAACTACAAGGTAGCCAAAGAAGGAAACGAAGATTATTACTGGGGAATGGGACTAACCGCAGAAGCAGTGGCCGAAAAATATAAGGTTTCCCGTGAAGACCAGGATGAATTTGCGTTTAATTCTCATCAAAAAGCATTAAAAGCACAAAAAGAAGATCGTTTTCAAGATCAAATTGTACCTATTGACGTAGAAGAAACATTTGTAGGCAAAGATGGCAAAAAACAAACAAAAACCTATACGGTTAATAAAGACGAAGGGCCACGTGCCGATACTTCCAAAGAAGTTTTAGATAAACTAAGACCTGTTTTTGCCGAAGGCGGAAGCGTAACTGCGGGTAACTCTTCACAAATGAGCGATGGTGCTGCCTTTGTAATGATAATGAGTGAAGAAATGGTAAAAGAATTCAATCTTGAGCCTATCGCCAGATTAGTAAGTTATGCCCCGGTAGGTGTGGATCCCAGAATTATGGGGATTGGCCCTGTTCACGCCATTCCAAAAGCTTTAAAACAAGCGGGATTAAAACAAGACGACATGCAGCTTATTGAACTTAACGAGGCCTTTGCCTCGCAATCTCTGGCTGTAATTCGAGAATTAGGCTTAAACCCTGAAACTTTAAATCCTAATGGCGGCGCAATTTCTATGGGACATCCATTGGGTTGTACAGGAGCAAAACTTTCGGTACAAATCTTTGATGAAATGCGAAAACGCAACCTAAAAGACAAATATGCCATGGTAACCATGTGTGTAGGAACAGGACAGGGAGCTGCGGGAGTTTATGAGTTCCTTAGCTAGAAGCAAGAACTAAGACTCAAGAGACAAGACTTAATACTAAAGAGATGCAAAGACATAATTTCAAAAGATTGAAAATTTGGAAAGAAGGAATGTTTCTTATTAAAGAAACTTATAAAATAGTTAGAAATTTTCCCGATTTTGAAAAATTTAATCTTGTGTCTCAATTAATTAGATGTGCGGTTTCTATTCCTTCTAATATTGCTGAAGGAACGAGTAAAAGAACTAATAGACATTTTATACAATACCTTGAAAATAGTCTCGGTTCAGCTTTTGAGTGGGAAACCCAATTAATAATTGCTTATTCAGAAAAATATATTTCAGAAGAAAGATTTAAAGAATGTGAATTGAAAATTCAGGAAATATAAAAAATGATTTCACGATTTATAGACGGATTAGACAAGTCTTGAATCCTGACTCCTGTATTCGGATACTTAATTCCAAGAAAAATTAAAAATAACATCAAAATAATGGAAACAACAGAAAATAAAAATGAGTTTCTCCGCGGTGGTCAATTCCTGGTAAAGGAAACCAAAGCAGAAGATATATTTACGCCCGAAGATTTTACAGAGGAGCAAAAAATGATGCGTGATTCGGTAAAGGAATTTGTAGATCGGGAGATCTGGCCGAAAAAAGAAGAATTTGAGAAAAAGAATTACGCCCTTACTGAAGAAGTAATGCAAAAAGCAGGAGAACTGGGCTTTTTAGGAGTTGCTGTACCCGAGGAATATGAAGGCCTTGGCATGGGCTTCGTTTCAACAATGCTTGTTTGCGATTATATTTCGGGGGCAACAGGATCTATAGCAACTGCGTTTGGAGCCCATACCGGCATTGGAACGCTACCAATTCTACTATATGGAAATGAAGAGCAACGCAAAAAATACGTTCCTAAATTAGCTACAGGCGAATGGTTTGGTGCCTACTGTTTAACCGAACCGGGGGCCGGAAGTGATGCCAATTCGGGAAAAACCAAAGCCGAGCTTACCGAAGACGGAAAAAGCTATAAAATAAACGGCCAAAAGATGTGGATCTCTAATGCAGGATTCGCAAGCGTTTTTATTGTTTTTGCCCGTATTAAGGACGATAAAAATATTACGGGCTTTATCGTAGAGTATGACAAGGAAAACCCTAACGGAATCACCTTTGGGGAAGAAGAAAAGAAATTGGGAATCCACGCTTCATCTACTCGCCAGGTGTTCTTTAATGATACCGTAGTTCCGGCTGAAAATATGCTTTCGGAACGAGGGAACGGGTTTAAAATTGCGATGAATGCCCTTAACGTAGGCCGAATTAAGTTGGCTGCCGCATCTTTAGAAGCACAGCGAAGAGTAACCGAAGAAGCCGTTAAATATGCTAACGACCGGGTACAATTTAAAACACCTATTGCAAAGTTTGGTGCTATAAAATCTAAACTTGCCGAAATGGCTACCTCAGCTTATGTTGGGGAAGCTGCTTGTTACCGGGCTGCAAAAAATATTGAAGATAGAATAAACCTTCGCTTACAGGATGGCCAGTCTCATGCCGATGCTGAATTAAAGACTTTTGAAGAATATGCCATAGAATGTTCCATTTTAAAGGTTGCTTGTTCTGAGGATATTCAAAATTGTAGTGATGAAGGTATTCAGGTATTGGGAGGTATGGGATTCTCTGCCGACACCCCTATGGAATCTGCCTGGAGAGACGCCAGAATTGCCCGAATTTATGAAGGCACCAATGAGATTAATAGAATGTTGGCTGTTGGTATGCTTATTAAAAAAGCAATGAAAGGCCATGTAGATCTTTTAGGACCAGCGCAGGCGGTGGGCGAAGAACTTACAGGTATACCTTCTATGGATAAACCAGACTATAATGAATTATTCGCCGAGGAAAAAGATATGATCAAAAAACTGAAAAAAGTTTTTCTGATGGTAGCCGGTAGTGCAGTTCAAAAATTTGGTCAGGATTTAGAAGAGCACCAACAATTGCTTCTTGCTGCTTCAGATATACTTATTGAAGCTTATATGGCCGAATCTGGTATTTTAAGAGCCGAAAAAAATGCAAAGCGTTTTGGCGAAGAGGCACAAAAAGAAGAAATTGCCATGGCGAAATTGTATCTATACCACGCTGTAGATACGGTTAATCAAAAAGCCAAAGAGGGAATTGCATCTTTTGCTGAAGGAGACGAGCAGCGTATGATGCTCATGGGTCTTAAGCGTTTCACCAAGTACGACCGAATGCCAAATGTTGTAGAATTAAGAAATACTATTGCTGAAAAACTTACTTCAGAAAATAAATATTGTTTCTAAAAATTCTGATAAATCTATTTTAAAAGACCGTCAAATTTAGACGGTCTTTTTTTTATTGCTTAATTTTAAAAATAATCCATTAGCAATTTTTAAGTAAACTTCATTAAAAAGGTATGAGCAACCAATTAAAATGGTTATTTTTAAGTTTCAGCATTTTTTTGCTACCCATTTCAATATACGCATTTCAAGCAGACTCGGTAGCTAATTCCAAAGAGCTTCCTTCAGAAGAAAAAATAAATGAACCAAACAAATCAAACTATCTCCCTAATAGCTTAGAAGACTACAATGAGGCCTATTATCAACTTACGCGATTAAATAATCCTTTAGGTTTAGCCCCAAACAAATTTAACTTACAAACTCCCCAGGCTACCCTGGAACATTTTGTAATTAACTGTAGGAACAAAAATTTTAAAGATGCCGCTTATGCTTTAAATTTTAATTTGTTCCCTAACAACTTAACTGAAGAAGAAGCGATTAACATTGCTCAAAAACTATATTTTGTCATGGATCAGCGCGTGGCAATTAATTGGGATGGTATTTCAGACAGGCCAGACGGGCAGGTAGATATTAGTACAACTACCAACCAGGCAGTAGCAGGTGCCCCCAGAAGAAGTGTGGTTTTTGGCGAGGCAGCAATAGAAAATCGTGATATAATTTTTAGGCTACAAAGAGTAAAGTATAAAGATTATGGGGCTTTTTGGTTAATTTCTGCGAACACTGTTGAGAATACCGAAGATTTATACCAGGTCTACGGCCCTACTTTTTTAGACCGCTATATGCCAACCTGGTCACAGGCAAAAATAGGTACCGTTCCCCTATGGAAGCCGGTGCTAACTTTTATATTGCTAATATTCTCGTATATGTTGGGAAAGGTAGCTATTCTTTTAATTAGAAGAATTGCCCTTTCATTTAACAAACCGCTCATTATGGCTCTATCCAAAAAGTTAGGCGTTCCGGCTGCCTTAGCTACGGGTGTGCTCTTCTTCTATATTAGTCTTAATGAACTCATATCATATTCCGGGGCCTATTCAAGTACTATTTATGCCCTTTTACTTGCAATTGTAATAGCATCCGGAACCTGGTTTTTTATGCGAATATTAGATTTTGCAATGCGCTACGTTGCCGAACATAAAATTGGCGATCTTACCTCAGAGAACAGTCATGAGTCCAGGCAACTTTTCACCTATTTGTCGGTAGCCAGAAGAATTTTAACTTTTACGGTTGTAATTATTGGCACCGCCATTATCCTATCTCAATTTAGATCTATGGAGAAACTTGGAATTTCCATGTTAGCTTCGGCAGGATTAGCAACCATAATCTTAGGTATTGCAGCGCAAAGCACCCTGGGAAATATTATTGCCGGAATTCAAATTGCCCTTACCAAACCTGCCAGGATTGGGGATACCGTAATTATTGAAGGACGATGGGGCTATGTTGAGGATATTCGTTTTACTTATATGATTGTTAGAACCTGGGATCTTAGAAGACTGGTGGTACCTTTAAAAACAATAATTTCTGATACTTTTGAGAATCTTTCTATAACCAGTCCCCATTCTTTAAATGAAATAGAACTTTATGTAGATTACAGGATAGATGTTGAGAAACTTAGAATGAAATTCAAAGAATTACTCGAAAATTCTGAAGAGTGGGATAAAGAGCATCCACCTATATTACAGGTTACAGAAATGACTGAAAAATCTTTAAAAGTAAGAGCAATTTGTAGCGCCAGTACAGCAGTTATGGCCTGGGACCTACACTGTAAACTAAGGGAACAAATGGTTGCTTATATTAAAGAGTTAGAAAAAGGAATTTACTTAACTCGCTCTCGCGTAGAGGTAAAAGAGCCACATTTCAACTCTAAAAACATTAAAAAACCAAACGAATAATTGACTTAAAGTAGCTGCCGGTTTTAATCTATGAATTTGCAGGAAGAAGCCTTAGATTTATATAAAATAAAATCTGTCTAAACTTCTTCCTATAGTAAACTATCTCGGGGAAAGCCCACGAGGCATTCATTGGAAACAAATTTTTAATTTTGAGGAAGCCCCGGGGGTGTTCGGTGCCAATAAAAAATTAAGCTCCACAATTAGATAATGCTCTTTTAATTAAAACTCGCTAAGCCAGCTTTCCTCTGAGCTTGTTCCAATGCTAAAATTAGCAGCGGTTTCTATCAATGCCAGATGAGAGTATGCCTGCGGAAAATTACCCAACAACCTTTTAGTTTCAAAGTCTATATCTTCACTAAATAGCCCCAGGTGGTTGCTATAAGAAAGTAATTGATCGAACATTTTTTTGGCTTTCTTCTTCTCCCCTATTTTAAATAGACTATCTATAAGCCAAAAAGTACAGATTGTAAAAGAAGAAGTTGGCTCGCCAAAATCATCTTTATTTTTATAGCGGTACATGAGTCCTTCTTTGCACAACTCTTTTTCGGTTGCTTTCACGGTGCTTACAAATCTGGGGTCTTTAGCTTCAATAAAGCCATATTGCTCCATTAGTAAAGTAGAAGCATCTAAATCTTTAGAACCATAATATTGTGTATAGGCCTGCACTTCTTCATTCCAACCATTTTTATAAATATCATTATAAATTTCGGCACGTAGAGATTTCCAATGTGTATCATTAATACCCATTCTTAAAACCTCTCCAATTTTTATAGCCCGGTCTATCGCTACCCAACATAAAAGTTTTGAGAACACAAAGTGCCGGTCTTCAGTACGTAATTCCCAAATTCCTTTATCAGGCTTTTTCCAGTTTTCTTCTACAATACTTACAATACCGCGTACCACCGTCCAGAGTTCTTCAGAATTCTCTAAAGAGGTTTCAAACTGGTTAAATTGCTGGTAAATTACCTCCATCAAAATTCCGTAGATATCATTTTGCTTTTGGATATAAGCCGCATTGCCGGTTCTTACCGGGTGAGAGTTTTTATAACCAGATAAATGATCTAAAATATGCTCAGTGAGCTCTTTTTCGCCATTTATCCCATACATAATCTGGATTTTCTCATCCTTATCGGGAATAATATCTATGATAAACTGAAGAAAATCTTTAGCCGATTTTATATGCCCAAGGCCGGCCATTACTTTAATTACCATAGAGGCATCACGAATCCAACAAAAACGATAGTCCCAATTTCTTTCTTCCCCGATAGTTTCGGGTAAAGAGGTGGTTGCGGCCGCCAAAACAGCACCCGATTTTTTATAACTAAGGCATTTTAAAACCAGTGCACTTCGCATTATTTCATTTTCATAATGCGTATATCGGGTAGTTTTTGCACTCCAATTCATCCAATAGGTCTTGGTTCGTTGAAATTTTAAATAAGAACGATCTAAAGTTTGCGTTATAAGCTTCTCGTGATACCCAATTAAGCAGTATGCGTTTCCGGTTAATTCGATCTCGTTTTGTTCTAAAATGTCATTCAGGTCTAAACTGGAATAAAAGAAAAGAGAGTCGTACTTACCTTCTTTGGTATAGCTTTTAATATAATTTTCCTTTAGATTATTATATGTTTTCTCGCGAGAAAAATCTAAACGAGGATCGTATTTAATTCTAAACTTAGGTCTGCCCCCTGTTAAACGAATAAATCTAATTATATCTGGCGGCGCATAAAAAGACCCGTCTTCTCGTGGATATCTAGGCATAAAATCTATAACCTGAAAAGAATTTTCACCATCATTAAATTGGGTATTTAAAATATTGGTTTCCCAAAGATATTCCTGGGTAATTTTATAGGAATCGTCTACTATAAACTCAAAACTGCCTCCAACCTTCTCATCCAATAACTTGGCAAAAACAGCCGAAGAATCGAAATTTGGCAAACAACACCAGTCTAATGATCCCGTTTTTGAAATCAATGCAGCACTTTTACAATTCCCTATAATTCCGTAATCTAAATTCTCCATATACTCTTAAAATTCTTTAAAAAGACTTGTAGTGTAAAATGATTTTCGGAAATTTAATAAAAATCAAATTCGCAACAACGCCATTCACATTTAATTATGAGTAAAACGATAATAATTTCCAATAGATTACCCTTACAAATTAGTTTAGAAAATAATCATCTGGAGGTCACTCCAAGTGTTGGCGGACTGGCAACCGGCTTAAAATCTTTCCATAAGGATGGTGATAGTATTTGGATAGGCTGGAGCGGACTCACAAAAGAAGAAATCCCGGAAAATCTTTTGAAAGATGTTAAAGAAAAAGCCCGAAAAGAAAATTGTGTTGCGGTAAATCTTAGTGAAGAAGAAATTGAAGGTTTCTATTTTGGATTCAGCAATCGAACTATTTGGCCGCTTTTTCACTATTTTATGGAATATACCGAATCCGATAAAGAGCACTGGGAAACCTATAAAAGCGTAAATAGAAAATATGCAGATGAAGTACTGAAACATTATAAAGACGGTGATCACATTTGGGTGCACGATTATCAATTGCTTTTAGTCCCTAATATGATTAGGGAAAAACAACCCGAAGCAACTATTGGTTTTTTTAATCATATTCCTTTTCCTTCTTATGAAGTTTTTAGAACACTACCCTGGCGTGATGAAGTGTTAAAAGGTGTACTGGGCGCCGATTTAATAGGCTTTCATACCTATGATTATGAGCGACATTTTTTAAGTTCGGTAAGCCGAATTTTACGGCATCAGGTGAATTTTAATGAAATCACACTTCCGGAAAGGATTGTAAAAGTAGATTCTTTCCCCATGGGTATAGACTATAAGAAATTTGAAAATGCCGCCCATGAGCATTTTAAAAATACTGAAGAACAGCGTACAGAATTACAAAGGCGGTTAGATCATCATGCAAGCGAGACCCCTAATGCAAAACTTATTTTAAGCATAGACCGCTTAGATTATACAAAAGGAATTGCCAACAGAATTCGTGCCTTTGAATATTTCCTGGATAACCACCCAGAGTTTATTGAAAAAGTGAGATTGGTAATGCTTGCAGTGCCCTCAAGATCTAATGTTCCTCAATATCAACGATTAAAAAGGGAAATAGATGAGTTGGTAGGAAGAATAAATGGAAAATTTTCTACAGTAAGCTGGACTCCCATCTGGTATTTCTATCGTTCTATGCCTTTTGAAAACTTAATAGATCTTTACACCAGTTGCGACATTGCATTATTAACGCCAATAAGAGATGGAATGAACCTGGTAGCCAAAGAATTTGTAGCTACCCGAATAAACCAAACCGGGGTGCTTATTTTAAGCGAAATGGCCGGGGCCGCTCACGAAATGAATGAAGCATTAATAATAAACCCCAATAATTTCCAGCAAATTTCAGAAGCTTTAATCCAGGCTATAGAAATGCCAAAAGAAGAACAACAGCAACGAAATAAAACACTTCAAAAGCGATTAAAACGTTACAGCGTAGAAAAATGGGCCAATGATTTTATGAAGGCACTAAAAGACACAAGTCAGGATCGAGAAGCATTTAAAGCTACAAGGATATCTTCTAAAGTTTCAGATGAAATTTTGGAGAAATTTAAAAATGCAGAGAGTAGAATCCTATTCCTTGATTACGATGGAACTCTAGTGAACTTTACAGACAAGCCTGAGAAGGCGAAACCCGATCAAGAATTAATTGATTTGGTTCATAAATTAAACGAATCCAAAAATACCGATGTAATCCTTATTAGTGGCCGGGACAAAGACACCCTGGGTTCCTGGTGGCAGGAAATTCCTGTAGAACTTATTTCGGAACATGGTGTTTGGATGCGTCAAAAAAACTCGGAATGGGAACTTTCTGAAAATGTAAATAACGATTGGATGAGTACGGTAAGACCGGTAATCGAAACCTTTGTAGATAGAACACCCGGTACTTTTATTGAGGATAAGAATTATTCATTGGCATGGCACTACAGAAAAGCCGATCCGGAATTAGGAGAAATAAGGGCTAATGAACTTTCTAATGTTTTAAAAGAGTTGATTTCTAATCACGGACTTAGCGTTCTTGAGGGAAATAAAGTGCTGGAAATAAAAAGTAGTGGAGTTAATAAAGGAAAAGCTTCCAACAAAAAACTAGTTGGTAAAAAGTACGATTTCATTTTTGCTATTGGAGATGATTGGACAGATGAATATATGTTTGAAGAACTCCCTGAAGAATCTTTTACGGTTAAAGTTGGGATGAAAAAAACCAGTGCCCGCTATTATGTAGAAGACACCTCTAGAGTAAGGAGTATTCTGAATAAATTTGCGGAAAACTCTTAAGCTTTGAAACTGTTAAAATCCTTGACATTTACCAAAAAAGTTTATGCATAACTTAACTCCTAAAATATGGCAAACATTCTAATATCTTCTACTTTTACATTGAACAATTATACGAACCAAACTTAAAAACTTAGATCGATGAAATCAGGAAAAATGTTATTAGGATTAATATCAGGAGCAGCTGTAGGTGCAGCTTTAGGAGTATTATTTGCGCCTAAAAAAGGAGCAGATACGAGAAAGGCGATTTCAGATTCAAGCAATGAAGCATTGGAAGGAACTAAAGGAAAATTTAATGAATTTTCAAATTCTCTAAGTCATAAAGTAGATGCCTTAAAGAACAAAACCAAAGCTAGCCTTTCTAAATCTAAAGTTGACGAAAAAGCACACGAAGCAAAAGCTGAAATTCATAATATGAAAGCTAGCTAAATTCTATTTTAAATAGAATGTGATAAAAAATCCCGGTAAAATTTCCGGGATTTTTTATTTATAGTATTACCAAATTCGCAATTCTTTGTGATATCAAAGAAACTTTGGGTACTTTAGAAGCTTAAACCACAATTGTTTTATGCTTAGAAAAATACCCACCCTTGCCCTACTCTTATGTTCAGGATTACTAATTCAGCAAACAAACGCACAAACCGATCAGCGCATTTACGATATTATTGAAAATGTATCTGCCGATAGTATTGAAGCTGACATTCGTAAACTAGCCGGTTTTGGTACCAGGAATACCTTCAGTGACACCGTCTCAGACACACGCGGAATTGGAGCTGCACGAAGATGGATAAAATCAGAATTCGACTATCTTTCTAAAAATTGCAATAATTGCCTGGATATTTTTTATCAAAAAGATTTTGTGACCACAGCAGATGGAGACCGGATTCCTCACGATGCCTGGGTGGTAAATGTAGTAGCTGTTCAAAAAGGAACAAAATATCCTAATCGGTATATCATCATGAGCGGCGATATAGATTCTCGTGCCAGCAATACCATGGATTTTAAAACCGATGCTCCCGGCGCCAACGATAATGCCAGTGGGATGGCCGGTACTATGGAAGCCGCCAGGGTTTTATCACAATACGAATTTGAAAATAGCATAGTGTATGTAGGACTTTCGGGAGAAGAACAGGGGCTTTTTGGAGGTAAAGGCCTTGCCCAATATGCTAAAGCTAACAATTGGGAAATTATTGGTGTTCTTAACAACGATATGATTGGAAATATTGAAGGAGTGGACGGCGTAATCGATAATCGTACTTTTAGAATATTTTCTGAACCCGTTCCTCCAAATGAAACAGATAGGGAAAGAAACAGGCGTAGGTTTTACGGCGGCGAGGTAGATGGTATTTCACGTCAACTTGCTCGCTATGTACATACAACCACAGAAACCTATATGCCCGAAATGAACCCAATGATGATTTATCGTTTAGACAGGTTTGGCCGAGGTGGTCACCATCGTCCTTTTAACGATCTGGGGTTTGCCGGAATAAGAATTATGGAAGCACATGAAAATTATAATCGGCAGCACCAGGATATTCGTACTGAAAATGGAATAGAATATGGCGATGTGGTAGCCGGTGTAAATTTTGATTATGCCAAAAAGCTTACCGCAGTAAACGCCATAAATATGGCAAGCCTGGCCTGGGCTCCACCCGCACCAAAAAATGTAGAGATTGGAGGAATTGTAGAACCCTCGGCAAAATTAAGATGGGATAAAGTTGAAGATGAAATTGCAGGTTATAAAATTTATTGGAGGGAAACTACCGAAGCACAATGGCAATACTCGCGTTTTGTGGGTAATGTAAATGAATTTACCCTGGATGGAATCGTAATAGACAACTACTTTTTTGGAGTTGCAAGTGTAGGGAAAGATGGTCACGAAAGTGTGGTGGTTTTCCCTTCAGGAGTTTTTAGGTAGAACAAAAAATAGCGAATAGAACGAAGAAATCTATACTCTTTAGCAAAAGTTGGCTGTAATTATCAAAAAGATTTAAGAAAAAATGTTGATCAAATTTCTATCGGACTACATAAAATTAGAAAAAGAGCTAACTGATAAATTTGGAGAAGAAATTGGACAAAAAATTTTCGAATCGCTTACCGAATTAGTTCAATTAAAAATAAGAACTAAATCCATAATTTTTGAATTGGATTTATTCAAAGAAATTTACATTGATAAAATTTTCTCAGTAACTGAAAATTTCTACAGTTCTAAACTCAAAAAAAAACATACTCCAGCTGAAAAAGAATTGTTGGATGTAGTTAATGAAGTTCTAGAAAAACCTAAACATTCCCTATCGGACGAAATAACTCTTTTGTTTTATGTTGGTCTTTATCATAAAATCGAGAATTACGAAAATGAAATTTTAGGTCATTATAATATTTTAAATCGGACAAACTATAAAGACCTGGAGAAAATTGGAATTGATACAAAAAATAAGAAAAAGCTATTTCAGGACCGAGACAGATTACGTTTAATATCAAATTCCATTAAGCACAATCGTCTGTTTCCGAAAAAAGAGTTATTGAAATATTATCCATATTTAAGACAAGACCAAAAATTATCTATTAAGGATTTTAATCCTACAGAGGACATAATTTTAGTACAATCTTTTATTCATTTCTTCAATTTTTTAATAAGCACGAGAATTTTGATGGAAACAAAAAAGGAGCTAGAAGGAACAAATTACCACAGTTCTGAATTGGATAAATTGTTTGCAGATTTAACTGAGGATATCGATCCAAAAGAAGAAGAATTTCAAAGTACATTTTGGAGACAATAACTACAGTCAACAAAAACGGTTAAAAAGACTCTGAAATTAAAATTATTCCAGGGTCTTTTTTAATCTATTAAAGAAAGTTGAACCCTCTTTTTTTCTTCATCTACAGAAAGTACAGTCACTTCCAGTTCCTGGTTGAGTTTAACCACCGAATTTACATCACTTATAAATTCATTGGCAAGTTTTGAAATATGGATGAGTCCGCTTTCTTTGATTCCAATATCTACAAAGCAGCCAAAATTGGTTATATTATTTACTATTCCCGGCAATTTCATACCCGGCTTTAGATCGGCAATGGTTTTTATAGAAGGATCAAAACTAAAGGCTTTTTTCTTTGCCCTGGGATCGGCTCCAGGTTTTTTTAATTCTCCCAGAATATCTTTTAAACTTAGTAATCCAATATTTTCAGAAATATAATCTTCCGGTTTTATTTTTTCAAGAACTTCAGTATTTCCTATTAGTTCTTCCGGCTTCAAGGCATTATTTTTCGCCATTTTTTCTACCACAAAATAACTTTCTGGATGCACGGCGGAATTATCTAAAGGGTTTTTAGCATTTTTAATTCGTAAAAATCCGGCAGATTGTTCAAAGGCTTTTTCTCCCAGGCGTGGCACTTTTAGCAATTCTTTTCTGCTTGTAAAACGTTTATTTTCTTTTCTGTAATCCAGGATGTTTTGAGCCAGCCCCGGGCCAATTCCAGAAACATAAGACAATAATTCTTTACTTGCAGTATTTAAGTTTACGCCTATTTTATTTACGCAACGCTTAACCACTACGTCCAGCTTTTCCTTAAGTTTTGTTTGATCTACCTCATGTTGGTATTGCCCTACCCCAATAGCTTTAGGGTCAATTTTAACCAATTCAGCAAGCGGATCACTCAATCTTCTGCCAATAGAAACAGCGCCACGAACAGTAACATCATAATTAGGAAATTCTTCCCTGGCTATTTTAGAAGCCGAATATACCGATGCGCCAGCTTCATTTACCGTAAAAACCAATACTTCTTTAGGTAAGTAAACATTTTTAATAAACTGTTCGGTTTCCCTCGCAGCGGTACCGTTCCCTATAGCAATAGCTTGAATTTTATACGCATTTACCAGGCTTTTAATTTTCGCTGAAGCAGCATCGATTTTCTTTTGTGGCGGGTGGGGAAATATGGCTTCATTGTAGAGTAAATTTCCTTGCTCATCTAAACAAACAATTTTGCAACCAGATCTAAAACCGGGATCTATAGCCAGAATTCGTTTGCTTCCCAAAGGTGCTTCCATTAATAATTGCTCGAGGTTGGACGCAAAAACAGCAATCGCATCTTCATCGGCTTTTTCTTTTGCATCATTAAGAAATTCGGTTGCAAAAGATTTTTTAAGCAATCTCGTAAAAGCATCTTCTGCTGCATTCTTTAAGTACTTTACTCCCGAAAAGCCCTTATTTTTAATTACTGCCTTTTCAATTATGGCTAAAGCATCAAATTTATCGACTTCAACTTTAAGCTTAATAATCCCTAATTTTTCGGCACGATATATCGCTAAAAATCTATGGGAAGGGATTCTTTTAAGTGGTTCTTCCCATTTCTCAAATTGTGTAAATTTTGGGGCCTCAAGATGTTCTTCCTCCTTTTTTACCCATTTTGTACTTAGCAAGGCCTTTTGGGTATACAACCTCCTAAGAGAATTTCTCACATAAGTATTCTCATTAATCCATTCGGCAATAATATGCCCGGCACCGACGAATGCTTCAGATTTACTTTTTATTGTTCCGGAAATAAATTGTTGTGCAGATCTCTCTATATTCGGTGAGTTCTGGGCCATTAACATTTTAGCCAGTGGTTCTAAACCGGCTTCCCTGGCAGTATCTGCTTTGGTTTTTCGTTTCTTTTTGTATGGTAAATAAAGGTCTTCAACTTCAGCTAAGGTTGTGGCCTTATTTATTTTATCGGCCAAAGCCTCGGTCAATGCCTCCTGTTCTTTTATAGATTTAAGGATGGCATTTTTTCGGGTTTCCAATTCCTTAAAAGTACTAAGCAGTTGAGAAATCTTTTCTATTTCAGTTTCATCTAAATTTCCTGTGGCCTCTTTCCGATAACGAGAAATAAACGGAATGGTGGCATCGGCTTCTAAAAGCGAGATTGTGTTTTGTATGCTTTTGCCAGCCAGTTTTGTGCGAGATTGTATATAGTCCTGTACTTTCAATTATTGCAATTTCAAATTATATAATACCTAGGTTTTAGCAAATATAGGGTTCAAAAAAATTAAATAATCCCTTCTCTACGCGAATGTTCTATAGCTTTATGGCTATGTTTAAAGTAACAAATGCTAACCCCCAGACTTTCAATGTTTCTAAGAATTTCAGTGATATTAGGTTTTTTCTTTCTACCCGTTTGCCTAATATAAACCGCTTTTAAGCTCTGCGGAAAAATTTTACAAATACGCTCATAAATATCGGCATCTTTCTGAGAGTCATCGCCTAGTAGAACATAGGGAATATTAGGATAAAAAGATATAATATCTTTTATTTTTTCAAATTTATGATCGTGGCTTCCCCGCCCGGTAAATAAAAAATCTGAAATCCCAGTTTTAATCTTTTTGAGTTTTATGACCGCTTTGGGTAGTTCGTGCATTTTAGCGAACTCATTAACAAATTCATATAAATTCCACTCGCTACTGGAAACATAGAAAAAACTATTGGAAGCATGTTCTAAATCCTGGCCTGCCCGGCTTAATTGTTTGTAATGTTCTACCACATCGTCAAATGTCCGACGTTTATTGATATTCTTGGACAACATGACGTAAAGTTTCTTAAAAACACTGTTGCTATGGGAGATTAAGAATGTGTCGTCTATATCTGAAATAATACCATATTTAGAAGGATGAGGTTTTAAAAACTCACCTTTTTCTATCATCCCAAAATTTTTAATATTACAGCTCACCTCATATTCGTGCCAACCACTTTTTAAATCTTCAGAAAATGGAATGGAAAACCTAAAATAGCCATCTTTTAAAGTTTTAGTAGTAACCTCAATATCTCTAAACCTTAAAGTGATCTCTTTATTTTCTAAAGGACTAATGCGAAACATATGAATAATGGCCACCGCATGTTTAAGTCCGCGCCTATCCATCTTATACTTATCTGGCGCCCACGATTTAAATAAATGTCCATATACATTAAGCTCCTGGTCATTTACGTAACCGCGATAAAGTTTTAGATCTAATTTCAAAATTTTAGAATTTTATTGAATTTTTCTAATTCCAAAATAATTAATTTTAAGAACATATTTGAAGCTATATGAAAGAAATAGATAAGGTTTTACTGATTGTAAATCCCATTTCGGGAGGGATTAATAAAAGAAATATCAATCAAAAAATTGAGTCGGAGGTTAGTAAATTAAATGCAAAGCTAGAAGTTTACCAGACAACCGGTGAGAATGATCAAAAGAAAATTAAAAATTTGGTCGCCTCAGAGACCTTTGATAGGATTCTAATTGCCGGTGGCGATGGAACTATAAAGCTGGTAGCCGAAGCATTATTACCGCACAAAACACCTATTGCCATAATACCGGCCGGTTCAGCTAATGGGCTTGCCCTTAATTTAGGTATTCCAAATGATCTACAAGAACAACTAAATATTGCCTTTGGAAACACGGTAACCAAAATGGATGTATTGGAGATTAATGGCGAGCTATGTTTGCACATGGGAGACCTGGGAATAAATGCGGAGTTGATAAAAAATTATCAAAAATCTCGAATTAGGGGAAAAATGGGATATCTTCTTCAGTCTATCCCCACCCTATTGTATAGTAAATATCCATTTGAATTTGAGATTCAAATGGAAGATAAAAGTTTTACCAAAGAAGGAATCTTACTGGCTTTTGCCAATGCAAAAAAATATGGCACCGGTGCCAATGTAAATCCTAAAGGAAAAATTGATGATGGTGTCTTTGAGCTTCTTTTGTTTAAGAATTTCAATATGCTTGAAATCTTAAAAACTCTACGTAACGAAACCGAAGTGAATTCTGAATTTGTAGAGATAATTCCTTTAAAAGAAGCACGAGTCTATTGTAAAAATCCGGTTTCATTTCAAATTGATGGTGAATATATTGGTGAAGAAGAAGAAATTTATGTCAGAATTTCTCCTGAAAAACTGTCAATAATGACCTAAAAACATCGTGAAACAATCTGTACCACTATTTAAACAAACATTTATATAGCTTCTCAACGTTGCTTCAAAAAAGGGAATATGTTAATTACCTCGTGTCAAGCTAAAAGGGATTAAATACTATTTGATTTCGAGGCAAACCCTGAAGCATCAAGTCTCAATTATGGGTTGAACGCAATTAGCCAAACATTATAAAAAAGCCCTCAACAAAAATTATTGCGAGGGCATTTTTTTATATACTTAGCTTCCTAAACTTAAAGAGACATGGCCTTTCCGCCACCTAAGTCCTCAATCGGACCGCAAGGAATATATTCCCCCGGAATGGGATCGTACCACATTACATTCTCACCAATTTCTTCACTGGTTTTATAAGCCCATATTCCCATATTACGTACTTCTTGCAAATAGGCAAGAGAACCGGCATCGGCATCTAACGTAATTTCCAGATCTTTATCCTGTGGATCCTGGGTCTCGGTATTTCGTTTTGCTATCTCATCCCTCTCTGCTTGCGTAGCTTTTAAATATTTGGCCACAATTTGTTCATATTCTTCTAAACTGCCTTCACTTTCTTCTTTATTAAACTGACTTTTAAAAGCTCTGGAAAAAGCATCGGCAGATTCTTTAAAATTCTTCTGGCGTTCTTCAGAAGCTACTTCCTGCATATAAGAATCTATAAACTCAGCAATGTTTAGGTCTTCTGCTCCTGGTGTATCTGTTCTAGGTATAATAACCTCCAATATTTGTTTTAAAGCAAAACCATTAGAAACGCTTAGAAAAACGGGTTCCCAATTAGAACCGGATTCACCTTTACAACTTTGCAAAAGATTTAATGTTGCAGGGCCAACAACTATAGCTCCGGCTCCAAGTCCTATGTTTTTTAATGCCTGTCTTCTGTTCATAATCCTAAAATTAAGCGTTAGATGTTTTAAAGTTCTTTGAAGCATGGTCTGCCGCTCTTGCGGTCATCGCCATATAAGTTAATGATGGGTTTTGGCAACCGGCAGAGGTCATAAAAGATCCATCGGTAACATATACATTTGGAACGGCATGTATTTGGTTATTAGCGTTTAAAACCGATGTTTTAGGATCTCTTCCCATTCTGGCTGTCCCCATTTCGTGTATTCCAAGACCAGGTGCTCCTAAATAATCATAAGGCCTAACATCCCTAAATCCACCTTTCTCAAGCATCTCAACAGCCTGGTTTACCATATCCTTTCTCATTTTAAGTTCATTTTCTTTAAACTCGGCATCAAAAGTTACAGTAGGAAGGCCCCATTCGTCTGTTTTGTTATAATCCAGGGTCATTTTATTTTCATGATAAGGCAAAGTCTCCCCAAAGCCCATTAATCCCATAGTCCAACCTCCGGGTTTTACAATGGCTTCTTTCAACTCTTTGCCATAAGAGGCTTCAGCAATGCTTTGGCTCCAGTCTCCCCTACCGGCACCTCCCTGGTAACCATATCCTCGTTTAAAATCAAGATTATCTCCGGCTTTTAAGTTTCTAAATCGCGGTAAGTAAATGCCGTTTGGTTTTCGGCCTTTATAATATTGATCTTCAAAACCATCATACTTTCCTGAAGCTCCGGCGCGAAAGTGATGATCCATTAAGTTATGGCCTAATTCCCCACTATCGTTCCCCATACCATTCTCAAACCTATCTGATTTTGATTGCATTAGAATACTTGTGGAGGCAATAGCAGAAGCACAAAGAAAAATCACATTCGCTTTATATTCAATTTCTTCCTTAGTTTCGGTATCTATAACTTTAACTCCTGTAGCACGTTTTTTATCGGCATCGTACAGGACTTCGCTAACTATAGAGTTTGGTCTCAATGTCATATTGCCCGAACGCTCGGCTGCCGGCAAAGTAGATGAATTACTACTAAAATACCCGCCATAAGGACAACCTCTAATACAACGATTTCGGAATTGACAATTAGAACGACCTTCAAATTCCTTATTACCTGTAAGATGTGCAACACGCCCTGCTGTTAACACCCTACCATCACTAAAATTCTCTGACATACTTTTTCTAAGGTGGTCCTCTACGCAATTAAGTGGCATTTGTGGAAGAAACTTTCCATCTGGCAACTGACTTAAACCAAGATTTTCACCACTTACCCCTATATAAGACTCTACATAGTCATACCAGGGTGCAATATCTTTATATCGAATGGGCCAATCTACTCCGTGACCATCAGTTTTATTCGCAGTAAAATCTAAATCGCTTAAACGATAACTATGTCTTCCCCACATAATAGACCTACCTCCCACGTGGTAACCACGCATCCAATCGAATCTTTTAGTTTCATTATAAGGGTGCTTAATATCATCTACGAACCAATGTGCACTGGCTTTATTGGTAGTGTAACCTGTACGGGATTGCTTCTCCTGGCGTTTCTTTTCCTCCCTTGTTAACTGTCCTTTATGCTTATAATCCCAGGGATCATCGTTCATTGTAGGATAATCTTCAATATGTTTTACCATACGCCCCCTTTCCAACACCAGGGTTTTAAATCCTTTTTCACTAAGCTCTTTCGCGGCCCAACCACCGCTAATTCCGGTACCTACGACTATTGCATCATAAGTGTCATTTTCATAATAATTGCTCACTCTCCTGTAGTTAATTAATAATTTAGTTAATCGAATCCTTCCAAATATATAAATTTATGCTTATAATTTTACTTCTTTAAAAAAAAGTATACTTTTAAGATTCCAAAAATATCAGTAAAATTACATTTCGTAACACTTAAACTTATCTTATGAAAATTACCTCAACCAATTTTTTTTCAATTTCCCTTATGTTTTTATTATTCCTCGGAATTTCTTCCTGTAAAGATCAAAAATCACAAAAAGAAAGTACGGCAACCACCGAAGCTAGTTCAGAAGTAACTAAAGAACCTTTTTTTAAACTTTCTCTAGCACAATGGTCTCTTAACAAACCTATTTTTGCAGGCGATTTAGACCCTATGGATTTTGCTGAAAAAGCAAATGAATTGGGTTTTGAAGGTATTGAATATGTGAGTAGTTTTTATGCGCAAAAGATTAAAGATGCCGAAAATCCTGAAGAAGCTTTGCAACAGGTCTTAGATACTCTAAAAGTAAAAAGTGAAGAATTTAATGTAGAAAACGTATTAATAATGGT
The DNA here is from genome assembly GCF_016236975.1 of Salegentibacter maritimus. NCBI lineage: Bacteria > Pseudomonadati > Bacteroidota > Flavobacteriia > Flavobacteriales > Flavobacteriaceae > Salegentibacter > Salegentibacter maritimus. Next base: position 103,591 of record NZ_JAEHNY010000009.1, read on the forward strand.
TGATGGTGAAGGCGAATTGGCCAGTCCAGACCAAAACGAACGTGAAAAAGCAGTTGAAAATCATAAAAAATGGGTTGATGCCGCTAATTACCTGGGAGCCGAGTCAATTAGGGTAAACCTTTTTGGTACCGACGAACCGGAAGAATGGAAAACCGCTGCAACTAAAGGATTAAAAGCCCTTAGTGAATATGCAGCAGAAAAAAATGTTAACATTTTAGTTGAAAACCACGGTTACCTATCCTCCAATGCTGCACTATTAGTAGAAGTTATTGAAGATGTTAATATGGAAAATTGTGGGACACTACCTGATTTTGGAAATTTCTGCCTTAAAAGAAAAGGTGGTGAGCGTTGGGACGCCTCTTGCGTTGAAGAATACCCCAAATACCAGGGTATAGAAGAAATGATGCCTCACGCTTTAGCCGTAAGTGCAAAATCTTACGATTTTAATGAACAAGGCGAAGAAACCACGCTGGATTATGAAAGAATACTTAAAACTGTATATGACGCAGGATACACCGGATTTATTGGTGTAGAATATGAAGGTCAAAATTTATCTCCAGAAGAAGGTATTAAAGCCACCAAAGAGCTTTTAATAGAAGTTGGAAGTAAACTAAATAATCAATAGAAGTAACCGGAGATAATGAAAATTTTAACCAGAATTCAACTTTCAACCATGATGTTCCTCGAATTTTTTATTTGGGGCGGATGGTTTGTAACCTTAGGAACATTTTTAGGACAAAATTTAAGTGCTACCGGTGCACAAACAGGTATGGCTTTTTCTACACAATCATGGGGGGCCATTATAGCTCCCTTTATAATTGGATTAATCGCCGACCGCTTTTTTAATGCCGAACGTATTTTGGGCTTCCTTCATCTTGCAGGTGCAGTTTTGCTTTATATGATGTTCCAATCTGAAGATTTTACTAATTTCTATCCCTTTGTATTAGGTTATATGATTATTTATATGCCTACCCTGGCTTTGGTAAATTCTATATCCTTTTACCAAATGACAGACCCTTCCAAACAATTTTCCGGAATTAGGGTTTTTGGAACCCTTGGATGGATTATTTCGGGAGTGGTAATTAGTCTTGTATTTGGCTGGGACTCTGCTATAGCCCGCGAAGAAGGAATGCTAAAATATACCTTTTTAATGGCTGCAGTTGCTTCTGCTATTTTAGGCTTATTTAGCTTTACACTGCCTAAAACCCCTCCCAGCAGTAAAGGGGAAAAAGTTACGTTATCTGATATTTTAGGCCTGGAAGCACTTGCTCTACTTAAAGGAAAAAACTTTTTGATGTTTTTTATTTCATCGGTTTTAATTTGTATCCCATTGGCCTTTTATTACCAAAATGCCAACCCATTCCTTTCAGAAGTTGGTATGGAAGATCCAACTTTTATGATGTCTATTGGCCAAATTTCTGAAGCCTTATTTCTTTTGTTATTGCCTTTCTTTTTTAAGAAATACGGATTCAAAATTACTTTACTTGCCGGAATGTTAGCCTGGGTGGTACGTTATTTACTATTCGCTTATGGCGATGCCGGAGAACTTACTTTTATGCTAATTATAGGAATTGCACTCCACGGTATTTGTTACGACTTTTTCTTTGTTTCCGGGCAAATCTATACCGATTCCAAAGCCGGGCCAAAAATTAAAAGTGCTGCGCAGGGCTTGATTACCCTGGCTACTTATGGTGTAGGTATGTTAATTGGTTTTTGGGTAGCAGGACAAATAAGTGATTTTTATCTAAACGCCGATGGTAGTCACGACTGGCAACAAATATGGGTAGTTCCCGCAGGATTTGCTTTTGTAGTAATGATAATATTTGCTATTTTCTTCAAAAATGAAAAAATAGAAAAAAAAGATATTGAAATATAACACAGTAAAAGAATAGAATAGTATGGGTAAAAAAATAAAATTAGGAGTTTTAGGCGGTGGTGGTGATTCCCTTATCGGAATTTTACACCGGGTAGCCTCTTCTATGTTTGATAAATTTGAGTTTGTAGGAGGCGTTTTCAATCCTGAGTTAGACGAAAGCAAAAAGTTTGCGAAGGAATTGGGGATTGGAACCGATAAGGTTTATAAAGACCTGGATCATTTAATTACAGAAGAAACAAAACTACCGGAAGATGAGCGTATAAAAGTGGTCTCTATTCTAACGCCAAATTTCCTGCACTTCCCTATGGCCAAGCAGCTTTTGGAAAATGGATTTCACGTGATTTGTGAAAAACCAATGACCACTACTTTTGAAGAAGCTAAAATTCTTGAAGAAACCCTCAATAAATCGAAAACTATTTTCGCGGTCACCTATACCTACACAGGTTATCCAATGATTCGCCAGATGAAAGAAATGATTGCCGCAGGCGAGATTGGAGAGGTTCAAAAAATAGATGTACAATATTACCAGGGTTGGATAAACCCTATAATTCATGATAAGGATCAAAGAAACAGTATTTGGAGGCTCGATCCCGAAAAAGGTGGTATAAGCTGTTGTATTGGTGATATTGGAACACACGCCTTTGATATGATTGAATACGTTTCGGGGCTTGAGGTAAAAGAACTTTTAGCCGATTTAAACTATGTGTATTCAGATAATAAAATGGATGTAGATGGTACTGTGCTGCTTCGCTTTTCAGATTATGTAAAAGGAGTACTAAGATCCAGCCAAATTGCAACCGGGGAAGAGAATAATTTTGCCGTAAAAATCTACGGAAAAAAAGCCAGCTTAAAATGGGAACAGGAAAACCCAAATTACCTCTATAAATTGGAAGATGGGCAACCAATAAAAGTTTTAAAACCCGGGCACGAGTATAATTCAGCACTTTCGCTAGACGGAACAAAATTACCTCCGGGACATCCCGAAGGCATTTTCGATTCTATGGGTAATATCTACAAAGGAGTAGCAAAAGCTATTAATGGCGAAAAATATCATCCGGCAGAGTTCCCTACGATGAAAGATGGAGTACGCGGAATGAATTTCATTGAAAAAGTAGTAGACTCCCATAATAAAGGGAACGTTTGGGTGAAATTAGACTCATAAAATTTTAGTTAGATGAACCAGCATAATGCTGGACATAAAATAAGTAATATACAGGTAAGTAATTTAAACCTGTAAAAATTCCCACTTTGGGTTCAGAATTATAAAGAGATGAAAACAGTAAAAGGACCTGCGGTTTATTTAGCACAATTTATGGATTCGAAAGCGCCATTCAATAGTTTGGATGGTTTATGTAAATGGGCTGCAGATTTAGGATACAAAGGAATACAAATCCCCACCTGGGAATCGGCTCTAATAGATTTAAAGAAAGCCGGTGAAAGCAAAGAGTATTGCCAGGAGATTAAAGGAAAAGTAGCTTCTTATGGTCTAGAAGTTACCGAGCTTTGTACTCATTTACAGGGCCAACTTGTAGCGGTACATTCAGCTTATGATACTATGTTCGATAATTTCGCTCCAAATGAAGTTAAAGGCAATCCAAAGGCAAGAACCCAGTGGGCCGTAGAACAATTAAAAAGCGCAGCTCGTGCCAGCAGGAATTTTGATTTAGATGTGCACGGAACTTTTAGCGGTTCACTGCTTTGGCATACCGCGCACCCCTGGCCACAAAGACCTGAAGGCCTGGTTGAAATGGGGTTTCAGGAACTCGCAAAACGATGGTTGCCTATTTTAAATGAATTTGATGAACAGGGAGTTGATCTTTGTTACGAAATTCACCCGGGTGAAGATTTGCATGATGGGGTAACTTTTGAGCGTTTCCTTGAAGCCACAAATAATCACAAAAGGGTAAATTTACTGTATGATCCCAGTCATTTTGTGCTACAACAACTAGATTATATTTCGTATATAGATCATTATCACGAATTCATAAAAATGTTTCATGTAAAAGATGCCGAATTTAACCCTACCGGAAAAAAAGGTTCGTTTGGTGGCTATGGTGACTGGATAGACCGTGCGGGAAGATACAGACATCCGGGAGATGGCCAGGTAGATTTTAAAACTATATTTTCTAAATTAACCGAATATGGCTGTGATGTTTGGGCGGTTCTTGAATGGGAATGCTGCATTAAATCGCCAGAACAGGGTGCGCGTGAAGGTGCGCCTTTTATTAAAAGTCATATTATTGAAGCTACCCAAAAGAAATTTGACGATTTCGCAGGCAGCGAAGTTGATGAAGAGAAATTAAAACGAATCTTAGGAATTAACTAAATTTATAAAATAAACCCTATATTATTTCAAATATAAATTAAGAAGAGTTGTAATTCTCTTAAATAAGTTGCCTTTTGGAAAACTAACGAAGCAATAAATGATTTTATTTGATTTCGAGCCAAGCCTCGGAGTCCTGAAAATTATTCGGATAAATCTCTATTATTGAGCAAAAAACCAAAAACCAATGAAGAAAAATATTTTAATTTTAGGAACCTTAGCCATATTATCTACCTCCTGTAAATCTGATAAAAAAGATGAAAAAACACAGGAAGCCGATAAAACTGTAGATACTACCGCCATGGCAAATAATGAAGATAATTGGACCCATTTGTTTAATGGCGAAAACCTTGAAAGTTGGAAAGCTTTTAATGCCGATTCAATATCAGACCAGTGGCAGGTAAAAGATGGGGCTATCGCTTTCACCCCGGCAGAGGGAAAAAGAGAAAGCACAGAAAACCTTATTTCTAAAAACTCATATGCCAATTTTGAACTCTCATTAGAATGGAAAATTTCAGAAGCAGGAAACAGCGGGATTATGTGGGGCGTTCAGGAAAGTGAGGAGTTTTCTGAACCTTATTTAACCGGTCCTGAAATTCAAATTTTAGACAATAAACTGCATCCTGATGCCAAAAACGGTCCCATAAGGCAGGCCGGAGCTCTTTATGATATGATGCCACCCAGTGAAGATAAATCACGTAATGCCGGAGAATGGAACAAAACTGTTATAAAAATTAACCATAAAACCAATAAAGGTTCGGTTCGTTTAAATGGTACGCTAATTACAGAATTCCCTGTTCATGGTGAAGAATGGGATAAACTGGTAGCAAACTCTAAGTTTAAAGATTGGGAACACTTTGGAAAAACCAAAGAAGGCCATATTGCTCTTCAGGACCACGGAGACAAAGTGTGGTTTAGAAATATTAAAATTAGAGAATTAGATTAACCTGATTCCTGTTTTATAATTGGGGCTGTTTGAAAAGATTTTAAAACCGTCATCCTGAATTAATTTCAGCTTGACGAAAATATACTCTTCAGACAGCCTCTTTTTTATTTTAGTACTTGTACTAAACAATTTGTAAATTATCAAGAAACCTGTTGGGAAACCTACAAATTTTTAAGTAAACTACCTTGGGGTAAGCCCACGCGACATTCGTTGGAAACAAATTTTTAATTTCGAGGCAGGCCTCGGATTATTGCACCCTTTGGCGGTGCCCATAAAAAGATTTTTAGGTTTCAAGACATGTCTCGAGGTCTTGATACTTAAAGCTTATGAAGTAAAAAATAAAGTAATGAGAACCGAAAAAGTAAATTTTAAAAACAACCAGGGTAATGATTTATCGGGCTATCTAGAACTACCAATAGACCAGGATCCTCATAATTTTGTTCTTTTTGCTCATTGTTTTACCTGCAATAAAAATTTCTTTGCGGCTAAAAATATAAGTAGAACCCTCGCACAAAACGGTTATGGCGTCCTAAGGTTTGATTTTACCGGACTGGGTGAAAGCAAGGGCGATTTTGCAAATAGTAATTTTTCAGGAAACATACAGGATTTACTTGCGGCTGCTGCCTATTTAGAGCAGGAATTTAAAGCACCCGGCCTTTTAATTGGGCACTCCCTTGGTGGTGCCGCAGTATTATTTGCTGCAAAAGACTTACAATCGGTTAAAGCAGTAACTACTATTGGCGCTCCCTCTACCACCGCGCATGTTCAACATCTAATAGAAGACAGTGTAGAAGAGATTGAAAGAAATGGCAACGCAACAGTGAATATTGGCGGAAGAAGCTTTAACCTTAAAAAACAATTTTTAGAAGATATTGATAAACATGAATTAACCTCTTATCTAAACAAGCTTAAAAAATCGCTTTTAATTATGCATTCGCCGCAAGATAAGATTGTAGGCATTAAAAATGCCGAAGAATTATATATAGCAGCAAGACATCCAAAAAGTTTTGTTTCTTTGGATGGGGCTGAACATCTTTTAAGTAATAAGGAAGACGCAACTTATGCCGGTAATGTAATCGCCACCTGGGCTTCAAGGTATTTAAGCATTCCGAATAAAGAAATTCCAGAATCTAATGCCGATGTTGTAGCGGGCTTAGAAAAAGAAGATGCTTTTACCACAAGAATGAAAGCAGGAAATCATAGCTTTTTGGCAGATGAACCTATAAGCTCTGGAGGGAAAGATTATGGCCCTACCCCCTATCAATTTTTATCTTCAGGTCTGGCTGCCTGTTCCTCCATGACGCTTCAAATGTATGCTAAGAGAAAAAAATGGCCTCTTGACGATGTAGAAACCCACGTGTATTACTCAAGGGAACATCAAAAAGACTGCGAAAATTGTGAAAAAAGCAATACCAAAATCGATACTTTTAGAAGAGAGATTAAGCTCTATGGAGATTTAGACAAAAAACAAAAAGAGCGTTTACTGGAAATTGCAGACCGTTGCCCCGTGCATAAAAGTCTTACTTCAACCACAACTATAAAAACCAAATTGATCTAAACCAGGCTAAGGGTTGTTAACCTATCCTTAAATCTTTTGGCTATACCATGCGATAAAATTAATTTAGCATTGTTAAATCTAAAACCAATCATAGATTATGAAACGAATAAGTTTATCATTAGTATTTTGCGCCTCTTTATTTATTATAGGTTGTAAAAACGAAAAGAAAGAAAATGAAACAGAAAATGCTGCCGAAACAGAAATGAATTCTGAAATGGATAGCATGGAAAAAGAAGAAGAAATTAAAGAGATTACCGTGCCTTTAGAGCCTAAAAGTGGAAGTGATCTAGGTGGAGAAGTAACTTTCACTCAAGAAAATGGTGAAGTTACTATGGAAGCGACCATTACAGGTTTGGCTGAAGGAAAGCACGCAATACACATTCACCAAAAAGCAGATTGCTCTGCTGAAGATGGAACCTCTGCCGGGGGCCACTGGAACCCAACCAATGAAAAACACGGGAAATGGGGTGATGCCGAGGGCTACCACAAAGGCGATATAGGAAACTTTGAAGTTGATGCCAATGGTGAAGGAACTATTAGTATGACAACCGATGAATGGTGTATAGGTTGTGAAGACGATAACAAAAATATTGTTGGAAAAGCGATTATTGTACACGATGGTGTAGACGATTTTACTTCTCAACCTTCTGGAGCTGCTGGAACCAGAGTTGGATGTGGAGTTATAAAAATGTAATCTTTTTTACATAATTTTAATAAAAAGCGGCAAAATGCCGCTTTTTATTTTTTTGAGGCGAGAGATTTACATACTTTTACTGGGCAAGCCACATACTACTTTATGCAACAAGATGCTTTAATTCTAGAACTTCAAAACGGTAACCAGCGTGCCTTTGAACGTATTTATCATTTGTATTCAGAAAGCACCTATGGTATTATTTATAGTATAGTTAGGGATGAGAGCATAGCTGAAGAAGTACTACAGGATGTATTCTTAAAAATTTGGGACAAAGCCCCAAGCTATAATTCTAATAAAGGCCGGTTTTTCACCTGGATTCTTAATATTGCCCGAAATGCTGCCATAGATAAGATAAGGTCTAAAAGTTTTAAGAACAATCAACAAAACCTTACGTCTGATAATTTCGTAGATATATTAGAGGCAAAAACAAATTTCTCTGAAGCAGTAGATGCTATAGGCCTAAAAAAGTATGTTAAAGCTTTAAAACCGGTTTGTAAGAAATTAATAGATTATCTTTTTTTTAAGGGATATACACAAAAAGAAACTTCAGAAGAATTAGATATGCCACTGGGTACGGTAAAAACCCGTAATAGAATTTGTATCGATAAGTTAAGAGCAATGGTTATTAAGTAATGGATATTAAAAAGTACATATCATCTGGAATCCTGGAACTCTATGTTTATGGCGCGCTTTCTGAAAAAGAAAGTCGGGAGGTAAGCCGTGTGCTTAAAAAATACCCGGAAGTTAAAACCGAAGTAGAGGAGATTGAAAAAGCTCTACTCAATTTATCGGCTGCTACTGCACCTAATAATGCAGAACATTTAATTACCAGTATAAAAGATAAATTAACCGGAACACCTGCAAAAACTACTCCTGAAAGACCGGTTAAAACCATAAGTTGGATTACCTATTCCGGTTGGGCAGCTAGTTTATTATTACTTATAGGACTTTTTACCTTCTTTAACCGTACCAATAATTTAAGAGAAGAATTACGTACAGCACAAGCCAGAAATGTGCAAATGGAAGAGCAAATTGCCAATGCCAGGGAGAATGCAAAAGATGCTGAGGAATTACTGGCAATTATTAGGGATAAAAATGTACAGCACATCCCATTAAGGGGGCAGGAAGTAGCTCCGGAAGCTTATGCCTCAGTATACTGGAACACCCGTGATAATACCGCTTATATAGATGCAAAAGACCTTCCTGAACCACCAAGAGGAAAAGTTTACCAGGTATGGTCCCTCACCATGCAACCACTTACCCCTACCAGTATAGGTTTACTGGCAGATTTTAAAGCCGATGACAATAAAGTTTTTAGTCTTGAAAACCAAAACCAGTCTGAAGCCTTTGGAATTACTTTAGAACCTGAAGGTGGTAGTGAGACTCCAACTATGGATCAGCTATATGTTTTAGGTACCGTAGCCGCTCCATAAACAAACATCTTATTATTTATTAAAAAGGAGACTGAGCCCTTAGTGAAAACTAAACTAGAAACACTTTCTAGAAATAGAACATTGATAAACAAAAAGCCAGTATCTCTTAATTCTAATTCATAAAAAATAAAGGCCTGCTGTAAATCATACAGCAAACCCTTACTTAACCAACCAAAAAAAATTCAAGAAAACCGGGGCTAGTAGCAAATTAGATTTGAATTACCCCACTGTCTAAAGATATATACGTAAAAACACAGCTTTGGGTTTTGTTTACTTAGATTTTAACACTGTTATTTAAGAAATCCAGTTTTTAAAATCTCGCACACGCTCCCTGCTTACGATTAGTTGAAACTCTTTAAAAGTTTTCAGCTTAATCTCTAATCGACTATTGGTATAGCTAATAATATCTTCTATACAGTTAATATTAACGATAGATTTTCTATTAATTCTAAAGAAATTTTCAGGATCTAGTTCGTTTTCCAGATTTTCTAGCGAGAGTTCTACCGGGTAATTCCTTCCGGTATTAGTAGTTAGGTAAGAAGTCTTATTTTCTGAATAAAAACAACAAATATCTTCGGTATTTATAATCTTTAAATGCTGGCCCACCTGAATCGTAAAACGAGATTTATAATCTGGCTTTGTTCCTGTTTCCAGGATTTTCTTGAAAGCATCAAAATCTATTTTTGGTGAATTTTGCAGATAATTTTCTCTAAACTTGGTTACAGCATTGGTCAATTCTTCCTCATCTATAGGCTTCAACAAATAATCTACGCTGTTCAGTTTAAAGGCTTTTAGTGCATATTCATCATAGGCTGTGGTAAAAATAACGGCACTATTTATTGTTACTTCTTCAAAAATTTCAAAAGAGATGCCATCACTTAATTGAATATCTAAGAAAACCAGGTCTGGTGCAGTATTTTCATTAAACCAGGCAATTCCTTCATTCACCGAATGCAACATCACGTTTACTTCTAAACCGATTTTATTTAGCATTCTTTGCAAACGCCGGGCAGCAGGTTTTTCGTCTTCTACAATTACTATTTTCATTACTCCCAACGCTGCTTTTCTTCTTTTTCCATGTATTCCCTTACTTTCCGTTCTTCCCATTTCTTTCCAAAAATAAAATTAGGTCCGAAAACACTGGCCCAATGAGCAAACAATCCTATCCCCCAAAAGAAGATGGTGCTATAATTTGATAAATTAGATAAGCCACTTATAAATCCTTCATCCAGAGTGGTGACAACAAAAATGGCGATATTTACGAACAGATAAATTATGAGATGAACACAAAAGCCTTTAATGTCCTTTACCCTTTTTTGAGCTGACTTATAACTAAAATTCTCTTTATAATTAGTTTTCATTATTCCCAGGATTTTGTTTTTAGTTTATCTTTATCCATTATTTCCTGAATCTTGCGCTCTTCCCACTCTGAACCATATCCAAATACAGAGAACCCATGAATTGTTAGCCCAATCCCCCATCCAAATAACGGAAACCAGAACCATTGGAAGCCCCAGTATGTGCTATAATTTATAAAAATTAAAAATGGGATTACCACGCAATAAGAGATCAAATTCCCATAAAATTCTTTCATCTCTTTTACTCTTTGTTTTGCTTTAAAATAAGCATTTTCCTTATTGATTTCGTTTGTTTCCATAATTGATATTTGTTTGGTTAACACAGGAATTTTTACCCTAAAAATTTCTTCAGTTTGATTTATTAATACTTTTCTTTGCGTAATTTCATTGTACCTATTTACAATATTTTGTAGACCCACGCCTTTTCTATTACTCAATATTTCTTTCTTCTGATAATTGTTCTCGACTATAAGAAATTCGTCTTGTTCATAAATTCTTATTTTCAGAGGGCGGTTTTCACTTACAATATTATGCTTAATGGTATTTTCCAATAGTAGCTGAAGGGAAAGAGGCACCACCTTGGCTTCTTCATTGGAGATTTCTTCGGGTATTTCAAATTCAATGCTGTTTTCGAAACGCATTTTCAATAATTTCATATACGTACTGGCAAATTTTAATTCTTCCTCGAGACTCACTAACTCTTTATTTTTTTGCTCCAGGACATATCGATAAATTTTAGACAAGCCGGTTGTAAATCGTTGCGCCTGATCTGGATTTTCATCTATAAGTGAAGCCAGCACATTGAGACTATTGAATAAAAAATGCGGATCTAATTGATTTTTAAGTGCATCAAATTTTGCTGAAGCAGCCCCGGCAATAATTTTCTGTTCTTTAACCTTTTTTTCCTGTAAAGCCTTATAGAAATATATAAGATGGAAAAACAGGGAAATAATGGTGGTAAAAAGTAGCGGAAACAGGTAATTATTTATTCTCTCATTTGTCCAAAACTCCTGTAATGGGATTCCGTTATAAACCACGTAATGCAAAACCCGGCAAAAGAAATAGCCTATTAAGGTTATAATAATAGACCCAAATGCTCCAAACAGGACTTTTTTTAAAGTGGCTTTTTCCCAGGTTATTTTTTCACCAAACCACCAAAAGTAAAGTCCGTTAATTAAAGTGAGTATAAAGCTGTATGTAAAGAAGATAAACCAGATTTCTAAATTCCGGAATTTCTCGAATTCAAAACCGCCAAAAATTAATTCTAAACAGATAATAAATACCGCAACCCCAAGACTTATTTTTAATATTTTCAGAATAAACTTCATCTATTTTTAAATTAGAACACTAAAATGGGTTAAAGCAATTTATACTACTAATTATTATTTCTGAATTGTAAAAAAACGAACCTGAACTGTCATTTCTTTAGAATCGATTTAAACTGTTAATCAAAAAACATGGTTTACATATTTCTTAACATATAAATCAATAATTTAGGACTTCAACCAATACCTAAATTATGAATATTTTTGAAGCTTTACGACAGGAGCATGAAATACAGCGACATCTTGTTGCCAAGTTAGTAGAAACCCACGGCGATACCCAAGAGCGTAAAAAGATTTTTGAACAATTAAAACACGAGTTAAAGATTCATGCAGATGCCGAAGAAAGGCATTTTTATATTCCTTTAATAAAAAAAGACCTTACCCAGGAAAAAGCCAGACACAGTGTAGCTGAACATCACGAGATGGATGAGCTTATAGAACAACTGGAAGACACAGAGATGGATGCTTCCAACTGGCTTAAAAAAGCAAAAGAATTGGAGCATAAGGTAATTCATCATTTAGATGAAGAAGAACAGGAAGTTTTTCAAATGGCCGGAAAAGCGCTAACCGATAACCAAAAGCTTTCCCTTGCTGAAGATTACAATAAAGAAATTAAGAAAATGAGATAATTGAAAAAGCCAATTAATAAGCTTTCGGAATAAAGTAAATTAAGGAAAGTCAGACTAAGTAAAAGAGATTGTTTGAAAAAGTTTATTCTTGTCAAGCTGAACTTGTTTCAGCTTCTAACATGTTCTTTAATTATCATCATATTAGATCCCCGATAAAGAATCGGGGCAGGCTCTGAAATAAATTCAGGATGACGTTCTTAAAAAATTCTCAAACAGTCTCTTTCTCTTTTTTCTATTTATATCTCTTCTTTATCTAATTTCATTTGTTTTTCATAGCCTTTAAAAGGCCTAATAATTAGTCGGGCCGCTTTATCATAATTCCAATAATTATAGAGCCAGTTAAAGAAAGTCACCAAACGATTTCTAAAGCCAATAAGAAACCAAAGGTGCACAAACATCCAGATAAACCAAGCCATAAAGCCGCCAAAAGAACCTTTATCTAAATCTACTACCGCCTTATTTCTTCCTACCGTGGCCATAGTCCCTTTATCTTTATATTTAAAAGGTTCCAGGGTTTTACCATTCACAATATTCATAATATTAGCGGCCAGGTGTTTTCCCTGCTGAATTGCCGGCTGAGCAACCATTGGGTGACCCTTTGGATAATCTTTGGTTTGCATTAAAGCAATATCACCTATGGCAAAAATATTTTCGTATCCTTTAATTTGATTAAAAGCGTTCACCTCATATCTATTGGCCTTTTCTACCAATGCCCCGGCCTTTAAACCTTTAACCGGTGCCCCTGTTACCCCGGCTGCCCAAATAAAAGTCTCTGTTTTTAATTTAAGATCGGTATTGGTGGTTACCAAATGCCCATCATATTCCTTTACCATAGTATTTAAATGAACTTTCACACCGAGTTCTTCCAAAAACTTATGAGCTTTCTTAGAAGATTTTTCGCTCATTGGGGGTAAAACCCTGTCCAGTCCCTCTAAAAGATGAATATTCATTTCATTAGGATTAATATCGGGATAATCGTTAGGGACAATATGGTTTTTAAGTTCGGCTATGGCACCGCTTAATTCTACCCCGGTTGGTCCGGCACCCACTAGCACAAAATTTAGCAGTGCTTTTCTTAATTCAGGATCATCGGTAATTACCGCCTGTTCCAAATTCTCCAGGATCAAACTACGAATATTTAGGGCCTGTGGAACCGTTTTCATCCACATTCCGTTTTTCTCAATACTTTCATTTCCAAAGAAATTGGTCTTAGATCCCGTTGCGATTATCAGGTAATCGTAAATTAAATCTCCAATAGAAGTTTCAATAAGGCTTTTTTCAGGATTTATAGATTTTACTTCAGCCATCCTAAAAAGGCATTTCTTGCTGTTTCGTGTAATTTTACGCATCGGGTACGCAATAGAATCTGGCTCTAAACCGGAGGTAGAAACCTGATAAAGCAAAGGTTGAAATGTATGGTAATTATGCCGATCTAGAATTACAGTTTGTACGTCCTCGCCTATCAATTTTCTTACCATGGCCATTCCTGCAAAACCGCCACCAATAATAACGACTCGAGGTAAATTTGTTCTTGGAATATTCATAAAACTTGGTTTTTCTCCAATAATTAGAGATTATAAAATACCACAATTATCGCGGTAGTGCCTTCAAATTTAAGTTTTCTGGTTCTTTAGTGGAAAAAATAAAGTCTCATTAACGCGAATTTATACTTTTTTGTAACATTGCAGGTACTTGCGCTACATATAAGTTGCTAACCAATTATTGTGAACAAGGAATTAGAACATCAATTTGTAACCAACCTGGAAAGGCACCAGAATATTGCACATAAAATTTGCCGTATTTATACGAATAATCAAGATGCGCATAACGATCTTTTTCAGGAAATAACCATTCAGCTCTGGAAAGCTTACCCAAAATTTAGGGGCGAAGCAAAATTTAGTACGTGGATGTACCGGGTGGCACTTAACACTGCTATTACGTTATACCGAAAGAAAAAAAGAAGTATACCTACACAAGATTTTGATACGGTAGATTTTAAGATTAAAGCAGAAGAATATGACGATGAAACCGAGCAACAGTTAAAAGTAATGTATGCCGCAATTCAGGAATTAAATGATATTGAAAAGGCACTTGTTTTTTTATATCTGGAAGATAAAAATTACAGGGACATTTCTGAAACCCTTGGTATTACTGAAGTAAATGCAAGAGTGAAGATGAATAGGGTAAAAACAAAATTAAAGAACATTTTAAATCCGTAGTGAATAATGGATGGATTGGATTTATTAAAAAAAGACTGGAAAAAACGGGAAAGCAGCTTACCCCATCTTTCCTATAACCAAATATACCAAATGCTATGGAAGCGATCTTCTTCTATAGTAAAATGGATTTTTGTAATTAGTATTATTGAATTTTTATTCTGGGCACTTATTACGGTTTTTATGGCAGACCATGAATATTGGGAGGAAATGGAGCGTATTCATCTAAAAGAATTTACCGTAGCCACCTATGTAATTAATTACGGCATTACTTTTTTCTTTATTTTTTGCTTCTATAAAAACTACCGAAAAATATCTTCTACAGATAATGCAGCTCAGTTAATGAAAAATATTTTACGAACCAGAAAAACCGTAAAGTACTATATAGGTTATATTTTGATTTCTACAGCATTAGTTGCTTTAATCTATACCTATTTTATGATGGATTATCATATTTCAAGCACTACAGTAGAAGATATCGAAAAGTACAGTTTTACTCCTTTACAATGGCTCATGTTTGCCGCAATAATGATTGGAGGACTTGTTGTGTTTCTTGGATTAATATGGCTATTTTACCGGGTTATTTATGGAATTCTACTGCGAAGATTAAATAATAACTATAAAGAATTAAAAAAATTGGAAGTGTAGATTCTCATTTAAAAGCTACTTTTATTTTACCTAATTCATATTAAAAGTTAGGAGGTCTACTAAGCTTAGACCCTGAAACGAGTTCAGAATGAGATTTCTAGCCTAAAGGGTTGTTTAAATCTCAGAGGATAAAATAGAAAACGGCTGTTTGAAAAAATCAAACAGCCGTTTTTATATAACTATTAAAAACTACTTACACATGAAGCGCTCGATTTTCGGTAGCGGCAAGAGCAGCTTCCTTAACGGCTTCAGCATAGGTTGGATGTGCGTGGCTCATTCTGGCAATATCCTCAGCAGAGGCCCTGTATTCCATTGCGGTAACAGCCTCGGCAATAAGATCGGCGGTACGTGCACCAATCATATGTACGCCTAAAACCTCATCGGTTTTTTCATCGGCAAGAATTTTCACAAATCCGTCTGTATCGCCACTTGCCCTGGAACGTCCAAGGGCGCGCATTGGGAATTTTCCTTCCTTATACTTCACACCTTCTTCCTTAAGTTGTTCTTCGGTTTTTCCTACTGCGGCAACTTCAGGCCAGGTATAAACAACACCCGGAATTAAATTGTAATCAATATGTGGTTTTTGTCCCGCAATATTTTCAGCAACAAAAGTTCCTTCCTCTTCGGCCTTATGGGCCAGCATCGCACCTTTTACCACATCGCCAATAGCATAGATATTATCTACATTGGTTTGCAAATGTTCGTTTACTTCAATTCTGCCTTTATCATCTATTTTTACTCCGGCAGCATCAGCATTTAATCCGTCGGTAAAAGGCTTACGTCCAACAGAAACAAGGCAGTAATCTGCTTTTATTTCAATTTCCTTATCCTTTTTATCATCTGCCTTTATAATAATCTCGTCTCCCTTACGCTCTACCGATTTCACCTTAGTAGACGTATGGAATTTTACACCTTGCTTTTTAAGCACCTTTTGAAGCTCTTTTGAAAGCGCAGCATCCATAGTAGGAATAATTCTATCTAAAAACTCTACTACGGTAACCTCGGCTCCCAAACGACGGTAAACCTGGCCTAGTTCCAAACCAATTACACCACCGCCAATCACGACCATGTGTTTAGGAATTTCTTTTAATTTTAAAGCTTCAGTAGAAGTAATCACTCGTTCTTTATCCAGCTCGATAAAAGGGAGGTTAGCCGGTTTTGAACCTGTGGCAATAATGGTTTTAGCCGCCTCAATGGTTTCGGTTTCCCCATCGTTTTTTGTAATATTGATATGGGTTTTATCCTTAAAAGAACCTACACCTTCAAAAACATCTATTTTATTTTTATCCATCAGGAACTTCACCCCATCACAAGTTTGACTTACCACTGAAGATTTACGCTCCATCATTTTCTCAAGGTTTACTTTTACCTCTCCCGGAATATCTATCCCGTGCTCTTCGAAATGTTTTACAGCATCGTGGTAATGGTGAGAAGAATCCAACAATGCTTTACTTGGAATACACCCTACGTTAAGACAGGTTCCTCCCAAAGTTGAATATTTTTCTATGATAGCAGTTTTCATTCCCAGTTGTGCGCAGCGTATAGCGGCCACATAGCCTCCGGGGCCAGAACCTATAACTGCAACATCATATTTACTCATAATTTTAGTTTTTGTATTATTTTTTTAATAAAGTAAACACAAAAGTACAACTATTCAAATCAATGACCAATGAAGGAATTATACATTCTAAAATTTAGAAATCAAAGGTTTATTGCAGTTGTATTTTTTACAGGACTAATTACAAAGGTGCTTTGGGTACTGCCAATATGGTCTAAATTAGTAAGCTTTGTCACCATAAATTCCCGATAAGCTTCCATGTCTTTTACAAGGACTTTTAAAATATAATCATATTCTCCACTAACGTGATAACATTCCAAAACTTCGGTAAGTTTAGTGACCTCAGCTTCAAACTTGGTGAGATAAGACCGGGAATGTTGAATAAGTTTTATTTGGCAGAAAACCATAAAATCCTTTGCTACCTTTTGAGGAGCAACAAGCGCTACGTATTTTGAAATCACCCCCTCCCTTTCAAGTCGCTTTATACGTTCAAAAACCGCGGTAACCGAAAGCTGCAACTTGTTGGCAATTTCTTTATTGGTCATTTTACTATCCTGCTGCAGGTGTTTTAATATTTGAAGGTCTTTCTGGTCTAAATTCATTGTTGATTTATGTTGGAGCATTAATACTATAAAATCGATAGAGCTATATTTTCGCTGAAATTTATCTGGACCTTAAATGAAAAATTTTCTAAAGTATTGGAAATTTAAATTAAATATAGAATTTAATTCTAAAAAACTCAATTTAAACAGTTTTATTTACTAATTATATAATTTTAAATTGATTTTAATTCTTTATAAGTATATTTTTATAGGAATTTAAAATAACATAAAGATGAAATATAAACCTGCCGATAAAATTCAAGATCTTCAATACTTTGGAGAATATGGAGGCGTAAATCCTTCTATCTCTGATTCTTCTACCTATACTTTTCTTTCAGCAAAAACCATGTTCGATACTTTTGAAGGAAATGCTGAGGGTTGTTACCTATATTCCAGGCATTCTTCACCATCAAATTTATATTTAGGCGAAGCGCTTGCCGCTATGGAGGGTACTGAAACCGCGAATGTAGCGGCTAGTGGCATGGGAGCTATCACCTCTACCCTACTTCAATTGTGCCAGGCCGGTGACCATATTGTTTCCAGCAGAACGGTATATGGTGGCACTTATGCATTCTTAAAAAATTTTATTCCGAAATTTAATATTCAAACCTCCTTTGTAGATATTACCAATCCCGAACAGGTTGAAGCTGCCATTACCAAAGACACAAAAGTCCTGTACTGCGAATCGGTAAGCAATCCCTTGTTGGAGGTGGCCAATATTGAAGTCCTTGCCAAAATTGCCAAAAAACATAAACTGAGTTTTGTGGTAGATAATACATTTTCCCCACTTTCAATTAGTCCTAAAGAATTGGGTGCCGATGTGGTAGTGCATAGCTTAACCAAATTTATAAATGGCAGCAGCGATACGGTTGGCGGAGTAACCTGCGGAACACAGGATTTCATCAATGCACTTCGCAGTGTAAATGATGGTGCAAATATGCTGTTGGGACCAACGATGGATAGTATGCGAGCTGCTTCAGTTCTAAAGAACTTAAGAACTCTACACATTAGGATTAAACAACATAGCAAAAATGCTATGTTGTTGGCTGAAAAATTTCAGGAAGATGGATTAAGAACCGTTTACCCCGGATTAAAAAGTCATCCCGGCCACGAAACCTTTAAAAAAATGATGAATCCCGATTATGGGTTTGGAGGTTTATTGACCATAGATGTTGGCAGCCTTGAAAAAGCCAACGAACTAATGGAACTGATGCAAGAAAAAAACCTGGGCTATCTGGCCGTAAGCTTAGGTTTTTATAAAACACTTTTTAGTGCACCCGGAAGTTCCACTTCTTCTGAAATTCCAATAGACGAACAGGAAAAAATGGGCTTAAGCAATGGTTTAATTCGATTTTCTATTGGTTTGGACAACGATATAGAACGCACTTATAAAATGATGAAATCCTGTATGCAGGAAGTAGGCATTTTAAAATAGAACACTCACAGAAGTTACCTGAAAGTTCGAATGTACAGTTGATAATCAATGACTGTATTTTCGAACTTTTTCTTTTTTGTATATTCACAAAAAATTAAACTTTGAAGAAACTTCTACTCCCCCTGTTTTTTATACTTTTTTCCTTTACTGCTTTTTCTCAAACCCAAAACGAGATACGACTATACTATGGATTTACCGGTAGTGATTTGTTTACAGAAGATAATCTTGATGGAGCTGCCAGTTATGATATTGAAAACACGTATGAATTTGGGTTTAGGTATTTGCTTGATGTGACCGATAATATAGCCCTGGAAACCGGGCTCAATTACTGGCGGGGAGAAGTATTAATAACCTCGGCGCCTATGCCCGGGCAAACTACGCGCACCGAAGAATTACAAACTACCTCTATACCCATTTTTGCCAACTTTCGTTTTTTAGATTATTTTTTCGTGAATGGCGGCCCCGTGATGGATTTTCAGGGATCGGAAAGTGAATCTGTAGATCCACAAGCGGGAATTGGTGTAGGCTTTGGCCTGGGTGCACAATATGCATTTAGCAAGTTTAGTGTTTTTATAAATCCAAACTTTAGAAGGTATGCCGTTATTCCTTTTGAAGAAGAAAGCAATCATCAAAAACTTACTTCATTTGGTGTGCAACTTGGACTGGGCTATAAATTTTAATTAAATTATAGTTTTAAGGAAAACTTGCTCATTTTCGTGTAAAATCGTAAAATTACCAGCGAAAATTAAAATTTAATTAATATAATTTCAACTAGAACCTCGTAAAAAGGTTTCATCTTATATTTCATATCTTAATGGAAAATCTGGACTCGTCTCAAACTGAACAAATTTCTACCAATAAAGAACTTGGCATTTGGCCTGCATTAATTCCTGTTTTTGCGCTTATTATTATGCTTGCTTTTAATGTTTTTGTTTTTGGCGACGACTCCTTAAGTGGCTCCAATCAATTTATCCTGTTATTGGGGGGTGCTGTAGCTGCCGTTGTTGGATATTTCAACAAGGTAAAATATGAGAAAATGATAGACGAAGTTGCCGGTAACATCCAAAGTACGGCGGGGGCTATTCTTATTCTTTTAATGGTAGGCGCCCTGGCAGGGACCTGGCTTATTTCAGGCATTATACCTACCATGATTTATTACGGCCTACAAATATTAAATCCTACCATATTTTTAGCAGCCTGTGTAATTATTTGTGCTGTTATTTCGGTGGCTACAGGAAGTAGCTGGACCACCTCTGCAACCGTGGGTATTGCCTTAATAGGTATAGCCGAAGCTTTAGGCATTTCGGTAGGTATGACTGCCGGGGCCATTCTTTCCGGAGCTTATTTTGGGGATAAACTATCGCCTTTAAGCGATACTACAAACCTGGCACCCGCAATGGCAGGAACCGATTTGTTTACCCATATTAGGTATATGACCATAACCACGGTTCCAACCATAAGCATAACCATACTTATTTTTATAATTATAGGACTTAATTTGGAAACATCAGGGACTACTGACACTTCTGCTATCCTGGCTTCAATAGAAAAATCTTTTAAAATTACTCCCTGGCTTTTTCTCGTTCCGGCCATTGTGATTGCCTTAATCGTTAAAAAAACCTCTCCTTTAATCGCTCTTTTATTGGGAACCCTCTTAGGGGCTATTGCTGCCCTACTCTTTCAACCGGGCATAGTTGCGCAAATTGCAGGCACTACAGATTTAGATTTTGTTAGTGGTTATCGTGGGGTAATGAATGCCATTACGGTAGATACTGCGGTAGAAACCGACAATAAAAACCTAAATGACCTATTTTCTTCCGGAGGGATGGCAGGAATGCTTGGAACAATCTGGTTAATTATTTGCGCTATGGTTTTTGGTGGAATTATGGAAGCCATTGGAGCGCTGGCAAGAATAAGCAGGGCGCTATTGAATTTATTTCATACCACATTCGGCTTATTTGCCAGTACGGTTTTTAGCTGTTTAGCCTTAAATGCAACCGCTTCAGACCAATATTTAGCTATAGTGGTTCCCGGAAAAATGTTTGCTAAAGCTTACCGCGATAAAGGCCTGGCCCCAGAGAATTTAAGTAGAGCCTTAGAAGATTCTGGAACTGTTACTTCAGTACTAATTCCCTGGAATACCTGTGGCGCATATCATAGTGGAGTTTTAGGCGTGCCTACATTAAATTATGCAGGATATGCCTTCTTTAATTATTTGAGTCCGTTTATGACTTTACTTTTTGCCGCTTTGGGTATAAAAATTAAAGAGCTAAGTCAATCAACTAAAACTCAAACTGCTTAAAATTCAACAATAATAGGGCTTAAAGGGATAAATAAGATTTAATTATTAAAAAACTGAATACGCATAAACAAAAACTATCACTAAATAGGATTTTAAAATTTGAATAACTTTTTTCTACGGAATCATTCCCTAAATTTGTACTCAAATAAGAAAAAAAAGTTAAACCAATAAAAATAGAAGTAATATGTCTTTAGTAGGAAAAAAATTCCCAAATTTAAGCGTAAATGCAATGGATGAAATGGGTGATACCTTTCAATTAAACATTTTGGAAGAAGCTCAGAAAAACAAGAAAAAAGTATTGTTATTCTGGTACCCAAAAGATTTCACCTTTGTTTGCCCTACAGAATTACATGCTTTCCAAAAAGCTGCAGAAGAATTTGAGAAAAGAAATGTAATGGTGGTTGGTGCTTCTTGCGATACACCTGAAGTACATTTCGCCTGGTTAAATACTCCAAAAGATAATGGTGGAATTGAAGGCGTTAAATATCCAATTCTTGCAGATTCTAACAGAAACCTAAGTTCTCGTCTTGGTATTTTAGATATTACCGGTGAATCTTATGATGAAGAGACAGGAGATGTTACTTTAGAAGGAGACAATGTAACTTACCGCGCTACTTACCTTATTGATGAAGAAGGTAAAATTTTCCACGAAGGAGTAAACGACATGCCTCTTGGTAGAAACGTAGCTGAATTTTTAAGACTTGTAGATGCATATACGCACGTACAGGAAAAAGGTGAAGTATGTCCTGCAAACTGGGAAGAAGGTAAAGAAGCAATGAATGCCAATAGAGATGGTGTTGCTTCTTACTTAAGCTTGAATTAAAAAAAAGGGAAAGAAATTGCTATGATAAAAGAATTAGAAAAAGATAATTTAAACGAGATAGTTTCAGATAACGAAACCGTGGTGGTACAGTATATGGCCGGATGGTGTGGTAACTGCCGATTGATGAAGCCTAAGTTTAAGAAATTGGCTTCAGAAAATGAGAATGCAACGTTCTTGATGGTAGATGCCGAGAAATATCCAGAATCCAGAAAACTGGCTAAGGTAGATAACCTACCAACTTTCGCCACTTTTAAAAATGGAAGTTTCGTAAATCAGGTACAAACCAACAAATTTGAACCGCTAAAAGACCTAGTAAATGAAGTTACCAGTAATTAAACATTTAGCTCGCGAAAATGAGGCTCAAAAACTGGAGCATACCATAGAAGTTCTTGAAAGTTATTCTGAACATCGTTCAGTAAAAGACGAGGAAATGGATGTGATAGGAGAATTGATCTCAAATTTATGCGGTGCTGTAGAAGTTAAGCAAGCAATAGATGGTGGAACACCTGAAAAAGATGCCTGTAACAACTTTATGCAAAAAGTAGTGGGTTCTATAGACCGCTAAAAATCGCATTATTACTATAATTTAAAAGGGCTGTCTAAATTTAGACAGCCCTTTGTTTTTATGATAATTTTAGTAAATCCCCATGCTAGATGTTCTAAATTTAGCAAACCAATTTAATAGTAAAACCCATGTCGCAAATAACACTTAAAGGTGAAAAAATAAACACCTATGGCAACCTACCCGAAAAAGGAGAAAGAGCTCCACATTTTGAACTGGTAAAATCAGACCTCAGTACTGCTACTTTAAACGACTTTCAAGGAAAACGCGTTATTCTAAATATTTTTCCAAGTATAGATACCGGTGTATGTGCAACTTCGGTTAGAAAATTTAATGAACGTGCTACCGAGCTCAAAAATACCGTGGTTTTGTGTATCTCCCGCGATTTACCCTTTGCGCAAAAACGCTTTGTAAATGACGAAGGACTGCAAAACGTACTAAACCTATCGGATTTTAGAGATAGAAATTTTGGCAAAGACTATGGCCTTGAAATTATAGATGGTGCATTTGAAGCACTACTATCACGAGTTGTAATTGTACTAGATGAAAATGGGGTTGTGATTCACAGTCAACAAGTACCGGAAATAGGAGAAGAACCAGATTATCTTGCTGCATTAAAAACCCTTTTATAATGCGCAATAGTTTTCTGGGCAAGAGAATAAGAGGAAGCGGTTATGCCATTAAAGGAGCCTGGTTACTATTAAAACACGAGCAAAGTATACAGGTGCAATTTGTAATTGCCATTATTATGTGTATTGCCGGCTACTTCTTTGAAATAACTAAAACCGAATGGATGTTTCAGTTTTTAGCTATTGGTCTTATAATGACGGCAGAAGGCTTAAACTCTGCGCTTGAAGCAATGGCAGATTTTGTACACCCAGATTTCCATAATAAAATTGGCCATATTAAGGATATTGCCGCGGGAGCCGTTTTTATAGCAGCTATTACCGCGGTAATTATTGGTGCAATTATCTATTTTCCCTATATATTTTAATTTATTTGCTGAAATAACTTACAGAAAGCCGGCAATTTAAATTTCAAAAAATATAAGACTTAGTTCTCAAAAAATAATTGCTTAGATTTGACCGTTTAAACATATAGACTAAGCCTGACTAAACTGAAGTAAAATTTCTTTACTTTAGATGGGGCTAATTTGTATTTTTGCTCAAAATCCTTCCAATTATTTATGGCCAAAAAGAAAACCAGGACTAAAACAAATACCGGGAAAAAATCAACTAAATTTTCCTTTAAACTTAATAGGCAACAAAAGGTAGTTTTAGGCAGCTTCTTTATGTTGTTCGGCCTGGCCTTAAGCGTTGCGTTTATTTCTTTTTTATTTAATTGGGAAGTAGACCAGAGCGCACTTGGTGAGTTCACTAATAGAGAAGTAGAAACCAAAAACTGGCTTAGTAAATTTGGAGCTTCTGTTAGCGACTTTTTTATGTATCAGGGATTTGGTATTGCTGCCTTTATTTTTTCAATTTTGGTAAGCTACAGCGGGTTCCATCTTTTTCTTGGAATTAAATCTACCAAATTAAGGGAATCCTGGTTTTGGGGAATTTTAGTTATGCTCTGGTTAGCAATTTTCTTCGGTTTTTTTGCTGCTAAAAATCCGCTTTTAGGCGGAAGGATTGGTTTTGAAATGAACGACTTTCTTCAGGATTACCTGGGCTTCTTCGGCACCATTTTATTGTTGTTCTTCTTATTTATCGCTTATTTAAGTTTAAGGCTAAAATTAACACCCGAACTAATTGGGGGCTTTGTAAAGTCTAAAAAAGAAAGTCTCAACAAAGAATTTCAAACAAATAAAGCAGAGGTATCGGCTACCGATGAAGAAACCGACTGGAAAGAGAAAGTAGTCCCAAAACAGGAAAAAACTTACGAAGACACTACTACCGAAATAAAACTGGAAACCAGCACCCCTAAGGAACAAACCCCTACTCCTTCTCCCTCTTTAAAAACTGAAAAGAATGAAGATCCCGGTGAAGTAGCGATGGAAGTGGAAACAGCCAGAGAAGAAGAAATAGAAGAAGATAAGATTAGCAATAAAATAGTGAAGGATTTTGGAGAGTTCGACCCTACCCTGGAGCTAAGCAATTATAAGTTTCCCACCCTGGAGCTACTTCAGGATTATGGAGGTGGCATTACCGTAGACCAGGAAGAACTGGAAGAACATAAAAATCGTATTGTAGAAACCTTAAAAAACTATAAAATTGAGATCGCCCAAATTAAGGCTACGGTTGGCCCCACGGTAACTTTATACGAAATTGTACCAGAAGCCGGGATTAGAATTTCCAAAATTAAAAACCTGGAAGACGATATTGCGCTTTCCCTTTCTGCATTGGGAATTAGGATAATTGCGCCAATTCCCGGTAAAGGAACTATTGGTATTGAAGTTCCCAATAAAAACTCAACCATTGTTTCTATGCGTTCGGTAATTGCTTCTCCCAAATTCCAGAATGCCGAGATGGAATTACCAATGGCTTTAGGAAAAACCATTTCTAACGAAACTTTTGTGGTAGACCTGGCAAAAATGCCGCATATGCTTATGGCAGGTGCCACCGGGCAAGGTAAATCGGTTGGTTTAAACGCTATACTAACCTCCCTACTCTACAGTAAACATCCCGCGGAAGTAAAATTTGTATTAGTAGATCCAAAAAAAGTAGAACTTACGCTTTTTAATAAAATAGAGAGACACTATTTGGCAAAACTCCCAGATTCCGGAGATGCTATTATTACCGACAATACCAAGGTAATAAATACACTAAATTCACTTTGTATAGAAATGGACGATCGTTACGAACTCCTTAAAGATGCTATGGTTCGTAATATAAAAGAATACAATATTAAATTTAAAGCCAGAAAATTAAATCCGGAGAATGGCCATAAATTCCTACCATATATTGTGTTGGTAGTAGACGAATTTGCCGATTTAATTATGACGGCTGGAAAAGAAGTAGAAACCCCTATTGCCCGATTGGCACAATTGGCGCGTGCCATAGGTATTCACTTGATTATTGCTACACAAAGGCCTTCGGTAAATGTTATTACCGGTATTATAAAAGCCAACTTCCCGGCCAGAATTGCCTTTAGGGTAACTTCAAAAATAGATTCCCGAACCATTTTAGACGGCCAGGGAGCAGACCAGCTTATTGGTCGTGGAGATATGCTCTTTACACAGGGAAATGAATTAAGAAGATTGCAGTGTGCCTTTGTAGACACTCCCGAGGTAGATAAAATAACAGAGTTTATAGGCTCTCAAAAAGCTTATGCACAAGCACATCAACTTCCCGCTTATGAAGCAGATGAGAGTGGCACAGGTGTTGATATAGATGTTAGCGAAAGAGATAAGCTCTTTAGAGAAGCTGCCGAAGTGATCGTTACCGCTCAACAAGGATCGGCTTCTTTGCTGCAACGAAAATTAAAACTGGGCTACAACCGTGCCGGCCGAATAATAGACCAATTAGAGGCAGCGGGGATTGTAGGACCTTTTGAAGGTAGTAAAGCCCGACAGGTTTTAATAACCGATCTTGCTGCTTTAGAACAATTTTTAAATGAAGAATAACACATCTTTAAATACTAAAATGAGAAATTTAATTTTTATTACACTTGCTATTTTCACCCTTAACCTTCAGGCCCAGAACTCTAAAAAGGCTGAAGCCCTACTTAATGAAGTCTCTTCAAAGGTTAAAACCTACGACAATATGGTAATAGATTTCAAGTATAGCCTTCAAAACAATGCTGCTAATGTAAATCAGGAAACACGAGGTGATGTTAGCATTAAAGGAGAGAAATATCTATTAAACCTTATGGGAACTACCCAAATGTTCGACGGGAAGAAAATCTACACTATAATTCCCGAAGATGAAGAAATTAACATCTCTACTTATATAGAGGAAGAGGAAAATAATATAACTCCCTCAAAAATGTTTAGCTTTTATGAAGAAGGTTATAATTATGAAATGGACGTTGCTAAAAATGTAAATGGACGCAATATTCAATATATAAAATTAACACCCAAAGACAGTGATGCAGAGGTAAAAAATATCTTATTAGGAATAGATAGCCAAACCAAAAACATCTATAATCTTATACAAACACAAGCTAACAACACACAAATAACTATTACTGTAAAAAGCTTTAAAACCAACCAGGAACTGGCTAAAAACCTGTTTACCTTTGAAGAAGCCCGATACGAAGATTTTTACATCAATAGACTAGATTAAATTGAAAATACTAGACCGGTACATACTCACCAGTTACTTAAAAACTTTCTTTTCAGTTTTTATAATTCTAATGTTCATCTTTGTACTCCAAACCATTTGGTTGTATATAGGTGAACTGGCAGGAAAAGATTTAGATACAGAAATTATCCTAAAATTTTTGCTCTATTTTTCTCCAAAACTGGTACCACTGGTTTTACCACTTACCATCCTGCTTACCTCTATAATGACCTTCGGTAATTTTGCCGAAAATTATGAATTTGCAGCTATGAAATCTTCCGGGATTTCCCTGCAACGGGCCATGCGTGGTTTAACGGTTTTTATTTTACTGGTAAGTGTAACCGCTTTCTTTTTTGCTAATAATGTTATCCCCGCAGCAGAATATAAATCTATTAACCTTCGGAAAAATATTGCCAAGCTAAAACCGGCAATGGCCATTACCGAAGGTGTTTTTAACGATTTGGGAACCATAAATATTAAGGTTGAAGACAAAAGTGGCGATAATGGCCGGTATTTAAGCGATGTCATTATCCATAAAAAACCTGCCAATAGAAGCGGAAATTTTACCGTTATAAAGGCTAAGGAAGGAGAATTGGCAGGAAGTACAGATTCTGACGTGCTTTCCCTGGTTTTAAAAGATGGTAATTATTACGATGAAGTTCAAGCCTCAGATTATTCCAAAAGAAGGGATAAACCTTTTCTGAAAAGCTATTTTGAAGAATACACCATAAACCTGGATCTTTCTGATTTTAACAATGTAGACCTGGAAGATGAAAGTTATGATAATACCCAGGGCATGCTTAACATTTCAGAACTTCGCCAGAGTATAGATTCTTTTGCTACTTCTCATAATACAAAGAAAAGAGCCCTTACCGCCAATATGTACCAGCGTACAAGTTTTGATAATATTGAGGTAAACCTAAAACCTTCAGATTCTATTAAAGAGATTGAAAATACCATTTTAGAAGAG
Organism: Salegentibacter maritimus; assembly: GCF_016236975.1. NCBI lineage: Bacteria > Pseudomonadati > Bacteroidota > Flavobacteriia > Flavobacteriales > Flavobacteriaceae > Salegentibacter > Salegentibacter maritimus. Next base: position 131,072 of record NZ_JAEHNY010000009.1, read on the forward strand.
TATGATACCTACCAGGCAATACAAATAGTTAGTTTAGCACTTGGATCTGTAAATGGGGCGCTCTCACACCTTAACATTAAAAAATCTGAATTAAAAAATTCAACGAAACAGCTCAACAAATTTGAAATAGCCCTGCATGAAAAATATGTATTGGCCGTGGCATGTATAGTACTCTTTTTTGTAGGGGCACCCCTGGGGGCCATTATTAGAAAAGGAGGCATGGGCTTACCTATGGTAGTGGCCATTTTACTTTTTCTAACCTATCATTTTATAGGAATTTTTGCTAAAAATAGTGCAGAAGACGGTAGCATTAGTCCGTTTATTGCTACCTGGCTATCCACGCTCATTATGCTACCACTGGGTGTTTATCTTACCTACCGGGCTACTACAGACCAGGGCTTATTTGCTTTCGAAAATATTACCGAGCCTATAAGAAAACTGCTTAAAAAAGCCGGCATAATTAAGCCAAAAAGAAAAATAGATTAGATATCTTTGCAGGCCAAAATAACACACAACATGGTTCAGGAAACGACTACCCAAAACAACCTTCAACTTCACAGTATAAAAGAAGCTATAGATGATATCCGTGCAGGAAAGGTAATAATTGTGGTAGATGATGAAGATAGAGAGAATGAAGGAGACTTTGTGGCAGCCGCCGATAAAGTGACTCCGGAAATGATTAATTTTATGGCTACTCACGGTCGCGGACTTATCTGTGCCCCTATTACCGAAAAACGCTGTAAAGACCTGAAACTGGAAATGATGGTAAACAATAATACCGATCCTATGGAAACCGGCTTTACCATCTCTGTAGATTTAAAAGGTAAAGGTGTTACTACAGGAATTTCAGCTTCAGATAGAGCTAAAACCATCCAATCACTTATAGACCCCGAAACAAAACCTACAGACCTAAACAGGCCCGGGCACATTTTTCCACTTAAAGCCAAAGAAGGCGGTGTATTAAGAAGAACAGGCCATACCGAAGCCGCTATAGACTTTGCCAGGCTTGCCGGTTTTGAACCTGCCGGGGTTATTGTGGAGATTATGAATGAGGATGGAACTATGGCAAGACTGCCACAGTTAATGGAAGTCGCTCAGAAATTTGATCTTAAAATTGTTTCAATTGAAGCCCTGGTTGCTTACAGAATGCAACACGACTCACTTATTGAAAAAAAGGAAGATTTTGACCTGGAAACCCGCTTTGGGAAATTTAGGTTAAGAGCCTATAGACAAACTACAAACGGCCAGGTACACCTTGCATTAACAAAAGGAAGCTGGAAGACCGATGATGAAATTCTTGTTCGCATGAATTCTACTTTAGTGAACAACGATATTCTTGGCACCCTTACCAATAATGCCGATAAAAAGTTAGATAGTATGTTTAAGGCCATTAATGAAGAAGGTCGAGGTGCTATTGTTTTCATTAATCCTGCTGTACAATCCCTAAATTTATTGCCCAGACTTGCCGAACTAAAAGAAAGGCAGAAAAAAGGCGAAGTAAAAGCTCCGCCTATTAATATGGACAATAAAGACTTTGGTATTGGAGCCCAGATTTTGCACGATTTAGAAATTCACAAAATCAAGTTACTTTCCAACAGCCAGCACACCAAACGTGTGGGTATGATTGGTTATGGGCTGGAAATTACTCGATATACCAATTATTAATTCACTTCAATAATTACATCTTCTAAAGGCCTACGCACTTTTTTAAAATCTGAGAACATATCGTCTTCTGCGCGATACCCTACCGGTAAAGCCAAAACCGATTTTAAATTATGGGCGTCTAAATTTAGAAGCTTATCATATTTTTTGGGCTCAAAACCTTCCATAGGACAGGCGTCTATCTCTTCGGTAGCACAAACAGTAAGTAGCGTCCCCAAACTTAAATAAGCCTGATTTAATGCCCAGGCGTGAATCTCTTCCTCTGCTTTAGATTCAAAGCTGGCCACCAAAGACTTTTTAAAAGGATCTAAAATTTCATCTGGGGTCTCGCGTATTTGTTTTACTCGTTTAAAATATTGTTCTATAAAATGTTTATCAACTTTCTTTTCTATACAAATTACCAACACATGCGAAGCGGTGTTTAGCTGCTGTTGCCCCCAGGAAGCATTTTTCAGTTTTTCCTGAAGCCCTTTATCCCGAACTATTACCATTTTTAAAGGTTGTAGACCATAAGAAGTTGCCGTAAGGTTAAAAGCTTCTTTTAGGATATCTATTTTTTTGGTAGAAAGTGTTTTCTCTGGATTAAACTTTTTGGTGGCATAACGCCATTGTAAAGCTTTAATATTTGTCATCTCTTAAAAATTCTTTTAATAGTGCCAAAGGTAAACATTCACCTTCATTGCTTAAAGTATCTACAATAAATTAAACATATAGGTAAACTATTATTTTTTATCTTCGTGATATAACAGGTGAAGCCTATGAAGTTTTTAAAAAGATTAATCCTTGGGTTTACACTTTTTGTAGTGCTAAGTATCCTCATTATATTTGGATTGGAAGCTTATATTAAAAAAGAAACTTCAAACCTTATATATTCTGAAATCACCGAATTACCGGAAGCTAAAACAGGAATAATCCTGGGCGCAAGTGTACATGCCGACGGTAAATTATCTCCTATTTTAAAAGATCGCGTAGAAACTGCCTATAAACTTTATAAGCTTAATAAAATTGAAAAATTCTTAATAAGTGGCGATCATAAAACTAATGATTATGATGAAGTTAATGCAATAAAAAATTATCTTCTCAAAAAAGGGGTTCCTTCCAGAGCTATTACCTTAGATCACTCTGGATTTGACACTTATGATAGTATGTATAGGGCCAGGATAGTTTTTAATACTGAAGATGCTACTGTAATTACCCAAAAATTCCATTTACCCAGAAGTATTTATATCGCTAAAAAACTGGGGGCGAATTACAAAGGTTTTGAAGCTACTCCTGTTGCATATACCTCTTCAGAGACTATTAAACGCAGGGAGCAACTGGCTAATTTCAAAGCTATTTGGGAGCTTCTTATCAAACAAAAACCCACATCATTAGAAAACCGATATGAATAATTTTTTGGCGATTTTTTTATACCTTTATTATATTAATTAAAACACCTAACACATGATGCAATGGGTAGTTCATATTATAATTGATGCCTTAGTGCTTCTTGCCGCTGCCAATATAATGCCTAAAGTAAAGCTTAAAGGCTTTAAAACGGCAATTATTGTAGCAATTATTATAGGCTTACTCAGTTTTCTTTTAAGTTGGGTGCTCACTCTACTACTAAATGTAGCTACTTTTGGTATTTTTTACTTCCTGGGATTGGGCTTTATAACCCGGGTTATTGCCTACGCCATTATTATTGAAATTGCAGATCAGTTTAGTTCTGATTTTAAAACCGAAGGCTTTCTCCCCTCTTTATGGCTGGCTGTATTTATAGCCCTTGTAGGTGGAATTGTAGATGCAATCCTTTTTTAAGGAGATAGATAATATTTTTCAATCAATAATTCCGGGCTTACTTTCTACCTTAGTTTTGCTTCATTATATATCATAAAAACTTATACCGCTAAAAATACATTTGATGTTTTCTTAACTGCTCTACATTAGTAATCCCTTATATTTGCAGCTTAAATTTAGGCTATGATAAAATTGATTATTACCGATATGGACGGAACCTTGTTGAACGATCAACATGAAATTCATCCTAATTTTTGGGAAATAGAAGAATTGCTTCATAAAAAAGGAGTTATGTTCTCGGTAGCTAGTGGACGTCAATTTTATAACCTGGAAAGCAAATTTGATAGAATAAAAGACCGAATGCTATTTTTTGCTGAAAATGGAACGCACGTGGTTCATAAAGGAAAAGATCTTTATGTGAATTCCCTCGAAAAGTCTGCTGCTCTAGATTTTATTAGAAAAGGAAGAGAACTTCCTGAAACTTACCTGGTGCTTTGCGGAAAAAAATCTGCCTACATAGAAACTAAGGACGATAGCTTTTATAACGAAATAAATAAATTTTACAAAAAAATTGAAAAAGTTGAAGACCTTACTGAAGTAGATGACACTATTCTAAAAGTAACTTTATGCAACTTTAATGGTGTTGAAGAACACACCTATCCTCATTTTAAAGAACATGAAAAGGATTATAAAGTGGCCATTGCAGCCCAGGTTTTTATAGATATTACCTCACTAACCGCAAATAAAGGAAACGCCATAAGTGGAATCCAAAAAGATTTGAATATATCACCCGAGGAAACCTTGGTTTTTGGTGATTATCTCAACGACCTGGAAATGATTCAAAACGCGAAATACAGTTACGCAATGAAAAACGCACATCCAGAAATTATTAATGCCAGTAAATACGTAACTACTTACTCCAATAATGAAAATGGTGTTTTAAAAACCATAGAGGAGTTAGGTTTGCTTAAAGAAGAATATGCCGTAAAACACTAATCTTCAACAACAAGCCTGGATTATATAGCCCAGGCTTGTATGAAAATTTAAAACAATTTCCTTTGTAGATTTTAGGGTAATTTATTGTCATTTACCTCAATCCAATAGCCATCGGGGTCTTGAAAATAAATTTGTCGAACTCCGTCTGGTCTATCGGTAAAGGTGTTTTTTTCACCATCTCCATTTTCAAAAGCAATATTTTTAGCTTTTAGGAATTCCATAAATTTCGTGAGGTTTTGAGTATTAAATGCCGAGTGCACACCTTTATTTTTCTCTACAACAATATCACTCTCCACCAAATGTACCTGCACTTCATTACCTAACTTAAACCACTTTATGTGATCTCCAAGTCCGGCATTATCTATTTGCTCCAGCCCTAAAATATCTCTATAGAATGGCACTGAAACTTTTAAATCTTTCACTCTAATAGTATCATGATCCTTTTTAAGCTTACCAGGATTTTCAGAAGATGTAGCTGCAAACAATATGATTACAGCCGAACTTACATTTTTCATTATTATTATTTTTTTTTGAAAATAGTCATAAAGAGCATCTTTCCAAAAAAATCTTTAAAGTACTACAGGATATTTAAAACGATATAGAGTAAATTACCTCGTACAAGGCATTAAATAAGAATATTTTTTCGAACCAAGCCTTGAAACTACGACAACTATCGGGATAAATTTCAATTATCGAATAAATCATTTTACAGCCATTCTGGGATTATTTAAGCACTATTTTAGAGCAAAATCAAATAAGATCAAATTCCTTCTAAACTTAATCCAAAACTCAGGTTAAACATTTAGTACCATTTCAAAAAACCGTAACTTGGCTTTGCAATCCCAATAACCAACTATGCTGTATATATTATATAATCCGAAGGATAGAGAGAAAATGGAAGAGGATATTTTTCCATTGTTGGAAAATACCGAAAAAGAAATTTTAAGTTATCCTGAAACAGATTTAAAGGTAGATGATAAAGCTACCATAGTTACCTATTTAAGCGATGAGCACTTAAGGAAGTTTTTACCAAAAGCAGCAGAACAAAACCTAAAAGTTGCTATTTTACCACATCCGGAAAACACCTATACCACTAAAGGTTTAGGTATTTCAAATGATCCCGAAAAAGTTATCGAGGAAATTTTAAATAATGAAGAGGTGCACAAACTGGATATGCTCTTCTGTAATGAAACACCTGTATTTCAATCGGTTAATATTGGCAATGTATTTATTTTTACCGAAGAACATCAAAATAACAATGTATTTCGGGAGGTTCTATCTTTTTATAAAAATATAAGACGTTTATCTTCTTTATCCCATAACTCTTATGAAATATCTTCTGAAGATGAAAAAGTAATACACACATCGGCATTAGGAATAGTTGTGGTAGAGCACGCTCTTAGCTCTGTAGTGGCCAGAAGGTTGGTTTCCGAGAGTTCTTTAAACGATGGCATGTTTAATGCACTTATTATTTCTCCTACCAATCTTGTGCAGTTAATCTGGTTTTTATTGCGCAGTTTAATTTCCTTCGGAAGGCAGCTGGAAAAAACACCCTCGTTTATAGGAAGAATAAAAATTAACAAACTTAGCATAAAAGATAAGTCTACTATTGAATTTACGGTAGATGGCGAAAAAGACCGGGCAAAACTCATAACTCTTCGGGTCGAGCCAGAATCATTATGCTTAACCCAATCCAGTAAGTATACCTCAGAGAAAGATGAAGTTAATCTAAAAAAAAGTATCAAGATAAATACCCTGCCTACCGGAGAAAAACGGGAAGAGTTGACCAAACGCAGTCTTCCTATCTACCCAAGGGCTACTACCGAGGAGTTTCAGGAATTATTTAAGGTATTACGAGAGAACTCAAAAACTACTTCTGTTTATGTAGTAATGATGATTTTATCTACCCTAATCGCAACATTTGGGCTTTTTGGAGACTCTTCTCCCGTAATAATTGGTGCAATGATCCTGGCTCCAATTATTTCCCCCATTGTTTCTTTTGCTATGGGTATGGTAAGATATGACAAAAGGATGCTAAAACAGGGAGTCATTACTATTCTGATAGGAACAGGAGTTTCTTTATTATTTTCAGCCGGGGTAAGTTTAATTATCCCAATTAAATCAATAACTTCTGAAATAGACGCCAGGCTTTCCCCTACGCTACTAGACATGGGAATTGCTGTAGCATCAGGAGTAGCTGCCGCCTATGCCCATGCCAAAGAAGGTATTGCAAAAAGTTTGGCAGGTGTTGCTATTGCTGTTGCCTTAGTACCTCCACTGGCAGTTGCCGGTATAGGGGTTGGCTGGTGGGACTGGCAGGTTTTCTCGGGAGCATTTTTACTATACCTAACCAACCTGGCCGGTATTATTATGTTTGCTGGAATCACCTTCCTGGTACTTGGGTTTGCTCCATTTAAAAGAGCTAAATTAGGTTTAATTTATACTTTAATATTAATTGGAATGGTAATGATCCCCCTGTCACTCTCTTTTAACCGAATTCAAAAGGAAGCAAATATTACCCGAAGCCTAGAAGGCTCAACCCTTAACGAACTGGTTATTAGAAATGTAAAAGTAAGATTTAGTACGCCGCTTAATATTTCACTTACACTTGTAAGTTCAGATAATCTAAAAGGGGATGAAATAAGGGAAATTAAAAAGAAAATAGAAGAAGATATTGGCGAACCTATTAGACTTGAAGTCATCCCGGCAAGAAGATTTGAATAATTATTGGTAACCAGGTAACGTAAAAAATTATTAATTAACCTTGTAAGGAGTGCCCAATAGTCAATAAAAAATTAAAAGCAATGAAATTTAACATCCTATCTAATTTGCGTTAAGCTTCTGTAAAAAACCAGAATTAATCATCCATATTTTTTGAATCATAATTACGTATTTATAGATTGCGGGCTATTCTAAAACTATAAACAACAATTATGATTAAGTCAAAGAAAATTGCAGGTTTATTATTTGCTTTTGCCCTTTTTAGTACAGCAAGTGTTTTTGCTCAAACCCAGCAATTACCGCAACAACAGCAGCAAGCTGTAGAAGTAGATGTTAGCGACGAAGAGCTTTCTAAATTTGCTGATGCTTACCAGAGAATTAGAATGGTAAACCAAAAAGCACAACAACAAATGGCAAAAAAGGTTGAAGACAGCGGGTTTGATATAAAACGTTTTAATGAAATTCACCAGGCGTCTTTAGACCCAAATACCGAAAGTGATGCCACCGCCGAGGAAAAAAAGAAGCATAAAGCTGTAATAGCAGAAATTGAAAGCATGCAAGGTAAATTCCAAAAAGAGATGGAAGGAGCTATTGAAGAACAGGGACTTGATGTAGCACGGTATGAAAAGATAGCTATGGCGCTTCAAACCGATACTGAATTACAACAAAGACTACAAAAGTTAATGCAAGGATAATTTCTAATAATATTAGAATTAAGCAAAAAAGGCTGCCTTTTCCGGGCAGCCTTTTTTTATGTTTATTTTATAATCTCTTTTTTGGCATAAGCCTATAAGCTTGGTATATTTTAGTTAGATTTTAAAGAAATTAAATTTGATACTTTGGTCTAAAACTTATGTTATATTAATAATTTCAATTTTAATAAGCCTATTAAATTGGAATAATCTCTATGCGCAGAACAAAATGAAACAAAAAGACACTTTAAAATTTGAAAATAAAATAGTACCCGATGAAATTTGGAGGGAAACCTACATTGCACTTTCGCATTACCCCGAATTGAAGAACACTCCTATTGAATTCAAATTTAAAAAAGAGATTCAAAAGTCTTTTATGCAGGCACAACCAAAAATTTCAGGATTATTAAAGAACAAAAAAAAACGTTCCTATTTTGTTTTAATTAGTGAACAAATAGAGATTGAAGACGTGGTTTTTGATGTAAAAAATGTACCTTCAGAAGTCTTAATTGGTTGGATTGGCCACGAATTAGGACATATTATGGACTATCGGGATCGTAGCGCAATAGATATGCTTTGGTTTGGTATTAAATACCTGACTTCAAAAAAATATATACAGGAAGCCGAAAGGGCCGCAGACACCTATGCGGTAAACCACGGCCTTGGGAAGTATATTATCGCAACAAAAGATTTTATCTTAAACCATACCCACCTTGCAGATACTTACAAAGCCCGAATAAAAAGACTTTATCTTTCACAGGAAGAAATCATGGCACTTATTGATGAAATAGATGAAGATTAAATGCTCTTCTCCTTTACAAATTTCTCAAACCTGGCAAACTTCTCTTCATCCATTACCTTTTCCATTTTTACCTGTCCGCCTTTTTTCTTATTGGCAGCACTCCACTCGGGAAATATATCGGGATCAACCTTTGTAACCTTTACCCCTTTTAAAGCCTTAGAACGAGCTACCTTATAATTCTTATTGGCATTTTTTAAAGATTCATCTAAAGCTTTTTCCAAATTGTTTTCTTCAATATTGGCTTCGGTCCCTAGGTACCAATGGTGATAAAACTCACCGTTAATTCTAACCGCTGCCAGGGTAAATTCCGGGATTCTTATATCGAATTTATTTTCCAGCTCCTTTACGGCATCGTTCATTTTATTCACCGAAAGCTGAGAACCTACTACATTTAAAAAGAATTTTGTTCTCCCGGTTATACGGATTTCTTTTCGTTTTACGTCGGTGAATTTTATAGTATCCCCAATTAAATACCTCCAGGCTCCGGAAACAGTACTAATTAATAATACATAATCTTTCTCTTCTTCAACCTCTTCTATAGAAATCACCGGTGCATGGTCTACTATAGAACCATCCTGATTGATATATTCGGCTTTAAATGGCACAAACTCAAAGTAAATTCCGTTGTCCAAAATAAGCTTCATGGCGTTGGTCTCTGGCCTTGCCTGTACCGCTAAAAAACCTTCTGAGGCCAAATAAGTATCAATTACAGTAATGGGTCGGGCCAGTAAAGCATTAAAGCTTTTTTCATAAGGCTCAAAGGCAACACCACCCGAAGCATATACCTGTAAATTTGGCCAAATATCATGAATAGTATCCAGGTTATTATATTCAATAACCTTTTTCATCATTAATTCTAACCAGGAAGGAATTCCGCTTAAAGCGCCTATATCCCAATTTTTAGCATTTTCGGCTATTTTTTGTACCCGCTCGTCCCATTCTTCAATTTTAGAAATTTCTTCACCGGGTTTATAGTAACCCCTAAACCAAAAAGGAATATTACTGGCACTAATTCCACTAATTTCTCCTTCTTCATGATCGCCTTCCTTTTCCAGATCTGTAGAACTACCCAGCATCATAATCTCCTTTTCAAAAAAATCTGGTGGAAGGTCAAAATTACTTAAAGCACTCACCTGCTTAATACCCGCTTTTCTAATAGATTCCAACATTTCATCGGTCACAGGGATACGTTTGCTGGATTTCCCGGTAGTTCCAGAACTAACCGCGAAATACGGTGGTCTTCCAGGCCAGGTAACATCATTGTCACCTTCATGAAGTTTATACCACCACTCTGCATTCAACTTATTATAATCAAAATAAGGAACTCGCTCTGCAAAAGCTTTTTTAATATCCTTTGTTTTTAATAAATTTTCAAAATCGTAGTGCTTCCCAAACTGAGTATCTTTCGCTTTTTTAAGTAATTTAACAAGCACCTCCTGCTGTGCCTCTTCCGCTTCCGGCTCAGAAACAATTGTATCGCGAAGATCTATAAGACTTTTTATTATGGAACCTACTATAGGCATAGTTATGGATTTTTATCAATGTTAATTTTCAGATATGGAAGATAAAAAAAACCAAAATCAAGACTATTAATGTCTTAACAATTATCAAGATTTTAACCTTTTGCAATTTTGAGCTTTCCGAACTTGTTCATGTCTCAGTATTCTCCATATGGCGGGGACAGTAGGACTTTAGGCGAAAAAATTTTTCAATATTGATTCTAGTTTTTTAAATTCATAGTTTTTAATTACCACTGTTTCAAATTTTTATTTGGCCTTACAAGCTGAAGAAAATAATTCTATATATTCAAATCAACCTATTAAAATTTTAGTTTCATTTGTACAGCGTTTTAAAGCCTAAAAATCTTATTACTTTATATCAATATATGAGTACACCCGAAGTCTCCTTAGGTTCTCTACAAAAATTGAACTTATGATTACCTTACAACGAATATTAAATTGATATTATAAATAAGATAATAATAAAATCACTTCCTTAAGAAGGGATTATTAAAATGAAAGCACCCCAAACCAACCAACTAAAAACTAAAGCGTTATGAGTACCATTATACTGGTAGATGACCAACCTATAGCAAATTTTATAACAAGAAAACTCTTAGAGATTGAAGGATTTAATAAAAATGTTTTAGATTTTACAAACCCCGAAAAAGCATTGGCCTATCTAAGAGGAAAACAAAATGTACTAATTTTTTTAGATTTAAATATGCCAGAAATGAATGGGTGGGAGTTCCTGGACCATCTAAAATCTAAAGCACAAAGACATAAAATAATTATTCTTACCTCAAGTACCAGCGCAATAGATAAAAACAAGGCTAAGGAATATGATTCGGTAATAAAATATATTGAAAAACCCCTGAACAAAAATAAATTTACCGAACTGCAACCATTACTGGAGTCTTTATAAATGAATATTCAACCTAATCACAAATCGCTTTTAGAACTTGCTCACGCCAAAATGCATTTTGGAAAATACAAAGGATATTATTTAAGCGATATTCCCGAATATTATTTGGTTTGGTATCGTCAAAAAGGCTTTCCTGAAGGAAAGCTTGGAAAACAAATGAGTGAAGTCTTTGAACTTAAACTTAACGGAATGGAACAATTGCTTAGGAATATTAGAAGAAAATTTCCAAAACCTTAAATTTTCCATAGTTATTTAGCTACTTTTTACTTTAAAAATATTAGGTTTAAAATTATCGGCTTTTCTATTCTTCTTTGTAATTTAGCGCCCTGAATAAAACAACGCAACAAACACTTCAAAGATGGCCGAAACCAAGTATATTTTTGTCACCGGCGGCGTTTCTTCTTCTCTTGGAAAAGGGATTATAGCAGCTTCACTGGCAAAATTATTACAAGCACGCGGATTTAGAACCACGATTCAGAAACTCGACCCTTATATTAACGTAGATCCCGGTACACTTAACCCGTACGAACATGGCGAATGCTATGTTACCGAAGACGGTGCAGAAACAGATCTTGACCTTGGTCATTACGAACGTTTTTTAAATGTAAATACTTCCCAGGCAAACAATGTTACTACCGGGCGTATTTACCAAAGTGTTATAGAAAAAGAACGACGCGGAGAATTTTTAGGAAAAACCGTACAGGTGGTTCCACATATTACCAATGAGATAAAAGACCGCATCCAAATTTTGGGGCAAAATGGAGATTACGATATTGTAATTACTGAAATTGGGGGTACAGTAGGCGATATTGAGTCTTTACCTTATATTGAAGCCGTGCGCCAATTAAAATGGGAATTAGGAGATGAAAATGCTCTAATTATCCATCTAACCCTGGTGCCTTACCTTGCTGCTGCCGGAGAGCTTAAAACCAAACCAACGCAGCACAGTGTAAAAACTTTAATGGAAAGCGGACTTAAAGCAGACATTTTGGTTTGCAGAACCGAACACGAACTTTCTGATGATATTCGGCGAAAACTGGCTATTTTCTGTAACGTAAGGCAGGAAGCAGTTATTCAAAGTATTGATGCGGCTACTATTTATGATGTTCCTAATTTAATGTTGAAAGAAGGCCTGGATACTGTAACATTAAAGAAATTACATTTACCAGATGATGTTGCACCTAATTTAGATAGATGGAACCAGTTTTTGCAAAGACATAAAAATCCTAAAGCCGAAATTACTATTGGTTTAATTGGCAAATATGTAGAGCTTCAGGATTCGTATAAATCTATTTTGGAAGCATTTATTCATGCAGGTGCAGAAAATGAAGTCAAAGTAAATATTGAAAGCATACATTCAGAATTTATCAATGAAAATACCATAGATCACAAATTTGCCAACTTAGATGGAATTTTGGTTGCTCCCGGTTTTGGAGAGCGTGGTATAGAAGGTAAAATTGATGCTGTAAAGTATGCGCGGGAACACAAATTACCATTTTTAGGTATTTGCCTGGGAATGCAAATGGCAGTAATTGAATTTGCCAGAAACGTGTTAAAGTTAAAAACTGCCAATTCTGCCGAAATGGACCCCAGTACAAAACATCCGGTAATAGATCTCATGGAAGAGCAAAAAGAAGTAACGCATAAAGGAGGAACTATGCGACTTGGTGCCTGGGATTGCCTACTTACCGAAGGCTCAAAAATACAACAAGCTTACGGTAAAACCGAAATTAAAGAAAGGCATCGCCATCGTTATGAATATAACAACAAATACAAGGAAGAGCTGGAAAAATCTGGGATGCTTAGTACCGGAATTAATCCCGAAACAGGCCTTGTAGAAGTTATAGAATTAAAGGATCATCCCTGGTTTGTAGGTGTACAATATCATCCCGAATACAAAAGTACAGTTGCAACACCGCATCCTTTATTTATAGCATTTATTAAGGCAGCTTACGATTTTTCAAAAAATAGAAAGAATGCCAGTCTGGCATAAAACAAATAATGGCCGACTTATTGACCAAAAGCAAGTTATAGTTTAGAAAAGCATGGAAGAAAAGAAATTTGATGTTCAATCCTTAATTGGATTTATACTTATTGGTGGAATATTAATTTGGATGTTATATACCAATAGTGCTTCAGAAGAAGTAGTAGATCCGCAGCAGGAAACCGAACAGGTTGAAACGCCCGAAACCAAAAATTCCAATCAGGTACCAGAACAACAACAGCAAGAATTACAAAGTTCCAATACAGATTCTACCGCACTTGCACAGGCGCGTGAACGCTTAGGTGCTTTTGGCTATTCGGCAAGCCTTCCATCGGCTACAGAAAATACCACTACAGTTTCTAATGATTTTTTAGAACTTAAAATTAATAATAAAGGTGGTTATATTTCAGAAGCAAGGTTAACCAATTACAAAACCTTCGATTCTATCCCGGTATATTTAATTAAGGATGGAAATGCCTCCTTCAACATTAATTTCACCACTACTGATGGAAGAACATTAGACACCGAAAACCTTTATTTTGAACCTGAAGTAACCGAAAGTGGAGATAATAAAATTATCTCTATGAAGCTTAAGGTTTCAGAAAACGAATTTCTGGAATATAGATATGTTTTAAAGCCTGGCGAATACATGTTAGACTTCAGCATAAGGTCACAGGGCTTAAACGGCGTTTTAAACAGTTCTCGTGATATTAACATGAACTGGCAGCTAAAAGGTTACCGCCACGCAAAAAGTATTTCATACGAAAATCGCTACACCGACCTAATTTACGAATATGATGATGGAAACGATGATTATTTAGGTAGCGGTAAATTTGAAGAGCAGGAAGATGAGAACATTACCTATGTAGCTTTTAAACAACACTTCTTTTCTTCAATCTTATTAACAGACACGCCTTTTAGCCGTGGAAAATTTATTTCTAAAAACCTTGTAGAAGACGAAGAGATAGACACGGTTTATACCAAAGATTTTGCGGCACAATTACCTTTAGAATTAAAAGGCGGCGAACTTAATTATAATATGAATTGGTATTACGGGCCAACAGATTATAAGATCTTAAACGATTACGACCGTAACCTTGATGAAGTTGTTCCTTTAGGCTGGGGTATCTTTGGATGGATTAATAAATATGTATTTATACCGTTTTTTGCCTTTTTAAGCGGAGTTTTACCAAGCTACGGTATCGCAATTATTGTTATGACCATTGTAGTGAGAATTGTACTCTCTCCTGTTACTTATAAGTCTTATCTATCCCAGGCTAAAATGAAGGTTTTACGTCCTGAAATTAATGAGATTAACGAAAAGTATAAGGACAATGCAATGAAAAAACAACAGGAAACTATGAAGTTGTATAGTAAAGCAGGAGCCAGCCCAATGAGCGGTTGTTTACCGGCTTTAATGCAAATTCCGGTTTTCTATGCCTTGTTCCAGTTCTTCCCAAGTGCATTCCAGTTAAGACAAAAAGGATTTTTATGGGCAGACGATTTATCAAGCTATGATACCATTGCAGAATTGCCTTTCCATATTCCGTTTTATGGAGACCATGTGAGTTTATTCCCAATATTAGCATCTATTGCCATCTTTATTTATATGATGATGACTACGGGGCAAAGTATGCAGCAGGCCCAACAGCCGGGAATGCCCAATATGAAATTTATTATGTACCTGTCTCCTCTAATGATGTTGTTCTTCTTTAACAACTATGCCAGTGGACTTTCATTATACTACTTTACCTCTAACCTTATTACCATAGGTATTATGTTGGTGATTAAATATGTAATTATTGATGAAGATAAGATTCACGCAAAAATCCAGGAGAACAAGAAAAAACCTAAAAAACAAGGTAAATTTGCCAGGAAAATGCAGGAAATGATGGAGCAGGCAGAACAACAAAAAAAGCAACAACAGAAAAAGAAATAAGCAAAAAAGCTTAAACACAAAACTCCGGTTTAAAATATTTTAAACCGGAGTTTTTTATTGGTAACGCCAAAAGGTATAATACCCCGAGGCTTGCCTCGAAATTAAAAATTGTTTTTCAACAAATGCCTCGTGGGCTTGGCCCGAGGTAGTTTACTACGTCATACTGAACTCGTTTCAGGATCTATTAAGCTAGAAAAATTAAGTCATTTCAAATCCTAAACTAAATTCAGGATGAGGGTAAATTGAAAAGCTTTTTAAAAACCTCTATTAATTCTTATCTCCTAGTAAGGGCACAAATCTAAACTGTCCAAACTCTGTTTTATCAAATTCTGTTGGAGATTTCCTTATAAAAAGCGTCATCGTTTGTACATCTTCTCCCACCGGAATCACCATTCTGCCCCCAACCTTCAATTGCCCAAGAAGGTCATTGGGTACAAAAGGAGCACCCGCAGTTACTATAATTTTATCAAAAGGCGCATATTCCGGCATTCCTTTGTAGCCGTCTCCAAAACTTAGGTGTTTAGGACGATAACCTATTTTATTTAAGAACATTTTTGTTTTCCTGTATAGCTCACGTTGGCGTTCTATACTATAAACCCTGGCCCCCAACTCACACAAAACAGCGGTTTGATAACCACTTCCTGTTCCAATTTCCAAAACCTTCTCACCCTTTTCAATTTGTAATTTTTCAGTTTGAAATGCAACCGTGTAAGGTTGTGAGATAGTTTGGTCTGCAGCAATAGGAAAAGCCTTGTCCTGGTATGCGTGATCTTCAAAACTACTATCCATAAACAAGTGTCTGGGTATTTTCCCAATGGCACCTAAAACCGCTTTATCGGTAATCCCCTTCTTCTTAACGATTTTCACCAATTGCTGCCTCTTTCCTTTATGTCTAAAATTGTCCTGAATCACTTAATTTCTCGTTTAACGTGCAAAAGTACTCAATAGAAGCCAAAGTTACCAATTGAAATCGGGAGAGATTCACCGCCTTATTGCTAACCTATTTGCTATCAAAATACTATTTTTGTGAAAAATGCTAAAAAATATGTTGAAAGTTGGCGTACTTGGTGCGGGACACCTAGGCAAAATACATCTAAAATTACTCAATCAATCTAAAAAGTATGAACTGGTAGGTTTCTATGATGCCAGCTCAGAAAACGCTAAAAAGATCACAGCGGAATTTGGTTATAAAAAATTTGATACCATAGAAGACCTCATCGCAGCAGTAGATGTAGTAGATGTTGTTACTCCTACCCTTTCCCATTTTGAAGTAGCTAAAAAAACCATTACGGCAGGGAAGCACCTTTTTATAGAGAAACCCATCACCAATACTTTTGCCGAAGCCGAAGAACTTATTGCATTAGCAAAAAAACATGGTGTAAAAGGCCAGGTTGGGCACGTAGAGCGTTTTAACCCGGCGTTTAGGGCCGTAGCTTCAAAAATTGAAAACCCTATGTTTATTGAAGCCCACCGCCTTGCAGAATTTAACCCTCGCGGAACAGATGTTCCCGTGGTTCTGGATTTAATGATCCATGATATTGATGCGGTTCTAAGCGTGGTAAAATCTAAAGTAAAAAACATTAATGCCAGCGGGGTTTCAGTAATTAGCGATACCCCCGATATTGCCAATGCCAGGATAGAATTTGAAAACGGTTGCGTAGCCAATTTAACCGCCAGCCGAATATCAATGAAAAATATGCGTAAATCAAGGTTTTTTCAGCGAGACGCTTATATTTCGGTAGATTTTCTGGAAAAGAAATGCGAAATTGTAAAAATGAAGGATGCCCCGGAAACACCTGATGATTATGCTATGATCTTACAAAATGCCGAAGGCGTAAAAAAACAAATCTATTTTGATAATCCTGAGGTTTCCCCAAACAACGCCATATTAGACGAGTTAGAAACCTTTGCCGATGCTATACATAATAATACTACCCCGGTAGTAACTCTAGAACAGGCTGCCGAAGCCCTTCGGGTTGCCAATGGAGTAATTGAAAGTTTTAGCAAGTAAATTAGTTCGTGGCAAGCCAAGCAGGCATGAAATGCAAAGTTTTTTGATTTCAAGGCAAGCGTCGGAGTTCCGATAACTATTGGAATAAACCCGAATTATCGAGTAAATTTTTAGTTGCTTAAAATAAACTACAATTCATATAAAACCACACAAAATGAAGAATATTGCAGTAATAGGAGCAGGCACTATGGGTAATGGAATAGCCCATACCTTTGCCCAATTTGGCTATATGGTAAAGCTTATAGACATTTCTGAAGAAAACCTAAATAAAGGAATGAAAACTATTTCGGGGAATTTAGACCGAATGGTTTCTAAAGAAAAAATAAGCGAAGTCACCAAAGAAGCAACGCTTAACAACATCACTACATTCACTGATATTGCTGAAGGTGTAAAAGAAATAGATCTTGTTGTAGAGGCTGCTACAGAAAATGAAAGCCTTAAACTTAAAATCTTTAAACAATTAGACGAAAACTGTTCGGCGAAAACAATTTTAGCGAGTAATACTTCTTCAATTTCTATCACAAAAATCGCATCGGTAGTTTCCAACCCGGAACGTGTTATTGGAATGCACTTTATGAATCCGGTCCCTATTATGAAATTGGTTGAAATTATTCGCGGTTACAATACCAGCGACCAGGTTACTAAAAGTATCATGGAGCTTTCTGAAAGCTTAAATAAAGTTCCTGTTGAAGCAAATGATTATCCGGGTTTTGTGGCCAACCGTATTTTAATGCCAATGATAAACGAGGCAATTGAAACTTTTTACAACAATGTTGCCGGGGTTAAAGAAATTGATACTGTAATGAAACTGGGTATGGCACACCCCATGGGACCACTTCAACTAGCCGATTTTATTGGCCTGGATGTTTGCCATTCTATCCTGGAGGTAATGTATGATGGCTTTAAAAATCCTAAATATGCACCCTGCCCCTTATTAACCAATATGGTAATGGCAGGAAAGCTTGGTGTAAAATCGGGAGAAGGCTTTTATGATTATTCTGAAAGCAAAAAAGCCGAAAAAGTTTCTTCACAATTTAGCTAAGTGCTAATATTTCTTGAGGAAATAATTATAAAATAAAGCAACCAATTAATGGGGTTTTCTATTAATTTTTAATCGTCAAGCTAAAACAGGCCCACCAGACCGGACGGGCAGGTTAGCTTGACGAATTTAGATTTTATTTAAGCCCATTAATTAAGTAGAATTTCAATATTTACTTTTGACCAAAATACTTCCATTTAGAGCAGTTAGACCGCAACGGGCAAAAGCCGGACTTGTAGCTACAAAATCTTTTGAAGATTATACCGAAGCTGAAATAAGGGCTATCTTACAGTATAATCCTTATTCTTTTTTACACATTTTAAACCCTGGTTATAAATTCCAGCACGAGATTACCGGTGGACAGCGATTTGAAATGGTAAAAAATCGTTATTTAGAGTTTAAAGAAGAAAATTCGTTTATAAAAGATGAAAAACCAGCCTATTATCTTTATAAAATAGTAAGCAGGGAAAGTAGTTGCTGCGGAATTATTGCTGCCGCCAGTGCTGAAGATTATCAAAATAACCTTATTAAAAAACACGAAGAAACCATTGCCCACCGAGAGACAATGTTCAAAGATTACCTTAAAGTGGTAGGCTTTAATACCGAACCGGTACTCTTAACCTATAAGGACAACACCAGGATAGATGAAGTAATTAACAAGGTTATGAAAACTCGTGCCGAATATGAATTTGCCACTGCCAACCGGGAAATTCATTATTTATGGAAAATTGATGAGGAAAATTTAGTAGCGCAAATTAAAGAAGAGTTTGATAAAATGCCCCATCTGTATATTGCCGATGGGCATCATAGAAGCGCCTCTTCCTACTTGCTGGCCCAGGAGTCCAAAAAGGCCAATGAGAACCATACGGGAAAAGAAGCTTACAACTATTTTATGAGCTATCTAATTTCAGAAAGCAATTTAAAGATTCATGAGTTTAGTAGGTTAATAACAGATTTAAACGGGCATACCAAAGAAGAGTTCCTTATTGAGTTAGATCAATATTTCCGAATTGAAAATCACGGTATGGAAGTTTATAAACCCATGCACAAACATCATTTTAATATGTATTTAGATGGGGAATTTTATTCCCTTTACTTGCGCAAAACAAACTATGAATTTGATAATTCCTTAAGTAAATTAGACCCTTACATTCTGTATAAAAAAGTGCTTCAGCCAATTTTAGGAATCCAGGATTTAAGAAATGACAAGCGTATTTCTTATATTCACGGTAAAAATGATCTTATAGAAATTAAAACCCGTATAGATAAAGGAGAGTTTGCCGTAGGTTTTGGAATGCTTCCGTTAAGTATAGAAGAAATTAAAGAAACCGCAGATGAAGGTTTAACTATGCCACCAAAAAGCACTTATATTGAACCCAAATTATTAAACGGATTAACCATTTACGAGTTTGAAATCAACAAAAAATAGTTGCATGAACATTTCAGATAACATAAAAAAGTTCCAGGAAGATTTACCCGAAGATATAAAGCTTATTGCTATCTCAAAAACCAAGCCCGTAGACGACATTTTAGAAGCTTATGAAGCGGGCCAAAGAGATTTTGGTGAGAATAAGATTCAGGAAATGACAGAAAAATGGGAAAAACTTCCTAAAGATATTAAATGGCATATGGTGGGGCATGTGCAGCGAAACAAAGTAAAATACATGGCGCCCTATGTGGCTTTAATCCACGCAGTAGATAGTTTAAAATTATTGAAAGAAATTCATAAAGAAGCCGACAAAAATGGTCGGTGTATAGATTGCCTGTTGCAAATTAAAATTGCAGAAGAGGATACCAAATATGGAATTTCGGCTGAAAAAGCTAAAGAGATTTTAGATTCAGATGAATTTAAAAAACTAGATTACGTAAAAGTAAAAGGACTCATGGGAATGGCTACTTTTACAGATGATGAGGCACAGGTTAAAAAAGAGTTTGATCACCTTAAATCGGTTTTTAAAGATTTTAAGGAACGCTATACAGATATGAAAATACTTTCTATGGGGATGAGCGGCGATTACCAAATTGCCATAAATTCAGGAAGCAATATGGTGCGCATAGGAAGCCATATTTTTGGAGCTAGAAATTAATTAAAACAGAAGCATATTTTTTGTACGCAGTTGTAGACATAGAAACTACCGGAGGTAAATATAACGAAGAAGGAATTACCGAAATTGCTATTTATAAGTTTGATGGTTTAAAAATAGTAGACCAGTTTATAAGCCTTGTTAATCCCGAAAAAACCATTCAGCCTTTTGTGGTTAACCTCACCGGTATAAACAACGATATGCTTCGCAATGCCCCAAAATTTTATGAGGTTGCTAAACGCATTGTAGAAATAACCGAAGATTGTGTTTTAGTAGCACATAATTCAAAATTTGACTATCGTATACTTCGTACCGAATTTAAAAGATTAGGTTTTAATTTTGAAAGAAAGTCGCTTTGCACGGTTGAACTTTCCAAAAAGCTTATTCCGGGTCAGGAGTCCTACAGCCTGGGGAAACTGGTTAGGGCATTGGGAATTCCATTAAGCGACCGGCATAGAGCTAGCGGAGATGCCCAGGCTACGGTAAAGCTTTTCAAAATGTTATTAGACAAAGACGTAGAGAAAAACATTTTAAAAGACGCTGTAAAGTTAGAACCTAAAAGGCAGGTAGATACGCGACTGGTTTACATTTTGGAAGACTTACCCGGCATCACAGGTATTTATTACTTTCATAACGCCGAAGGTGATATTATATATATTGGGAAAAGTAAAAACATCAAAAAAAGGGTTACCCAGCATTTTACCAGCGAACATCGCAAAGCAAGGCAAATGCAAAACGAAGTTACTTCGGTAAGCTATGAAGCTACAGGGAACGAACTCGCCGCACTTTTAAAGGAAAACCGGGAGATAAAGCAAAACAAGCCTAAATATAACAAAGCGCTAAAAAAGAATATCTTTAGTCACGCACTTTATCATTCTACCAATGAAAATGGATATATAAACCTATATATAGCAAGGGCGGGAAAAAAGAATAGTATTACCAGCTTTTCTTCGTTAAAGAGGGCCAAAAATGTCCTGGAAAAGTGGGTAGAAAAATATGAGCTTTGTCGCCGTCTTTGCCATCTGGAAAAAGGTACTGGAAATTGTTTTAACTATAGTATAGAAAAATGCAAAGGTGCCTGCATTGAAGAAGAATCTTTTGAAACTTATAATCAAAGAGTTAAGCTTCTTATAGACCAGCATTCATACAAGAATCAAAATATGCTTGTTATAGATCGTGGGCGCGAAGTAGATGAAAAAAGCGTTCTATTGGTTGAAGATGGTGAATTTAAGGGAATTGGCTATTTTAACCTGAATCATCAAATTAACAATATAGATATTGTGAGGTCTATAATTACTCCCATGAAAAACGACCGGGACTCCCAGCACATTATCCAAAGCTATTTGCGCCGAAATTCCAGGTTAAAAATAGTTCCACTAAACCCATTGGCTAAATAACCTCCAAATTAGTGACTGGCTTGACTAATTTATTTAAATTTGAATAATTACTAAATCACTAAGTTTTTGCCAAAAATAGAACCAAAATCAGGCTGGAAAGCAAAGCTTCACGAAATTATCTATGAAGCCGACACCCCGGCCGGAAAGTTTTTTGACGTGGCCTTACTTGTTGTAATTGCCATAAGTATAGTGCTTGTAATGCTAGAAAGTGTAAATTCCCTTAACACAAAGTATTACTGGCATTTCTATATAGCTGAATGGATTATCACCTTTATTTTTAGTGTAGAATATATTCTTAGGATAATCTCTATAAAAAAACCAAAACACTATATTTTTAGTTTCTACGGCATTGTAGATTTACTCTCAACGCTACCAACCTATCTCGCCTTTCTTTTTGGAGGCCACAATTTACTTTTTGCTGTTAGAGCTTTAAGGTTACTTAGAATATTTAGGGTCCTAAAAGTTACCAGGTACATAGGTGAATCTAACCGACTTTTACTAGCGCTGCGTAATAGCAGGCCCAAAATTATTGTTTTTTTATTTGCCGTTCTTATAATCTGTATTATCATGGGTACGTTAATGCATTTAGTAGAGGGTGAAGAAGGCGGTTTTGATAATATACCCCTTAGCATTTATTGGGCTATTGTAACCCTTACCACTGTGGGTTTTGGAGATATTCATCCTATAACCCCCCTGGGCCGTTTTATAGCATCATTTATAATGATTGTAGGTTATGGCATTATTGCAGTTCCTACCGGAATCGTAACTTCAGAAATTACCCGTTCGCAAAGAGGTAAAATTCCTAAAAACACCCAGGCTTGCCCACATTGTAATGAAACTAAACATTTAGACAATGCCGAGTTTTGCCATAACTGCGGAAAACCACTTAATGAACACTAATTATCTTTTAAATATTGTAGGTCCCACAGCCATTGGTAAGACCTCTTTGGCCATAGAACTGGCAAATAGGTTTGCTACTGAAATAATTTCAGCAGATTCCAGGCAGTTTTATAAAGAAATGACCATTGGTACAGCCGTTCCTTCAAAAGAGGAATTAGAAGCAGCTAAGCATCATTTTATTCAGCATATCTCTATTCAAGACACTTATAACGTAGGAGATTTTGAGACTGAAGCCATTGAAAAGTTAGATGAATTATTTAAGGAGCGAAATATCGTAATTATGGTGGGAGGTAGTGGTCTTTACACTAAAAGTGTTTTAGAAGGCTTAGATTATTTCCCCGAGGTTTCTTCAGAAATTAGAAAAGATTTGAACCTAAAATTTGAAAAAGAAGGCCTCACTCCTTTACAAAATAAACTACAGGAACTGGATCCAGATTATTTTAAAATTGTAGATATAGAAAATCCTCATCGACTAATTAGGGCACTGGAAGTTTGTATAAGTAGCCAAAAACCTTATTCCTCATACCTAAACCAACCTAAGAAAACCCGCAATTTTACCGCAATAAGCATAGGACTTGATGCCGACCGTAATATCATCTACGACCGCATAAACAAACGGGTAGATATTATGATAAAAGAAGGTTTAATGGAAGAAGCTAAAAACCTATTCCAAAAACGTGAATTAAACGCTCTAAATACGGTTGGCTATAAAGAACTTTTTGCTTATTTAGAAGGAAACCAATCTCTGGAAACTGCAATTTCAGAGATTAAAAAGAACACACGTAGATTTGCAAAAAGACAATTAACCTGGTTTAAAAAAGACAAGGAAACCAATTGGTTTAATTATAAAACACCTGTTGAAACCATTCAAAACTTTATTGAATCTAAAATAAATACTTAAAAGGCTCTATAGGTAGTACACTAAAGTAGAGGCCATTTATTATAATTCAATACAGAGAGTTTACAGCTCTACAACTTCCGGAAAAATAAGCGTACTAAATTAGATGTTCTTTGAGAATATAAAATTAAACTATTTAAATCTCAATCTTAGCACCCAGTAGCTTTACAAACTCCCCAATAAAAGCCGAATGCCCCGGCCAGGCAGGCGATGTCACTAAATTACCATCTACTACTGCCTCAGTAGGGTCAACTTCTTTATACGTACCTCCTACCAATTCTATTTCAGGCCCTATAGTTGGATATGCTGTAAGCGTTCTTCCTTTTAAAACATTTGCCACTGTAAGAATTTGAATAGCGTGACAAATGGCTGCAACTGGCTTATCTTTTTCAAAAAAATGTTTGGTGTATTCTATTACCTTTTTATTCAACCTAAGATATTCTGGAGCGCGACCACCTGCCATTACAAGTCCCGCGTAATCCTCTATATTTATATCATCAAAATTATAGTTAAGCTCAAATAAATGGCCTGGCTTTTCAGTGTAAGTTTGGTCTCCTTCAAAATCGTGAATAGCGGTTTTTACCTTATCCCCCTTTTTCTTTCCCGGGCAAACGGTATGAACATTATATCCAAGCATTACCAACATTTGAAAAGGCACCATGGTTTCGTAATCCTCGGCAAAATCTCCGGTTAAAAAGAGTATTTTTTTCATAATTATTAATTTTTTAAAATCTTTGCTTAAATTAATAAAATTCAGGTTAAGCTTTGAAAACCAATCTTTAAAAAATAGTTAAACCTATCTAAACTTCCTGGGATTACCATGCCTGGCACTCATCAAATTAAACTCGACCCTACCTTTATTGACAATTAGTGTTTTGAAGACTGGAAGGCACAGATGGTATATCTATCAAAAAAATTAAAATCAGGTTTTGGAAAACGGAATTCTAATTAAGGTTTCCACTCCTGAATTTTTATTTTGAATTTTGAAAGTTGCCTTTTTTCCATAAAGTGTTTTTAAACGATCCCGGGTATTAGAAATCCCTATCCCTTTATCCAGTAGTGCTTCTTGTTTTTTGGTTAGTGCCTTACCATTATTATAAACACTAAGTACCAGGTAGCCTTTTTCTTTAAATACCTTAATTACAATTTTTAAATGTGTATTATGATATGAATAACCGTGCCTTACAGAATTCTCTATTATAGGTTGCAGGAGCAAAGACGGTACTAAATGATCTAAGAGCTTTTCATCTATCTTTTTTTCAATGGTTAAATGATCTGAAAACCTTAGCATAAGAATGTTCAAATAATATTCTAACATTCTCAATTCCTTTTTTAAAGTTACTTTATAATTATCGCCGCTATATAAAATTTCCCGAAGTAAATCGCTTAAATCTGCAATAGTATCCTGAGCCTTTTTGGCATCCATCTCTACCAATACCGAAATTGAATTTAAAGTGTTGAACAAAAAGTGTGGCTGGAGTTGAGAAGACAACATTTTCATTCGTGTATTGGTAAGCTGAGACTCTAACAATGCCTTTTGTTTCTGGGTTTCCTTAACTTGCTTTAAATAGTAATAGGTGTAAATAATAAAAATCATGGCAAAATAGATCAGGAAATTAAGATCTATTACAAATATCATTCGGTCTATACTTGCCTTTAAGCTATAATCGGCAAAACTCATGCGCCCTAATATAATTCCATAGAGGTCGAAAAAAAACCTAATTACAAATCCTATTAAAATTGAAAATAAGGTATGAAGCAAAAAAATCTTTATCCAGGAGTAATTTTTATCCAATAGACGTTTAGTACTTATGGCTATTAAAGTCATATAAACCATAACTATAAACCAATCCATAAGAAGGTTATGAACTATAATGTCATGCCAGGACTCTACAATTTCTTTGTAAACAAAGGCACGCATGTAGGCTAATTTACCCAAATAGACAAAATTAAATAAAGTATAAAATGCAGCTAAGAGCAAAATAAGCTTACCATCTATATATTTATTTTTAAATGTTGAAAGGCTCATAGCAAAGTACTTTAAATTCCAAGTTTTTCGAACAATTCTTTTTTATGAGATTTACTTATGCGTAATAGTTTATCGTCTTTCATCCTTACGTCTACTTCAGAAAAATCTGAATGTACAATCTCCTTGATATGATTTAGATTAACAATTACTGATCTATGAATTCTAAAAAAAGCATGATCTTTAAAAAAATCGTTCAGGTTATTTAGAGATTCCCGAAGAACATATTTGTTGTCTTTAGAAAAAATTTCGGCATAATAGCCGGAAGCGCATATATAACTGATATCTTCAGGCTTTAACAAAATTGTTTTATTGCCCTGTCTTACCGGCAATTTTAATGGAATACTCGTATTCGCCTGGTCTTTCTTATAAACCTCAAACAAGGTTTGTAAACGTTTCTCAAAATTTTCCTGGGCTTCATTTTTCGATATATGCAATACCTTTTTTATGGTTTTAAAAAAACGCTCGTCCCTAAATGGTTTTAAGAGAAAGTCGAACGCATCTACATCAAAAGCTTTTGTGGCATAATTATCATAAGCAGTTACAAAAACAACTACAGGTTTGGGGATTACACGAAGCTTATTTAATACTTCAAAACCATTCATATCTTTCATATTAATATCAAGAAAAACTAGTTCTGGTTTGAGTTTATTAATTTGTGTTATAGCAGATTTCCCGTTTGTGCATTCTCCCAAAACCTGAATTTCCTCTACTTCGGCAAGCAGGTTAAGTACTCTTTTTCTTGCCAGTTCTTCGTCATCTACTATAAGTGCTTTCATAATTTTTACATTAAGGCTTTACCTATGTAATTTATAAATATTTTTCCTGATGACCCCGATTTTCCAACATATAAACATCTGAAAACAAATATTTTGATGCAGTAAAACGAACATTTCTAGCTGTAGGTATTTTATATTTTGATGTAAACTAACTAATATATGCTATAAAGTAAACCTGCAGGTATAAGAGTATAATATTAAGAATATAGAGTAAACACATAGCAAATGCCTGTAAAGCATTTTTTAGGTTTTTATTTAACCAAATCATAACTTTACAGGCATTATTCCAGTTATTTCCTTATAACAAGCCTTTTAGGCATTACATGGATTTTCTGTATTGAAGACAAGTTTAAGGACAAAAAGCCTGGATTATCGAATAGGTTGAAAGCCCTTACATACCTGCAACAGGCTCTTTATTCAACTCTTTGGGATCAATTTTAATAACTTTAGTTTTGTCATTGTGCACCACTTTAATTCGGTAAAGCTCTTTCTCTAATAAACGGCCATTACCTTTGGCCACATAAGAATTCTTAAGCATGCTCCAGCCCCTGGTTTGCCTCCACAACTCATTTCTAACCGCAAGAGGCAACGCAATATTTTTAAAATGCTGCCTTGTTCGCTTTAATTCTCCATCTTTAGAGTAGTTTGCTTCAAGAAATCCTTTATCTGTGGAAAAACGCACTAAATAAGAATCATAATTTTTATGCCCTACCTGCTCTATAAATTGAGAGATATCAAAGTAAGATTCCATAAATGCCATAGGATTTTTCAAAAAATCAAAAGTGTGATCATCCTTTATTTTATAAAGATATTCATCAGGATTATTGGTTTCAGTAAAAATAAGAGGTGAATAGTCTATTCTTGTTTCTTCAAGTTCTGTAATTAACTGTGCGTGGCTATTAAAGTTAAAGCTCACAAGCATCAAAATAACGACTAATGTTTTCATAACAATTAATTTTAGGATTTATAAACAGTTTAGGTACAAGCTTGTTTTTAATTATATCCTAAAGTTAAGATGCAATCTATGCGAAATAGCTAGTAATGATACAAGGTGTGTGTTTTTGGTAATGAAACATTCAAAATTTGATATAAGACTGAAAAATAGTTGTTTATGATTTAAAACATGAAATATAGGCTCAGATTAAATGGGTAAGCCTTAGGTTTAAAAAAATTTAGGAATAGCATTGCCAAAACTAAAAAACCTATAATTGGAAATATAGGTTTTCGCGAAGGTACTAAGCCCAGAAAAATATAAATATTGAGTCTGTCCCCTGGTACACAAGTTATATACTATTATTTAGCATTAAAATATAAGGTTTAGTGTTCCCAAAACGGCAAAAATAGCAGCAATTACAATCCAGGCAAGAATTAGCAAAATGAAAAGTTTAGCTAAAATTGGAAAACCGGCAGTAGCAGTCTTATAATTTTCGATAAATATATTGAAAGGGTTCATAGCACAGAAATTAAGTTAGACTTAAAAACTTTTTATAGGCTATTGTTATAAAGTGAGTATTTTTAGAATATTTGAGATTGTAAAATTTCTATCTTTTTCTCTTAAAGTAATTTTGCACCATACTTTATAAAATAAATCCTAACTAAAATTCACGCTTAATTTAAAGCTAATAAAACTCAAATGCCACTGGGGAAATCCCCTATTTACTGATATAGAGATTATGGTTTTTAGAAAAGCTACAGCCTTACCTTTAAAGCAATACACAACTAAGCGAAATATGTATACTGTTCAGAATTAAAAATTAGGCATTTCTTCAAATTAAAAATGATAAAATAATGTACTAAAGCCCCTTAGCCTCAAAAAAATCCTCAAAAGAACTACCTTCTTTCATCTTCAATTTTTTTAGCCGATACCTGATTACTTTATTGCCATTAACTGGAAGTTTGCCCCATAAGAAAATCTTAATAGAAACTAGACATCAACGAGCGTTTAAATTATATTTTAAAGGAGAAAAATGGTATAATATTGTTAGATAGGCAATAGGAGGTAACGTCTTCCTTAACAATTTAAAAAGATTTGCATTGTACGGAGAAGGTTAACTATTTTTCTAATTCCGCAAAAACAAATAAATGCTAATCAAAATTTAGATCAAAATCAAGCCTGGCAATAAAAACATCTATAAGAAATATTACATTTATTTTCTCAGATCTTAGAAAAACCTATAAACTTTAAATTAGTCATAAAAGACATATTTGAAATAGTAGCCTGTCTTCCATTATTAGCTGATTTAACAGTCTAAAAGCTTTCAAAATTTCAGTTTAAGATAACCGTAAAAGCTTGTTTTAAGTTTAAAGCTTAATTATATTTAAACCTTCTAATTCACAATACCCCAATAAACAATAAAATAATCCTTTTTTAGATGAAGCGTAATTTAAAATCTAACAGTAGGTTACTTTTGCTATGCTGTTTAATTCTTATATCTATTTCGGCGAAATCACAAATTAACAACAACCCCAACATTATCCTCATTTATACCGACGATCTTGGCTATGGGGATATTAGCAGTTATGGAGGGGAAATCCCAACACCTTATATTGATGATTTAGCGAAAAACGGATTAAAATTCACCAACGCCTACGCTACTGCGGCCACCTGTACTCCCTCTCGCTACGCTATGCTTACAGGAGAATATGCCTGGAGAAAGAAAGGCACCGGTGTGGCACCGGGAGATGCTACCAGTTTAATTTTACCAGGACGTACCACCTTACCCGGAGTTTTACAACAAGCCGGGTACAACACAGCAGCCATAGGAAAATGGCACCTGGGACTGGGGGATAAATCGCCCATAAACTGGAATAAAGAAATTAAACCGGGCCCCTTAGAAATAGGTTTTAACTATGCCTACCTTCTTCCTGCAACCGGCGATAGAGTACCTACTGTTTTTGTAGAAAATCACCGGGTAGTCAACCTGGATCCAGAAGACCCCATAAGCGTAAGCTATCGCGAAAACATTAATGATAAGCCTACCGGAAGCAAAAACCCTGAACAATTAAAAATGATGTATTCTCATGGCCACAACCAGAGTATTACAAATGGAATTAGCCGAATTGGGTATATGAGTGGAGGTGAAAATGCATTGTGGCGAGACGAAGATATAGCTGATAAATTGGTGAAAAAATCGGTTGAATTTATTGAAGAAAATAGAGACTCTCCATTTTTCCTTTACCTCTCAACGCATGATATTCACGTACCCCGCGTACCCCACGAACGTTTTGAGGGTGTTACCGGAAAAGGAGCTCGCGGCGATGTAATTGTTCAACTGGATTATACGGTAGGTGCCATCCAGAAGAAGCTTCAGGAATTAAAATTAGAAGAAAATACCATGATAATTTTCACCAGCGATAATGGCCCAGTACTGGATGATGGGTACGTAGATGGTGCCGCCGAAAGATTGGGTACTCATAATCCCTTTGGAAAATTTCGTGGCGGAAAATATAGCACTTTTGAAGCAGGTACAAGAGTACCATTAATCGTGCAATGGAAAGGTAAAATAGCAGCGAACCAAACCTCAACGGCTTTATTGAGCCAGGTAGATTTCTTAAGGTCGTTTGCAGCCGCAACAGGTCAAAAATTACTAAAAACCAGGGCTATAGACAGCCAAAACCAATGGCAGGCTTTACTTGGAAATGATGTTAGTGGCAGAAAATCCCTTGTACAGCAAGCCATTAGAAATGTACTCTCTTACGTTGAAGGCGATTATAAATATATAGAACCCCATTCAGGCCCCGTAATGGTGCCATGGGGTGTAGATATAGAGACCGGGTTTAATAAAGAACCACAGCTTTATAACCTAAAACAAGATCCCGGAGAAACAAAAAACCTGGCTGCTGAAATGCCTAAAAAAACCAAAGAAATGGAACAAAACCTGAAAAAAATAAGAGATTCTAAAGAATTAAGTTCACACAAATAAAAAAGAATTGGGAAATACAAATCTTAAAATATCTGTAATCAATTTTCAACATTATTTCCTGACATAAGTAAGCGAAAATCTAAATTAAGTTATATGTTAAACTACAAAACACTCCTTTTCTCACTAGGTATTGCAGTAGCTTTATTCTCCTGTAAAAACCAGGAGACGGAAAAAAAAACCGAAACCAAACGCCCCAATATTGTTTTTATGATGTCTGATGATCACGCATATCAGGCTATAAGTGCATATAACGATAAACTAATTAACACTCCCAATATAGACAGGCTGGCGCAAGAAGGCGCTCTTTTTAATAATGCCTCTGTAACCAATTCTATTTGTGCCCCTTCGCGTGCCGTAATTTTAACCGGAAAGCACAGTCATTTAAATGGCAAGATAGATAACCTGAGTAAATTTGACACTACTAATGTTACTTTCCCACAAATCTTACAGGATGCGGGTTATCAAACCGCTATGTTCGGAAAATTACATTTTGGGAATAACCCAAAAGGCTTCGATGAGTTTAAAATTTTACCCGGCCAGGGAAGTTATTATAATCCCAGGTTTATAACCAAAGATGGTGATACGGTAATAGATGGTTATGTAACCGATATTATTACAGACCTTACCATACATTGGTTAGAAAAAGAACGCGATAAGGAAAAACCTTTCTTATTAATGTACCTACACAAAGCACCACACCGTGCCTGGTTACCGGCAGAAAGACATTATAAAGAATTTACTAAAAAAGAATTCCCATTACCCGAAACGCTTTTTGATGATTACACCCGTATTCACCCTGAGGACCTTGAAGCCAGTTCTCCCGATGCAGCATCTAAAAAGTACAATTTAGACCAGCCAAAAAGCCGTAAAAGTACCGCTGCGAAAACCGCCGAAATGAATATTCTAACTCATATGGTGCTTACTAACGATAATAAATTAAAAGATTCTACAGTTAAAAAACTGGGAATAAAAGAACGCTACCTGGGAGACCCTACCAACAGGATGTCTAAAGAACAAAAAGCTGCCTGGGATAAAGTTTACGATCCTATTAACAAAGAGTTTGAAGAAAAATATCCCGAAATGGATGATAAAGACTTAATGAAATGGAAATACCAGCGTTATATGCAGGATTACCTGGGAACTATTGCTTCTGTAGATGAAAATGTAGGACGTGTTTTAGACTATTTAGATGATAATAATTTATCTGAAAACACCATAGTTGTCTACACCTCAGACCAGGGCTTTTACCTGGGAGAACATGGTTGGTTTGACAAACGTTTTATGTATGAAGAATCTTTTAGAACTCCCCTACTTATAAAATGGCCCAACAGAATAGAAGCAGGCATTACCAAAGAGGAAATGGTACAAAACCTTGATTTTGCACAAACCTTTTTAGATGCAGCTGGTGTAAATGCACCAGATGAAATGCAGGGTGAAAGCTTATTACCATTGCTAAAGGGAGAAAAGGATGCCTGGGATAGGGATGCCGTTTACTATCATTATTATGAGTATCCTGCCGAACACGCCGTTAAACGACACTACGGAATTGCTACCAAAGAATATAAGATTATGCATTTTTATTACGATGTAGACGAATGGGAACTTTACGATCGCAAAAACGACCCGCAAGAATTACATAACGTCTTTTACGATCCTGATTATGCTGAAGTAAGAGAGATGATGATTAAAAAATTGGAGGAAACTCGTAAAAAATATAAAGATTCAGAAGAACTGGATAAGCAGTTTATTAAAGTCTATAATGACAAATAATTAACCTTTTAAAAATATTTTTAGTAAACCACCCCGGGGTAGTTTATCCTTTGGCGGTGTCAATAAAACATTTTATAACCATGTTACCCCAATCTAAATTTCCAGATTTAAATCTGGAAATTTAGAACACTACTAAAAACGATTATGAGGCTTTTTTAATGAAAATAAACCGCTTCAAAAACAGCTAAAGGTGCTCGCCTTCCAATATTTAAATTTAAAACATCTCCTTTAATAGTATAATTATTTGCCAGCTCAAAAACCTTTAAAAACTCCAATTCGTTTATGGTAAGATTAGAACAGGCCTTTAAGGTAGCTGCCATTTGAGAGAAATTAATTCTATTGCCTTCTTCTAAAGCATAGGTACCATTAAATGTATTACAACCGGCAAAGCCTTTAATTCTATTGGTATTTGACTCCAATATAAAATAAATTTCCCTTTCCTGGTTTTCGCTCATTTTCACCTCCTGGCCCCCAAGGCTTTTAAGTTTCCAATACTTTTCTACAACTTCAGGGGTAGATTTCTTAAAAACAGCTAAAGGACTTCGCCTACCTACATTAAGCATTAGCAAATTATCTTTAATAGTATAATTATCAGCCAGTTCAAAAACTTTTAAAACTTCGCTTTCTGCAACAGGAGTATCAAAACAGACCATCCGGGTAGAAGCCAGCTTAGAAAATCTAATTCTGTTATTCTCATTCAGGTTATACTCTCCCATAAAAGTATTACATCCGGAAAATCCCTGTATCCTATTCTCATTTGCATTTAAAGTAAAATAAATGTGGTTATCTTTATTGCCAGTTATTTCCTGGCCTTCTAATTCTGTAAGAATCCATTTTTCTTTAGTAATTAATTCTTTATCTGAAAAGTTAGTAACAACATTATCTGCAGGTTCCTGTGTTTTTTTTGAGGTATTACAAGCTATGGTTGTTAAAAGTATAAGGGTCAATCCAATTATATTCTTTTTCATCTTAGTTATTTTTATGGTATTTTATTTGTAAATCCTTAATTTCTTCTAGAAGTTCTCCTTCATAAGGACCTCTAATACTGGTATTCTTAATAATTTTTTCGGCCGAAATAAAATTAAGAGGAGCAGGTTTGGCCTTCACTTCTGCCAACCAGGTACCCAATTGGGCTGCTGAACTTAAATAAACGATTTCTCCCAATCCTACCCAGGCGTGGGCTGCAGCACACATAGGGCAATGCTCACCGCTGGTATACATAGTAGTAGTGCTTCTCTCTTCATTAGAAAGATTTTTTGCGGCCCAATGGGCCAATTCAATTTCAGGATGGGCCAGGTTATTAATTTCATTAACCCTATTTCGGGCCGTGGCGATTACCTGTTTGTTTTTATTGACTAAAATAGAACCGAAAGGTTCATCGCCGGCCTCAAAAGCCTCTTTAGCCAAAGCAAGGCAGTGTTTTTAAATGTTCTACATCATTTTGTGTAAAATTAGCTTGAGCTTTTCTCATATTTTCTTTGGTTTCTAATTTATGAATATTGAAAGCTGCCGGTATTAGTTTCTATTTTCAGGCATTTACCACTAACCCCTGTTAACTCCAAAGCAAGAATTAAATTATACTTTTTAAGTACAGAAAACCTATAGGATATACTTTCTATTTCTTCAGGTAATTCTTAGTTAAGAAGGGCTTTTACCTCTATACACTAAGTATACCAAAAGTAGGGCAAGAGACAAAAGAATTCCTAAAATGGAAACTCCGTTCCATCTAAAATGTTCCCAGGCTATGGCACCCAGGCTGGTACCTAGCGATCCACCAATAAAAAAACTTACCATATAAATTGTATTTACCCGGTTGCGTGCCTCTGGGTTCTTTGAAAAGATAATATTTTGATTCGTAATATGTAAAGCCTGTAGACCAAGA
Organism: Salegentibacter maritimus; assembly: GCF_016236975.1. NCBI lineage: Bacteria > Pseudomonadati > Bacteroidota > Flavobacteriia > Flavobacteriales > Flavobacteriaceae > Salegentibacter > Salegentibacter maritimus. The sequence goes on from NZ_JAEHNY010000009.1 coordinate 164,780, forward strand.
TCTACTAATGTAACCCCAATTACTAAACCTATTAAAGACTTTGCTGAAAACAAGAAAACACCCCAGGACAGGATAAGTAAAATAATTGAATATAGAATAATCTTATTTTTATCAACCTTATCATTTATTTTACCTACTACAGTAGCCGCCAGGGCTCCTAATATTCCAAAAAGACCAAAAGCTCCCGTAACATCACTGCCGTAGCCAAAAGAATCTTCCATTAAGAAAACCAGGGTAGTCCAAAAAGCACTTAATCCTGCAAAAGCCAATCCTCCCCTAAGTGCGGCCAACCTTAGAGCGGGTTCCGTTTTTAAATAAAACCAAAGAGATTTCATTAAGGCGGCATAACTACCTTTATAACTGGGTTTTATTACCGGTAATTTAAGTTGGAGCAATATATAGAGTGCTAGCATAATTAACGCAGCCGCATAATACATGGCTCTCCAACCAAATTGTTCCCCAACCAATCCACTTATTACCCGACTTCCTAAAATACCAATAAGCAATCCGCTCATTACAATTCCTATGGCACGACCACGGCCTTTATCATTGGACAACTCGGCTGCCATGGGAACAAAAAGTTGCGGAATAGCCGATGTAAAGCCTATAAAAAAACTACTAATAATAAGTAACAACAAAGAATTTGAAACTGCCGTAGCAATTAATGCCAAAATCATTAAAAAGAAATCAATGTGTAAAATCTTTTTATTAGATACCTTATCACCTAGCGGAATAATGATTAATAAGCCAAGGGCATAACCCAACTGCGTAGCAAGAGCTACATTACTTACAGCCGATTCTTTTACAGAAAAGCTAACAGCTATTTGGTGAAGCAGCGGCTGATTGTAATACAAGTTTGCAACTACCAGGCCGGCTGCAATACTCATTAGGTACAATACTGAATTACTTAGTTGTTTCATTTAAAAATGCTACTAAAATATAAACAAGTATTGGCAAAGGGGCATAAACCTATAATTACTGTAGGGTCTATACTAATAATTGTAAAGCAACTACGGTTTTGCCCCTGCCAATTTTAAAAGAATTATTTAACTTCTCCTATAGGTAGAATAACCAAATGCAGAAAGTGTAACGGGCACGTGATAATGTTTTTCATCTTTAATTTCAAACACTACTTCTATAAACGGATAAAAAGTTTCTTTGCCCTTTTCTTTATAATATTCATTTACAAAAAAGATGAACTTATAAATTCCAATATTATTCTGCCGTGCACGAAGAAAGTCATTAACCCGGCCATTTTCGGTGGTTAAATTTTCGGAAACATAGTCCCCAGGACTCCGTTTTATTATTTCCTTTTTTCTAATTTAATAGCAACATTTGCTGCCGGAGCGCCTTCTGAGATATCTAAAATATGCGTAGATAACTGGTAACTATCTTCTTGAGCAAACCCCAATGAAGTCAATAGGAACAAACCAAAGCTTAAAACTACTCTTTTCATTTTCTTTTTTTTACAAAAATAAAAAGGCTTTTACCCATAAACGTTGACATAAGTCAAGAAATTTAGAGCTTAGCTTTAACCCGGCTTAAAGTAGAAGGAGAAATCCCCAAATAGGAAGCTGCTATTTTATTGGAAATTCTTAAAAGGATTCTTGGTTGGTTTTCTATGGTCCATTTTACTTTTTCAAGGGCATTAAATCCCTGGAAGCCATAAATTCTTTTTTGAGAAGTAATAAATCCAAGTTCCAAAATCTTTCGGTAAACCCGATCTAGCTCCGGGAATTGCTTAATTAATTTATAGAAGTCTTGCCGTTTACACACCAATAATTCAGATTTCTCCAGGCATTGAAGATATTCGCCTGCGGGTTTTTGATCAATAAAACTTGGTAAAGCCGTACAAAACATTTCTTCAAAAGCAAAAAACCGGGAAGTTTCTATACCCTCTGAATTTAAGGTATAAATACGCATCATTCCTTTGTTGATAAAGTAAAAGTCGGTACAAACCTGGGCACAATCTACCAATATTTCATTTCGCTTTGCAGTTTTAAAACTAAAGAAACCGGCAATATACTCAATATCGGTTTCCTTTAAGGAAGTTATGTTTTGTAGGTATTCTTTAAATTTCTGATACATCTTATTTTACTTACCTTAAAATTATAAAATTGCTCACCTCTTATACCTATCTAAAGATGATTATTACAAATTAAGGTTTTTAATTTTTAATAAATTAACTCGCACCAAATAAACTACCTCGGGGTATGATATCCTTTGGCGGTACCGATCAATAGGGTATAAAATAGATTTATTTGAATTTCAAGCCAACCAGGAATTATTAAGTCTTGGGTATCGAAAAAAACCTCAGCGTTTCCTAACAATTTAAAATTAGAAAATCCAGAAAAATGGGCTGAATATAACTACAGGTATTTTTATTAAATCGGATTAAATTTTAGATTTAGGATAATTTAACTAATTAAAAGGTTTTTTAAACATTCCTTAATTTTTTATACAGAAAAATATTGTAAATTGCGAGTTAATATTTTCACTTTTAGTGTTATAGCTATGAATCAGGCTTTTTTAAAACTCAAGATCATCTTTCCGACTTTATAAGCACCGGCGAGTGTGCTTTTTTAACCTGTTTTTCCTTTATTAATTATTTACAGTCCCTAATTTGGGAGTATAACTCGCTATATAAAGGTTTTAGTATACAGGTTCGTTCTTTTGAAAAATTGTGTTGAATTTTAATTTATTTGTCATGGCAAAACGAGGTTCTAATCTAAAAACTTCTAAAAAAGATTTAAAAGCAAGAAGGCAGGAAAAAGCTGCTCGTAAGTTGGAAGAAAAAAAGTTGAAAGGACGCAAATCAAGAGTTTCGTAGTAAAAATTAAATAATAAAACCAAGTATAAAAAAGAGTTCTTTTCACCAAATATGGCCGAAAAGAACTCTTTTAATTAAATCTATAATAGTATTAATTCTAAAAAATATGCAAAGTAGATTGTCTTTAGGCAATAGAATTTTGAGTCAGTATTTTGAAAACTCAATTATACCGCAACTATTTGTTGACGTAAATCTATTTATAAGGGAATTAACCCCTGCCACCGAAGAACATTTTGGAATAAGCAGAGATTGTATTGGGCAGAAATTACATTCAATTAAAAATAAACTTTGTCATAAAGCTTTTATAGAAAATGTACGAGGGGTTTTAATCACCGAACGTGTGGTACAAAAAGAAATAGAGTTAAGTGATGGACGCTTATACCAATTATGCATACAACCCTATTTTACCGATTATGAAGAAGAAATTGATGGTGTGATTCTTACTTATATTCAAATAAATGATTCTGTTACACTCAAAGAAGAAAACAAGGAATTACGTTTAGAAAATAAGAAACTTAAGAGTTTACTAATAAGGGAACTAAATGTTTCCTAACCGCATTGTAAATTATTTCGATTATGGAGTAAAAAGACCATTGTTTCCGTTATAAATCATTTTTAAAATGCTAACGGAAACTGTGGTCTTCTTTTAAAACTCAAAGTTGCTAAAATCTAAAGTTCAGCCAGGCTATTTTTAATTAAATGACCTTTTAAATCCTCTACATTTTCACAACATAATTGGTCCATTACTTGTTTAAACTGTGTTTTTAGCATAGTTATAGTATGATCTCCTCCTTTATTCCCTAAGGCTGCAGCACCATACATAAAAGACCTTCCCATAAAGGTAAATTTTGCTCCGGCTGCCATAGTACGGGCAATATCTGGTCCAGATCTAAGACCGCTATCCATCATTATTTCAATTTTATCACCATATTTTTCAGCTATATTAGGTAAAGTTGAAATCGTTGATTGCGCAGCATCCAACTGCCTACCACCGTGATTGGATAAAATTACCCCATCAAACCCCATTTTTATGGCATCTTCCACATCGCGTGGCGCCGAAACTCCTTTAAGAACTAGCTTTCCCTTCCATTTATCCCGAATAGGTTTAATTTTTTCAGCATTTAATTTTCCGGAAAAGGTTTTATCCATAAACTTTCCTAATTGTTTCAGGTTTAATCCTTCGGGCGTATAGGGCTTTAAGGTTTCAAAAGTGGGCACGCCATGCTTAAGTGTATTTAAGGCCCAGGCGGGTTTTCCTAAGATTTGTAAGATGTTTTTCACCGACATTTTTGGGGGTAAGGCCAGCCCATTTCTAATATCTCTGGGTCTATAACCAAAAGTGGGCACGTCACATAAAAGCACTAAAACAGGGCAGGCGGCCGCTTCGGCCCTTTTTAAGATATCATTTCTAACCTCATCCTCTACAGGATTATATAACTGAAACCAGGCGTTGCCCTGTGTAAGTTCACTGGCGCGCTCAATACTCATAGTGGTAACTGTACTTAAAATAAAGGGGATATTATGCTCAAAAGCTGCTTTGGCGAGTATTTCAGGAGAGTTTGGCCACATTAAGCCCTGTAATCCTACCGGCGAAATTCCAAAAGGTGCACTGTATTCTTTTCCAAACAGTTTAGTAGTTGTAGTTGCCGTATGGTAATTTTGAAGGTATCTGGGCTCTAACTGGATTTTTCGAATATCAGAAGTATTCTTATAAAGATTTATATCTTCATTACATCCACCATCTAAATATTCAAATGCAAAATTGGGGGTTCTCTTTTTAGCTTTTGCCCTAAGGTCCTCTATAGAAGGATATTGAGCATTGAAGTAATTTGCCATATTTTCTATGTATTTGCTAGATCAAAAATTTTATCCATTAAGGTCCACTTCTCACCTGGCTTTGCCCATGGGACTGCCTGTTGGTACTGCCCCATTAGGTTTTCCCATTCCTGAACTTTAGGATTTTGTTCATCGGCTTTAGACTTTCGTTCAAATGAAAAATCTGGTTGGGTTTCCATAACCATAACCAGGCGGTTTCCCGTTCTAAAAATTTCCATATTTAAAATACCAACGTTTCGTATACTATTAATAATCTCGGGCCATACCTCACGGTGATAGTCTTCATACTTTTTGATTAAGGCTACATCATCCTTTAAATCACAAGCTAATACGTATTTTTTAGTTTTCATGCGTTGTTTCTTTTATAAATATAATACCCATAGATGCCAACAATTATAAAGCATAGTACAGGTAAAAAGAAGGAAAAATTAACTTCTGGCACACCCAGGATACTAGTATCTTTATAGCCGGCACCGCCAATATCCAATATCATACCTTGAAAAGTGGGCATTAAAGCTCCACCTACAATGGCCATTACTAAAAACGCTGCTCCAAATTTCGCATCGTTTCCCTGACCTTCTAAAGCAATCCCATAGATTGTTGGAAACATTATAGACATAAAAAAAGAAACAGCTACCAAAGAATATAAGCCAATTAACCCCGGACTAAAAATACAGATCAGGCAAGTAATTAATGCGCCTAAGGCAAATAACATCAATAATTTCCCTGAAGTTATATAACGTAACAAAAAGGTCCCTATCCAGCGTCCTATAAGAAATATTAATAAAGCAGCAATACCATAATTTACGGCACTTTTATTATCTATTCCTATAGATTCGGCATATTGATAAAGATAGGTCCAACACATAATTTGTGCCCCTACATAAAAGGCTTGCGTTACTACTCCACCAACAAACTTTCTATTGCCAAAAAGTCTTTTTATAGCCGGTAATACGTCTACCCTGGTCTCTTTCTTTCTATTTTCAGGCATTTTTATTAAAAAAATAACAAGGAAGAATAGTATAACTACCAGCCCTAATAATACATAAGGAGTACTTATCACTTCCAAATCTGAATCTCTTATAGTTGCCTTGGCAGATTCAGAAAGGCTTCCATAAATAGGGTTTCCGTTGCTATCTAAATCATCAGATTCAAGCGCTCCTAAAATAAAGTGTTGTGCAACGATTAAACCACCTAAAGCCCCCATAGGATTAAAAGCCTGGGCTAGGTTTAAACGCCTTGTAGCAGTTACTTCACTGCCCATTGCTAAAATATAAGGATTGGCGGTAGTCTCTAAAAATGCCAGTCCGAATGTTAGGATATATAAAGCCAATAAAAAGAAGATATATTCCTGAAAAATTGCAGCAGGATAAAACAATAAAGCTCCCAGAGCGTAGAGCGCCAGCCCCATTAGCACTCCTTTTTTATAAGAAAACCTATTAACAAAAAGTGCTGCCGGCAAGGCCATTGTGAAGTACCCTCCATAAAATGCAAGTTGTACCAATGAAGCCTGAAAATTATTAAGCTCTAAAACCTTTTTAAAGGCCGAAACCATAGGGTTAGTAATATCATTGGCAAAACCCCATAATGCGAATAAAGCTGTTATTAAAATAAACGGCAGCAGTACTTTCTTTGAAACTAAAGATTCCTGAGACATAGTATTTAGGTTAAAGATCGGTCTAAATGTACATAACCACCATCTGGAGAAAACCATTGCGCGGTGGTATGCCCAGATTTTTCAGATAGAATAAACGCAGCCAAATCGGCTATCTCGGTATCAGAGGTCATTCTTTGCTCCAGTGGAATATTTTGGGTTATATTTTTTAGTTTTTGTTCAGGATCATCAAAAGAATCCAACCAACTTTTATAAAGCGGTGTCATTACCTCTGCCGGTAAGATGGCGTTCACCCTAATATTATAAGGCAATAATTCGGCTGCCCATTCCCGTGTTAAAGCCAGTTGCGCTCCCTTTGATGCTGCATATCCAGAGGTTCCTCCCTGGCCTACCAGGGCAACTTTAGAACTAATATTTAGAATATTACCTTTAGATTCTTTAAGTGCAGGCAGACAATAATGTGCCATCTCATAATAATGATTCAAATTATTAAAAACCGAGTTGGCAAACTTCTTAGGATTACCGGCTTCTAAACCTATACTATCATTTGCCCCTGCATTATTAACCAGGGCATCAATTTTTCCGAAGACCTGTAGAACTTCTTCCACAATTCTTTTAGACTCTCCTTCTTCATTTAAATTAGCCTGGATAAAACGAGCTTTTTTTCCACTGGCTTTCAAGGTTTCAAGCATTTTATTACCGCTGGCTTCCCCTCTACCAATAAATACGGGAATTGCATTCTCCCGGGCAACCGCTTTACTGATAGCCCCACCTATGCCTTTGGTTCCGCCGGTTATTAAAATCACTTTATCCTTTAATCCTAAATCCATATCTAAATTTTTTCTTTAAACCTGTTTTTAATTCTTCTTCCTAAACGACTATTATTCTGTGATCACCCCTATTTCAGCAATTCCAAGAACTTCTGAATCATCGGCACTTCTTTTTCCTATAAACTTAAAATAACGAGCCTTTGTAGTTTTAAATTCAATAAGCTGCTCTATAGGATTGTTCTTAATATTAGAAAACTCTCCTTCACTAACTTTTGTCCACTGCTTGCCGTTTTGGCTAACCAAAAATTTATAGTCGGCAATCACACCTTGTGGCCATCTACTTTGATGTGGTAAATAAGTGAATCCTTTTAAGTTATAAGAGGCACCAAGGTCTACTATAATTTCCTGCGGAAGTTTGCCTTCTTTTGTCCAAACCGAATTGATATTGGCGTCTATAATTTTATCTGCTTCATCTTTCTCATCTATTACTTTCCAATTCTTTTTAGGTATATCCAGTCTTTTAGTTGAAATTTCACTATAGGAATTGGTTGTGGGGTTATACGCAACCGCCATTACCTGGGTAGGATCTTGCAAAACAAAAGCTTCAGAATAGTGTTCAGAATCTTTGTTGGGTTTCTCTCCATTTAAGGTATAGTATATTTCCAGACCATTATCGTAGCTCTCCAGGTTAATTTCGCCACTTTTGTTTTGAACAATTTGTGGAGCTTCCATTACTAATGGTGCCCTGTAGACTTCAATATTTGAAATTAGTGGTCTTGCTTTGGCATCCAAAATGCTTAAACGCAGGGCATCAACCTTTACTACATCAAATCTTAATATTCGTTTATAACCTATAGTAGTACCCGAACTTATATTTTTCCATTCACCATCAATCAAGCCTTCCAATTCAAAAGATTTCACTCTTTGTCCCAGAGCTATATATTCCTGCGCCACAAAACGATTAACTTCCTGAGGTTCATTAAATTGAATTGATATGTAGGATTTTATGCTTTCTTTTTCGGGCATCCAATATGCTTCAGTATCACCATTAGTCGTATTTTGAGCAGTATAATCTGATCCTGCTTCTGAAGAAGCCGTGACATTGGCATTGGTCGCCAAATTCTGGGCAAAATCTTTATCAAGCTGTTTGCGCAACTTCATTAATTGCTCTACATCCTTCTCATGCACAAGGCCACGAGTATCCACCGGCAAATTCAATAATAAACTAGCATTTCTACCCACCGATTTATAATAAATATCCAACAAATGTGGCAAAGTTTTTACCTGATGGTCTTCCCTGGCATGGTAGTACCAACCCGGCCTTATGGATACATCGGCTTCAGCAGGCACCCAATGCGTCCCATCTTCATGACCGAACTGCAATTCCTTATATTTTGGCCAACCGGGGTAAACCTCATCTCTTCTGATAATACTCCAATTGGTCTTACCAGCTATACCTTCTTCGTTTCCAACCCAGCGAACACCCGGACCGCCATCTCCGAATATTACCGCATCAGGTTGATGCTCCCTTATTATGGAAATGGCTTTATCCCATTGATAATATGTTTTATTATCGATTTTCCGCTCTTCATTTGCGCCCCCATAATAACCGGTACCACCATTGGCCCCGTCAAACCAGACCTCGAAAATCGGTCCGTAATTGGTCATCAATTCTTCAAGTTGCTTATGAAAAATCTCAACGTATTCTTTCCGGCCATATTCGGGATGATTACGATCCCATGGAGATAAATAAACTCCAAATTTCAATCCGAATTCTTCACAGGCTTCCGCGAGTTCTTTTACCACATCTCCCTCGCCATTTTTCCATGGTGAATTTTTAACCGAATGCTCTGTAGTTTCTGTAGGCCAGAGACAAAACCCGTCGTGATGTTTGGCCGTTATGATAATTCCTTTCATTCCGGCTTCTTTGGCTGTTTTTGCCCACTGCCGGGTATCAAGGTTTGTAGGGTTAAAATTCTTTGGAGATTCGCCACCTTCACCCCACTCCATATCGGTGAACGTATTCATATTAAAATGAATAAAAGCATAATATTCCAGGTCTTGCCAGGCCAATTGCCTTTGTGATGGAATAGGCCCCACAGGTTCAGGTTTGGTCACTTTCTCTTTACAGGAAACTAAACTGATAACCAGTACCAGTAGAATGATTAAGGTTTTTTTATTCATTTTCTAAAATTTTTATAGGTAATTCTACTTTTTTATTGGTTCGTTTGTCCAAAGGCATTTGCGCATTCACCTCTTCTAAATGAGCACTTAAAATTTTGGCAAGCTCCTTTGTTTTTTTAGCATTTGATTTGGCAATATTTATGGTTTCCCCAATATCCTTCTTGATATTAAAAAGCTCAAAACCACGATCTTTATGGTAATAAATAAGTTTATAATCTCCTTTTCTAACTGAACTAAAAGGAGCTATTCCGGGGCCACTGCCTCCCCATTTATTAGGATAATGCCAAAATAAGGGACGTTGATTACGAGACTGTTTATTTTCTTCCAGTAATGGCACAAAGCTTTGACCGTCTACTTTTTGCTTTAATTCAGGAATTGAGCTTTTGGTCATAGCCAAAATAGAAGGAAAGAAATCTTCAATTATAATATAGTCTTCAACCTTAGAGCCCGGACTGGTTTTTCCAGGCCAATAAACCAACATAGGCACCCTAATTCCTCCTTCGTAAGCAGATCCCTTACCGCTATTTAAAGGTGCATTGTGCGTATGGGGTTCTCCACCACGGGCGTGGGCACTTAACCCACCATTGTCTGACATAAAAAGAATGATCGTGTTTTCTTCCAAATCTTTTTCTTCCAGATAATCCATAATATTCCCCAAACTTTTATCCATTCCTTCTACCATAGAAGCATATTTAGCTTCGGTTTTATCTAAACCGGCATCAAGATATTTTTGGTAGAAGCGTGTATCGGCCATTATGGGAATGTGCACTGCATAATGGGCCATATGCAAAAAGAAAGGTTTCTTACCAGCCAACTTATCAAGGCTTTGTAATGCTTCACGGGTAATAGCTTCGGTTAAAAAAATATCTTCGCCGTGGTATTTTTCTAAGCCGGGAACAGCCCATTCCTCTTTACCGGGTTTTCCATTCCCAAAATTTTCTGTCCCTAAAAAGCTCTCCGGTGCTCCGGCAGCGTGACCGGCAATATTCTCGTCAAAACCTAAACTTAAAGGATCTTCACCCGGTGTATTTTTAGCTCCTAAATGTGCTTTTCCGGCATGAATGGTATGATACCCATTTTGTTGTAATATTTGAGGCAAAGTATTTGCGACAAAAGAATTGGGAACATCTTCACTGTTGGAGATTCCATTCATATTCCATTGGGGAAACTCAAGCTGCTCATCACTAGCATCTTTAGATTCGTTCTTATTTAACGTCCAATTGGTAACTCGATGCCGCGCTGCATTGGCTCCTGTTAAAATACTTACTCTTGAGGGGGAACATATAGGAGTTGCGTAGGCCTGGGTAAATTTAGTTCCCTTTTTTGCCAAACGTTCCATATTTGGCGTATGGTAACGTTTATTAAAAGCTGTTTCTTTTGTCCAAAATGGAACCGAAGTATCCTGCCAGCCCATATCATCTACAAAAAACAAAACCACATTCGGTTTTTGTTCCTGAGCATTTAAACTAAAACAAATTAGAAAAAGGAAGTAAAATAATTTTGCATGTAGGTTTTTCATAAATTATTGCTTCTTTTTTAATTCTGAATTCAATATCACTTCCTGATTATCGCCGGGAAGTTCAATTAGTATTTCTTTCTTTTCATACTTAAGTTTAACTTGCTGTTTCTTATTGGCTTTTAAAGTAAGTTGCTTTAATCTTCCCAATTCCCAACTTATATCCACGCTTATATCTCCCCTTGCCTTAAGTCCTTTTATACGACCTTTTTTCCAGGTATCGGGTAATGCCGGTAAAATACGTAAAAAGCCTTCGTGAGACTGCAACAACATTTCGGCAATACCTGCTGTATAGCCAAAGTTTCCATCAATTTGAAATGGAGGGTGTAAATCGAATAAATTATCGGCCAGGGAAATTTCAAAAAACTTGTGTATATTCTCCTTTGCCGCTTTCGCATCTAATAATCGAGCATTAAAATTTATCATCCAGGCCCTACTCCAACCGGTTCCCGCACCTCCGTGTTCCAAACGATAATCTATAGATTTTTGTGCTCCTTCGAATAAGCTGGAATCAGCTTCTGTAATCTCTGAACCCGGATGAAGGGCATACAAATGGGAAAGGTGCCTATGTCCCTTTTCAGGTTCCTCATAGGCTTTGGTCCATTCTAAAATACGGCCATCAGCCCCTAACTTCACACCCGGGGTTAAGTTATTTCGTTTATTTTCAATTTCTTTTAAAATACCATCTTCTATATCCAGGATCTCTGCTGCTTTTAAGGTATTGTCAAAAACTTCAGCTATTATTTGATGCCCCATAGCACTACCGTGAGAAAGAGCTACCCTTTCCCCCTCTTCATTTATATAAGAATTCTCGGGGGACGTTTCAGGGAAAGAAACATATTTTCCGGTATTTTCATCTTTCACCAACCACCCGGAATAAAATGTCGCAAACTCCTTTAGCACAGGATAAGCGGTAGTTTTAAGAAACTCTTTATCCTGAGTGAACAGGTAATGTTGCCAAAAGTGCTGGGCAAGCCAACCACCACCGTGCACCCAACTGCCCCAATAAGCCTTACGTGCCTGCATAGAAGGAGAAGCCCATAAATCGGAAGCATTATGTAGCACCGCTCCTTCCAAACCATATTGTTCTCTGGCAGTATTTTTCCCTCTTTTCACCAAACGCTTTGTATAATCAAATAAAGGCTTATGAAGTTCACTTAGGTTGGTAACTTCTGCAGGCCAGTAATTCATTTGTAAGTTTACGTTTAAATGATAATCGGCATTCCAGGGTGCGGCAATATGTTGATTCCATAAACCCTGTAAATTGGCAGGATTGGTACCTGGTCTTGAAGAAGAAATTAATAAATACCTACCATATTGAAACAAATCGGTGATTAACCCCCGGTCTTCCTTTCCTTTCTTGAAAGCCGCCAGTCTTTTATCGGTTGGGATACTGTCTTTAACAGCTTCGCCAAGCGAAAAATCTACTCTTGCAAACAATTCCTGATAATCCTTTTTGTGTGCTTCTAATAATTCTTCAAAAGTTTTTTGACCAAGGTTTTCTAAGGTCAGCCTATTCTTTTCTTGAAAATCTTCAGAATAAAAGGAAGTATTAGCTACGAGGTATAAAGTTACTTCTTTAGAACCTTCTATTTTTAAGCCGGAAGCATCTGAATAAATTTTCCCGGAATCTGTTTCAGCCTGGAGTAAAGTTTCAAATTTCACCCCATAATCCAATGGTTTAGGTTTTGAATTTTTTACGGCACCCATCTGGGTAATTTCACCTAACATGGAAATTTGGTTCTCGCCAGGGCTACTTACTTCTACTGTTTTATGCCCTTCATCTTCCGGACGGTCTAAGTTTACATTAAAATTTAGTCCAGCTTGCGCCGTGGTACTTAATTGAATTATGATGGCATCATCTGCAGCAGTAGCAAAAATTTTACGATGATATTCCTCGCCATCTATGGTATAGCTCACTTCTGCCAAAGCATCGTTCAGGCTAAGGCTTCGCCTATAATCTTTAACTTTTCCAGTATGGTCAAAATCCAGGTAAAGATCTCCCATAGTTTGATGGGATTTCACGATATCTTTATTTGAAAAGCGTTCAATAATTTCGTTATCGGCCTTGCTTGTTTTTCCATTCAGAATTAATTGTCTGATATAATCTAAATCTTCTGGACTTCCTTTTGAATCGCCCCAATCAGGGCCGCCGGGCCAAAGCGAATCTTCATTTAATTGAATTCGCTCATTAATTGTGTCTCCAAAAATCATGGCTCCCAACCTTCCGTTTCCGATGGGCAAAGCTTCCATCCATTTTGAAGCAGGTTGTGCATACCAAAGCACGTGCTTGTTTAAGTCTTTTTCGGTTTCCTTTTTCCTATCGGAGGGAGCCGAACATCCAAGTCCTATTAAGAAAACTAAAAACAGTAATTTTTTAATCATAATTGGTAGAAATTTATTGCGTTAAGTCCCATAATTTTTTCGATAACGATTTCGTTTTTAGTCCTTAAAGAAGATTCGATTATTGCTACAGTATCAGCATAATTACCAGCTGCCAAAGAAACCGGCCAATCAGATCCAAACATTAATCTATCGGGTCCAAAAACTTCCAAGGCAAAATCGATAAAAACTCGAAAATCTTCGGTCTTCCAGTTAAAATTCTCAGTTTCGGTTAATAGACCGGAAAGCTTACAGCACACATTCTTTTTATCTGCCAGTTTTGTAATTAATTCTTTCCAGTTTTTAGAAATTCCTTTTGAAACATTGGGTTTGGCGAGGTGATTTAAAACAAACTTTTGGTTTGGAAAATTAGAAACCAATTCAATAGTATTGGCCAACTGATTTTCTAACACCAAAAGATCGTAGGTTAGGTTGAAGTTTCCAAAAGCTTCCATGCCCTTCAAAAATTCGGGTTGAAGCATATAACTAGCCGGTTTAGCCTGTAATAAATGCCGAACTCCTTTAAATTTAGGATCTTTTGAAAAATGTGTGAGGCGTTCCTCAAGATTATCGCCGGTAAAATCAACCCAACCTACAACTCCTTTTATAAACTCATATTCTTTAGCCAGATTCAGCAAAAATTTGGTCTCATTTTCAGTGGGAGCGGCTTGCACTGCCACACAACCATCAACCTTATTCTTTTCCAGAACAGGCTTTAGGTTTTCAGGAAAAAAATCCTTCCTAATTACCGACATCTCATCGGGAATCCAGGCGTCTTTCTCCTTCTCAAACTTCCAAAAATGCTGATGGCTATCTATCCTCATTGCCTATTCTTTATAAGCTTTTGCCACTTGTTTAGAAGTCCCAAGGCCTTCTATACCCAATTCAACTACATCCCCTGGTTTCAGGTAGCGCTGCGGATTTAAGCCCATTCCTACCCCAAATGGAGTTCCGGTAGAAATAATATCTCCGGGCAATAAACTCATAAACTGACTTACATAGCTTATTACCTGAGGTATGTTAAAAACAAAATCTGAAGTGTTGCTTTGCTGCTTAATCTCACCATTTAGTTTTAACCATAAATCAAGGTTATGAGGATTTGGAATTTCATCTTTAGTAGCCAAAAATGGTCCTAAGGGTGCAAACGTATCACAGCTTTTTCCCTTAACCCATTGCCCTAAACGCTCTAATTGAAATTCACGCTCGCTATAATCATTATGCAACACATAGCCGGCCACATAATCCATGGCTTCCTCTTCAGAAACATAACTGGCCTTTTTACCAATCACAACTCCCAATTCTACTTCCCAGTCGGTCTTTTGGCTGCCTTTAGGAATAATTACATCGTCGTTAGGCCCTACAATGGCGCTACTTGCTTTAAAAAATATAACGGGTTCTGATGGCACCTCCATACCGCTTTCTTCTGCGTGTTTTGCATAGTTTAAACCAATACAAACCAATTTGGAAGGACGATTAACCGGTGCTCCCAAACGTTCTTCTGAATCTATTTCGGGGCAATTATCTTTATTTTCTGAAAGCCAGTTTTTAAGATCTTCCAGACCGTTTTCGGCAAAAAAATCTTCGGTATAATCTTTTCCAAATGCCGAAACATCTATTCTTTTTCCTGTTTCTAATTCAATTCCCGGTTTTTCCTGTCCGGGAGCTCCAAATCGTATTAATTTCATAATCTATTTTTTACTGAATTTTAAAAGTCCAGGCATCGTGACCGGGTAACTCCCCATATTTAATACCTGATGTATCTATAATTAATGTATTGTTACTGTATGTCCAGGGTAATTCCCTATCCAAGCCCAACAAATGAACTTTTGCATCCTTAGCAGGTTTGTCTATTTTCAATGCTAACTCATCATCTGGCCATTCATAACTTATAGCGTATAAAGCATCGTTATTCTTTGTATAACTTAAATAGGTTTTTAAAGAAGTGAATTGCGCTTGTAAACCTTTCTCCTCCCCATTTTTATCAATAAAAAATGCCTGTGAAGGAACTAGTTCCTTTTCAGAATTAGCCGTGCTCCAAAACAATTTAATCTTGGCGTTTTGTTTTTTCTCGCGGTAATTAATTTTAATTGGAGTACGCTCGTTGGCCTTTAAACGAATTGTACCTTTATCTGAAGTCCCGGTGTTGGCTCCCATAACCTCAGCTTCATTATCGGGTGCTGTATAATTACTATTAATAATGGTTTTGCCATCAATTTGCACCATAGCTTCGTCATCTACCTCAATTTCAAAAGTATATTTCCCTGTTTTTGGCGCTACAATAAAGCCTTCCCAGGTTGCCTGAAAATCGTCTTCGCGTATTCCTTTTATAGGTGAATTTCTTACCCAGTTAAAGTTAATTACACTATCTACCCTTTGTAAACTAACTTCTTTTTCTTCTCCCGTTTTTGAATAGGCTTCAGCACCATAAATAGCTTCTCCATTAATATCCAACCAGGTTCCCAACTGTTTTAAACGTTCCTGTTGAATCATAGGAATTTGCCCATCGGCCCTTGGGCCAACATTCAAGATCATGCCACCACCATTGGCAACGGTTTGTACAAACCTTTCAATGAGTTCCTTTCCGGTTCCGTAGGCCTCTAAATTTTCATTTCGGTTTAAGCCAAAACTACGGCCAATTCCTCTTACCTCTGCCCAGGGTCTTTCGGTCTCTACAATTCCTGAACTATATTCCGGGGTTAAAAAACCAACATCAAGGCCATGGCCCCAACGATTATTCACTATAGCATCTTTTCCTACTGTTTCGTAATACCAATTTATTAGCTGTGGAGCTTGCCATTGTTCGGCTGTATTATACCATTCGCCATCAGAAAAAATCAAAGTAGGTTTATATTCCTTTACCAATTCTTTAAACTGCGGCACCATATATTCTTCAACATATCGTCCAATACTATCGTGCGGATCTGTATACCAGCGGTGTAAAGGATGGTTCCATTCGGCTAGAGAATAATATAATCCCATTTTAAGGTCCTCGTCCCTAACGGCTTCTGTTAATTCACCTACAATATCACGTTTTGGGCCGGTATCTACACTGTTCCAGTTTCGGTTAAATTTACTTGGCCATAAGGTATAGCCATCGTGATGTTTAGAAACCAATACCACATATTTAGCACCGGCCTCTTTAAAAATTTCAGCCCATTCTTCGGGATCAAAGAGTTCTGCTTTAAATTCTCCGGCAAAATCTTTATAAGTGAAATTAGTTCCGTAATGCTCATCTACAAAAGCGTTACGTAAACTATCGTTGGTTTGCATTCCTCTTAAAAACCATTCGGCATAAGATTCTTTACCTCCATAAGCCGGTACTGAATACAAGCCCCAATGAATAAAAATACCCAGTTTTGCTTCCTTAAACCATTCTGGATAGCCATGCTCTTTTATAGCTTTTTCTTCGGGAGATTGTGCATATCCCTGCAAGCCTATTAAAATACTAAGAGCTATTATTACTTTTTTCATATCTATTATTTATTATCCTTGTAATTTTATAAAACCTCCGTCTATTGGAAAATTGGTTCCTGTTGTAAATGCTGCATCGTCTGAAGCCAGGTAAAGGGCAAGCTTTGCCACCTCTTTAGTACTTCCCATACGGCCTATAGGTTGTGTTTTGGAGAGTTTTTCAAACATCTCTTCCTCTTGCCCGGGGTAGTTTTTGGCAATAAAACCATCTACAAACGGGGTATGCACCCTGGCCGGTGCAATACTATTACAGCGTATACCATAGTCTATATAATCTTTTGCAATAGAGTAAGTCATGGTAAGTACCGCGCCTTTAGACATGGAATAGGCAAAACGGTCCTGAATCCCAACTACAGAAGCAATACTCGCCATATTAATTATACATCCATTTTTTGCCGACTTCATATAGGGGATAACCGATTTTAAACAGTTAAAAACACCCTTGATATTAACTTCGTAAATTCTATCTAAATCCTCTTCATTTGTATTCTCTACATTACCCACGTGGGCAATACCCGCGTTGTTTACCAAAATATCAATTGAAGATTCACCGGTAATCTCAGTAATTATTTTATCAACCTGTTCTTTTTTGGTTACATCACAAGCAAAAAACCTTGCCTTACCTCCGGCTGAAGTAATTTCTTCTACCGTATTTTTTGCCGTCTCTTCATTATAATCCAGGATAAACACATTAGCACCGGCATTCGCAAATTCCATTGAAATTGCCTTGCCTATACCGCTTCCTCCACCTGTAATTATGCTCGACTTTCCTTTTAAACTATGACCCATATTATTTTACTTATTCATTTTGTATTTTATAACTCACCAATGTTGCTATGTTATTTTTCTTAGCCTCCGGGATCTCTATAAAAGTTCCGAATTTTGTCTTTTCAAAATTTATTGTAGATCCATCCTTCCAATAAACCATTCTTTTTGTTTCTGGAAAAAAGCCTTCAATAAAATAGGTATCCTTATCGCCCAAAAGCCATAAAAACACTTCATTGTCTTTAAGGGTAGATACCACATTCTCCCTGGGGGCTAACGGCCCCTGCCTGGTTCCATAAATTGCTTCGCCGTAAGTTTGGAGCCAATCTCCAATTTCTAAAAACGACTCCTGATGTTCTTTTTGAATCTCGCCATTAGGCATAGGCCCAACATTGAGTAAAAGGTTACTACCAAAACCTGCCGATTTGATTAAATAACGAACCAGTTCTTTTTTAGACTTATGCTTAGAATCCTGCAGGTTAAATCCCCAGGAACCATTAATTGTTTCACAAATTTCCTTAGGTAGTTCCCCTATATTTTCTTTAGCTGTTCCAAAACCCGTGGTATTATAGCCAGGCAAATCCCTTTCAAACATTTGAAAATCCTCTCCTTTTATAGGCGCTATATGATGATTGTTTCCTATTAAAGCTTGAGGTTGTAGTTTATGGATTAATTCATAAATTTCCTGATAATGCCAGTTGGCATCCTTCTTGTCCCAATGTCCATCAAACCAAATCCCTCCAATTTCACCATAATTTGTAAGCAACTCGGTTAATTGCTGTTTCATAAACGCTATATACTCGTCCCAATTACCACTGGTATTTTTATCGGCAATTCCATTGCCTGTTCTTCCCAATGGGTAATAATCTTTATGATGCCAGTCTAACAGGGAATAGTAGAAAAAAAGTTTTATATCGTTGGCCCTACAAGCTTCTGCAAGCTCTTTTATTACATCCCGGCCAAATGGCGTAGCCTCTACAATATTATAAGGTGAGGCCCCGGTGTTAAACATAGAAAAGCCATCGTGATGACGCGTGGTTACTGTAATATATTTCACACCTGAATTCTTAGCCATCGCCACCCATTTTTTGGCATCAAAATCTATTGGGTTGAAAAAACCAGGCAACTTCTCATAATTTTCTTTCGAAATATTCTGATTGTTCATTACCCACTCTCCATCTCCTAAAACACTATATACCCCCCAGTGAATAAACATCCCAAATTTGGCATCCTGAAACCATTGTCGGGCTTCTAAATTTTCTTTTGCGGGAATATAGTCTTCATCTCCCTGTGAAAACACTGCAAAATGTATTAACATTAAAATAACCAACGTTGCTTTTTTCATAGGTATAGATTAAGTGTTATAATGAAACCCCTCTTTTCCAGGGAATAAAATCGTCCTGTCCCAACTTGTGGGCACAGGTTAATGTTTTTCCGCTGGCTATTTCAATAATTAGATTTAAGAGATCTTCTGATAAATTTTCTAAATCTGCTTCTTCTGAAATTAACTTCCCCGCATCAAAATCAATAATATCCTTCATCTTCTTTGGCAAAGCAGAGTTTGAAGATATTTTAATAACAGGACAAACCGGGTTTCCTGTAGGCGTACCCAACCCAGTTGAAAATAGGATTAAATTTGCTCCAGATCCGGCTAACCCGGTGGTAGATTCTACATCGTTCCCGGGAGTACACAGTAAATGTAAACCGCTTTTTACGGGATGTTCTGTATAATCAAGGATTCCACTTATTGGCGATCTACCTGCCTTGGTCGCTGCACCTGCCGATTTAATTGCATCGGTTATTAAGCCATCTTTTATATTACCAGGGGAAGGGTTCATATCGAAGCCCGACCCTACTTTTTGCGCCTGGGTATTATAAGTTTCCATTAAATTTATAAACTTATCTGCCATTTCCCTATTTTGGCAACGATCTATCAAATCCTGTTCTACCCCACATAGTTCCGGGAATTCAGAGAGCATAGCGCGGCCACCTACAGCCGTAATTTTATCGGCTATATAACCAATTAATGGATTGGCGGTAATGCCCGAAAATCCATCAGATCCGCCACATTCCAAACCGATATTGAGTTTATCCAAACTTGCAGGTTTTCTCTCCATGCTGTTAGCTTTTTCCAACTCGGGATAGGTTTTGGAAACTATTTCCTGTAACATATCTTTTTCTGAAGAAAACTGCTGTTGCTCAAAATAAAGAACCGGTTTCTGTGGGTTCAGTTTAACCAGTGCTTCTTCCAGTAAACTCATTTGGGCGTGTTGGCAACCTAAACTCAATACCGTTGCACCTGCTACATTGGGGTTTTTAATATAGCCTGCAAGTAAATTCACCAATGCCTGGGCATCATCCCGTGTACCCCCACAACCACCTTCGTGAGCAAGGAATTTAATTCCGTCTACATTCTTAAAGACTTGCTCATTAATGACTTCAGCATTAGCTACTGCATCAGAGTCTCCAGAGAGCATTTGCCTCAATTGCA
This sequence comes from Salegentibacter maritimus, assembly GCF_016236975.1. Taxonomy (NCBI): domain Bacteria; kingdom Pseudomonadati; phylum Bacteroidota; class Flavobacteriia; order Flavobacteriales; family Flavobacteriaceae; genus Salegentibacter; species Salegentibacter maritimus. The sequence continues at coordinate 184,640 of NZ_JAEHNY010000009.1, forward strand.
ATTTATATGGGTTTTCCTGCTTATAACCCAACTCGGTTTCAAAGGCCTCTTTTAATACCTTTAAATTCCTATTTTGACAAAAAACCAGCGGTACAAATAACCAGTAATTAGCAGTGCCAACCTGGCCATCCTCTCTATGATAGCCCATAAAAGTTTTGTTCTTAAGGGAGGTGATATCTGGCGAATTATAATTGTAAGTTGTGCCCTCATATTTATAATCGGCTGCACGGTGTTTTATATTTTCAATAGTTAAAGCATCTCCACGACCAATTGGCAAAACCACTTCTCCTACAGGAACACCATACATAACAATAATATCTCCGGGACTAAACTGCTGCAGGGCAATTTTATGTTTAATCTCTATATTTTGTGATACTTCAATTTGTGCTCCCGAAAGCTCTATAATTTCACCAGAAACTAAATTGCACAAGGCTACACCAACATTATCCTGTTCGCTTATTTTTAAAATTTTATTCAAGTTCTTAGCTTTTGCGTTGTTTTATAAGTAATTACTTTAATGGTTGGTTTACTCGTTCCATATCACATCGTTTACTTCAATACGCCAGGAATTATCAAAAAAGCCGGCAGCTTTTATCCCGGGAAGTCCTTCATGCATCATCGTATCTTCAAAAATCATAAAGTCCGGATAAAATGTACCATTTAACAAATAATCGTTGCCCCAGGCAGCTTTCATTCCTTGCTCGCCGGTAGCGGTAATTACCCCTATACTTGCCAAATCACTATCTTTTCTGGGGTATATAAAATATGCTCCCAGATCTTTTCCTTTCAAAGTTTTTCCATCTACAGTCATTTCACCTTTAGAAACCTGAATAGGTGAATCTTTGAGCATAGATTTCCAACTTGCATGGTTATCGCTGTTTCCGTATAAGATTATATTTTGATCTGGGTAATCTTCTGGATTGAATTCTGTATCGGCTACCAAAGTTAGGTCTCCATTGGCACGGTAATAAAATTTCTCGGCATCAAATTTTGCACGGTGATAATACCATTTATTTTCCCTGTCACTTCCCTGGGTTGCATAAACCAAAACAGGCTTATTTTTAAAGGCATCTTTAAAGCCGCCATACCTATGCGGGCCTTTTTCCTGGTAACCAGGCTTTTTAGTCACTTCCCAGTTAGATTTCATTTTTTTCATCACCAAAGACTTCAGCTCTTTATTTACGGCAATACGAACCTCATCTATAACTATAGAATCTGGTTTTACAGAAAACTCTGAAAAGTCAACTTCAATAGTTTTTACGTTTTCCGTAAAAATCTGAAGTAAAGTACTATCCTTTTCTACTGAAATATTACTAATTTCAAAAGGACGCTCTTGTTGAAGGATTTTTATGTAATGTGCTTTTTCTGAAACCCCAGGAGAAGCCGTTTTAAATGAAAAATCATTTTGGTTCTCGTCGGTTTTCTTATCGTGCGCCTTAAAAAAGTCAAATATTAACGGCCAATCCATACTGTGGTTACCATACCAATGAGTACCGTTGGGATATTCATAATAAACAAAGTCATTATGAAAAGTACCCAAACGCTCGCGCATATCTCTCGCTATAAATGTTGGAACAACTGAATCTACCTCGCCGTGCAGCACATAGATACCAAAGTTTAGATAATTCTCTATTAATTTTAAAGTACGGCTGGTGTTACCGGCCCTTTTAATCATTGCACTTAGGTCTTCCTCTTTTTTTGAATTTAATTGAACGGCCGTTCTTTTATTAAATTCCTCTACTCCCATTTTAAACCTTTCCTGAAGCAGCTGTGGATTATCGGTAATTCGCCGTTTAAAGCTTTCACGATACAACAATAGATCAGGATAGCCTGCTGCAGGAGCAATAGCTGCGAATTTATCGGGGTAAGTTGCACCTAAATACCAGGTACCGTGCCCTCCCATAGAGTGACCGGTTAAATAAGTATGCGTGGCATCGGTTTTCCATTCATTTTCTGAATGCGCAAGAACTTCAAGAGCATCTAAACGCCCCCAATCTTCCCAGGCAAAACCAAACGGCCTTCTATTGGTAGGTGCCACAATATGCCCCCAATCTTTTTGCTGATAAGCATTAGCCTGATTAACAGCTTCTACCGAAGCTCCATGCAAAGAAAAGAACATAGCCTGGTTTTCACTAACAGTATCTAAAGAAGGTGCCATACTATAATACTGTACACTACCATCAATGTTGCTCACAAAGGTTTTTTTATGATGTTCGTATTTTGATTTTACCGGAAGTGATAAAGTATGTACATCTAATATTTTCCTGTTAGCATTTACAAGCTCTAACACTACTTGCACTTCTTTTTTTCCTTTAGGGATATTGGCAGAAGGAATTTCAAAAGGTACTTTTCTAACATGTAATGCCGGTAGTGCTGAAATAGCTGTTTCAGCAACAGCATTGGCTACACGGGCTACTACCTTTATATTTTCTATATTTTTCTCACTTGTATTTGCTATCCTAATTGCTGCAGGGAAATTTTCCTTTTGTTGTATTAAGATTTCGGGCAAAGTCATATCCCGCTGCGTAAATTGAAGCTCTTTTTTGGGTTTTATAAGCCTTGCACGCATTCGGGAAAAACGACCTGAAGAAAGGATAAACTCATTCTTTCCCTTCTTTAATTTAAGAGGAATTAAATTCCAACCAAAATCATAATAATCCCCCTCATGAGGAAACCCATTAACCAACACACTGGTATGTCCAGATGCATCTAACAAAACTATCTCCTCTGCATCTGCCTCGTACTCTAAATACAAATAACCGTCTCTTAAACCGGAATCCTGAAATTCACTATTTTCATTTACTTCTATTTCTTCCCATCTTATGGGTTCTCCGCGATAATTTTTACCGGTAGACTTTCCCTTTTTTATTCCGCTTTTGGCTTTACCTATAAATTTTGCGAAAAGAGGATCATATTCTACAGCCTCGGTGTCTTTTGGAAGTTGTTGTTCTTTATAAATAAGAGCTTCTGTAAAAATATGAAGCACTTCTCCTTCGTGCACATCTTCAACCTTTTCTTTTCCAAAATACTCTACAATGTTCCCCTCCCGCTCCTGGGCAGTAAGGCTTACAAAAACAAAAAACAAAAACAATGATAGAATTCTATTCATAACAAATTTTAAATAAGATAATAACAATCGTATTTCTTCTAATTTTTAAGCTGTTTTTAATTAACATCACTTCCCAACTAAAGGATTAAAGACCAAGGGCTTTTAAAATATTTTTACTAAAAAAAGCACTAAGCTGGATAAGGGTTAAAACACTTTTACTAAAACTTTAAGCAACTTTGCCCTAAACAAAAAGAAACACCCTACCAAAATTATACTTATTCCTGCTTATTTCTTTCACATTAATTTGCATTCTATTGTACAATATTTGCTCATTTGAAGCATTTATTTAATAAATTTGAAAATTACCGTATAGTCTTGTCTTAAACTTTTAAAAAATGAAACTTCATTTTCTTCATAAAAATTTAAAAAGTAACTTCGAATTTAGCCATCATAAAGAGCGACAGTTTCTACGCTTATGGCATTATCACCCCGAAATTGAACTGGTATACATAAAACAAGGAAAGGGCACCCTCTTTGCGGGGGATTTTATTGGAACCTTTGAGGAAGGGAATCTGTTTTTAATAGGAAAGAATATTCCACATATGTTTCAAAGTTCTTCTAAAAATTTTTCTGAAGCCTATGTTCTTCATTTAAATCAGTCGTTTTTTGAGGCTATTGAAAGCAATAAAGAAGAATTTCAATATATAAGGCTTATTCACAACTTAAGCGAAAGAGGGGCCACTTTTCACAGTTTTAAAAAGAATAAAATTGAAAATCTACTTTTTCAATTGCGAGAGCTGCCTGTACCATTACAAGCAATAAACATACTTCAGGTTTTTTATTCGCTTTCTGTTCATTCTAATAATACTTATTTAGGAAGTGTAAACTGGTTAAATCATCATCAAGTATCAGATCAACGATTAAGCGAGGTCATGGAGTTTTTAATGTTGAATTTTAAAGAGGATATTAGTCTTGAAAAAATTGCAGGCATAGCCGGTATGAATAAAACAGCATTTTGCAGATTTTTTAAACAACATACTGGAAAATCTTTTATCACCTATCTTAACGAGCTACGTATAAATTATTCCTGTAAATTATTAAAAGAAGTACATAGCAACTATTCAATTTCCAAATCTTGTTTTGCATCGGGGTTTAATAGCTTATCTTATTACAATAGAATTTTTAAAAAAACTATTGGCTTAACCCCTTCAGAATACTTAAAGCGTAGTATTTAAACATTTTTAGAAAAAATAATTGCTAAATTTAAAAGCACTAGCCTTCTTTAAGAAAAACCAGTGCCTTACTACATTCAAATCCTTAAAAATTAACAGCTATTAAACCTGGTAATCATCCCAGTTCATCACTTCGTTTCTGGTGCTAGGATCCATAGCATGTTTCAATAAGTCTAGATCGTACTGCATCCCGTGTTTTTTAAGAACGTGCTCGGGAACACCGTCCCAAACATTAGGGGTATTTCCACGATAATCAAGATATTTAAAGCCCGGCTCACTGGTAAAGTAGCCGGTAACCACTAAGTTTTTAATTCTTCGGAAGAAAGTTGGCCCCGGTGATGTCTTTTCAAAATCCTGAGGATATGCAATTTGATCGATAATTTTTAACTGATTCTCTTTTGAAACTTCAACAAAAGACCTATCAAACTGCTTACTGCTTTCCCGGTTAAGCCACATTAAACCTCCTCGCATGGGTAACTGGTGCTCTGGGATATCTTTTACAATAAATTCTATAAACTCCGGCACTCCCGCTTCAGTAGCAGAGACCGATTCTTCATCTTCAGGTATAATTATATCTGCCAGGTTTGCAATCATTGCCATTTCTTCCTTTGTAAAAAAAGTTTCAGACATTAATTCTTCATCCCTTTCTATTTCTTCGGGTGTTCTCCCGTAGTTTTCCCTTTCCTCTAGTATATCACCTTCTTCAACAGGTGATTTTTTATCGCTTACACAGCTGGTAAGAAAAAGGCCTGAAGCCATTCCTCCCATTACCAATGTCCTTAAAGATTCCCTTCTATCCATAATTTATCTCTTAAACATTTCCTTTTTTAAGTTCTTCAATCAAATAATCTGTAGCACGCCAGGCCAGGGCCAGGATAGTCCATGTGGGGTTTTTATCGGCCTGGGAAACAAAGGGCCCGCCATCCATAATAAACAAATTGGGAACATCATGAGCCTGATTAAATTTATTTACAACCGAACTTCCCGGATCGTCGCCCATTCTGGTAGTTCCTACTTCATGAATAATTTTACCGGGTTTTTCCAGCCCGTAATTTGAGTCTTTTCCGGGCTTGTCACCCAAAGGAATGGCACCCATATTATGCATCACCTCTTCAAAAGTATCTTGCATGTGTGCAGCCTGTTTTATTTCTTCATCAGACCAATTATAGTTGAATTTTAAAACAGGGATTCCAAATTTATCTACCGTATTTACATCTATTTCACAATAATTATCTTTTCTGGGAATACTTTCACCTCTTCCTGCCATTCCAAAGGTGGCTCCATAAAATTTTTTCACATCTCTTTTTAATCCGGTGCCATAAGCATTTCGTGAAGTATCTCCAATCGCTTCTTGTAAAGCTTGTGTGTTAAACCCAAATCCATAGGCCGGCATACTCATTCCTCCCCAATATTCTATATGATAGCCACGGGTAAAACCAAGATGCTTACTGTCATTAAGCCACCAGGGAGTATAAAGGTGCATACCCCCCACTCCATCTTCGTTATAGCGTTCCCGGTCCATTAATTTAGGAATAAAACCTCCTCGTGAAGAACCTGTAGAATCATGCAAATATTTCCCTACTACTTCACTGGAGTTAGCAAGACCATTAGGATGTTGAGAAGATTTGGAATTAAGTAGAATTCGGGCAGAGCTACAAGCACTGGCAGCTAATATTACCACTTTAGCTTTAATTTCGTAATCTTTTAAATTTTCTTTATTTATATAAGAAACCCCGGTAGCTTCCCCCTCACCGTTGGTCAATACTTCTCGAACCATAGCATTAACATACAAATCTACATTTCCTGTCTCTGTAGCCGGTTTTACAAGCACTGATGATGATGAAAAATCGGCGTATGCCATACAGGATCTTGAGCATTGGTTACAAAAAAAACAGGCTCCTCTTTCCTTATTAACAGGCTTGGTAAGTATAGACAAACGTGAGGGAATCATAGGGATACCGGCTTTTGTAGCACCTTTTTTAATATACAACTCGTGAAGTCTTGGTTTTGGAGGAGGTAAAAAGAACCCGTCTGGTTCGTTTGGAAGGTTTTCTTTAGTACCAAATACTCCTATTAACTTATCAACTTTATCATAATAAGGTTTCACATCTTCATAACCTATGGGCCAATTATCGCCTTTGCCATCAAAATCCTTTCTTTTAAAGTCTAAAGGACCAAAACGCAAGGAAATACGTCCCCAATGGTTGGTTCTTCCCCCTAGCATCCTGGAGCGAAACCATGAAAATTCGGTGTTATTATTTTGGGTATAGGGTTCACCTTCTAATTCCCAACCACCATAAGCCATATCAAAATCACCAAAAGGCCTGGTACTACC